>VBPC01000281.1 GCA_005887895.1 Candidatus Rokuibacteriota bacterium
GAGGAGCACGCCGTAGACCAGGTTGTCCCAGCCGACCGCGCGGGTGCCGAACGAGATGCGCAGCACCTCGGCCAGCGGAATGGTGATGATGGCGCCCACCGTCGGGCCGAGCGCGACGTAGATGCCGCCCACCACGACCGCGAAGACCATCTGCAGCGAGACGGCGATGCCGCTGACCGTGTCGGGCGAGATGAACATCTGGTACTGGCAGTAGAGGCTGCCGGCCAGCGCCGTCATCACCGCGCTGAGCACCGTGATCTTGAGCTTCTCGGCGGTCACGTGGACGCCGGTGGCGGCGGCGGCGTCCTCGTCCTCGGCGATCGCCTCCAGCGCGTAGCGGAGCATGCTGCGATCGACGCGATGCCAGATCCAGATCCCGACCGCCCACACGCCCAGCGCGATGAGATACCAGGTCGTCTTGCCACTGAACTGCAGCGCGTAGAGCGAGCTGCCGCCGCGGTAGCGCTCCGGCGTGTACCCGAGCGAGCCGCCGGTGTAGTCGCGGGTGGCCGTGATCACCTGCAACACGATGCCGCTCAGCGCCAGCGTCACCAGCGCGAAGTAGTGGCCGGTGATCCGGAACCGGAAGCACGGATAGGCCACGATCAGCGCCAGCAGGCCGCCGGCCCCCAGGGCCAGCGGGATCCCCAGCCAGGGGCTGACCCCGCCCCGGTTCCAGGCCAGCGCGGTGACGTAGGCGCCGATGCCCATGAAGCCGCCGTGGCCCAGCGAGGTGAGACCGAAGCGTCCCATCACCGACCACGACGTGTAGGCGAACGACCAGATCAGGATGAGGACGGCGATGTGCAGCGGATAGGGCGCCGCGTAGACGAACGGCAGCGCGATCAGCGCGGCGCCGCCGAGGAGGGCCGGCCCCCGTCTCACGAGCGCCGGGCCAGCAGGCCCTGGGGCCGCACGAACATCATCGCGATGAAGAACGCGAAGGCGAAGACGTAGCCCCACTCGAGGTCCAGGTAGAGCCCGCCCACCGAGATGATCTCGGCGAAGACGAAGGCGGCCACGAAGCCGCCCAGGAAGTTGCCGAGGCCGCCCAGCACGCAGATGAGGAAGGTGATGGGCCCGAACGACAGGCCGACGAACGGGTGCACGTCGTACTGCAGGACGAGCAGGCAGGCGGCCAGCCCGGCCAGGCCGCCGCCGAGCGCCGAGGTGATGACGTAGATGCGCCGGCTGTCGACGCCCATCAGCGTCATGATCTGCCGGTCCTGGGCGATGGCGCGGATCGCCGCGCCGGTGTACGTGCGCGACAGGAAGAGGTAGACGAGCACCATGCCGATCAGCGCGGCCGCGAAGGCGAGCAGCCGCGAGTAGCTGATGAACATCCCGGCGACCTTCAGCACCGGCAGCCGCAGCCCGAGGTTCTTGAACTCGATGCCGAAGAGGATGGTGGCCGCCGACTGCAGGAAGAACAGCACGCCGCCGGTGGCCAGCAGCTGGTTGATCGGCGCCGCCCCCAGCAGCGGCGCGATCACCAGCACGTGCAGCAGCACGCCGAGGACGCCGACGGCGGCGATGCTGAGCGCCGCCGCCAGCAGCAGCGGCGCGTGGTAGACGCTGGCCAGGAAGTACATCGCGTACATGCCGAGCATGATGAGCTCGGCGTAGCAGATCCACACCACGTCGATGACGCCGAACACGAGGTTGAGGCCGAGCGAGAGCAGGGCGAGGACGCCACCCAGCAGCACGCCGTTGATCAGCGCCTCCAGCAGGTAGATGTCGAAGACGCCCATCACACGCCCAGGTACGCCTCGCGGAGGCGGGCGCCGTCGAGCAGCTCGCCGGCGGCGCCGGCGGCGCGGATGCGGCCGGCCTTGAGCAGGTACGCGCGCTCGACGACGCGCAGCACCTGCTGGACGTTCTGCTCGACGATCAGCACGGTGACGCCGGCGGCGCGGATCGTGCCGAGCAAGGCGAACACGTGGTCGACGACGACCGGGGCCAGCCCGGCCGACGGCTCGTCCAGCAGCAGGAGCCTCGGCTCCGACATCAGGGCGCGGCCGATCGCGCACATCTGCTGCTCGCCGCCCGACATGCTACCGGCCAGCTGCCGGCGGCGCTCGCGCAGGCGGGGGAACAGCTCGTAGACGACCGCGAGGCGCTGGCGGAACTTCGCGCGCGCCGCCGGCGCGAAGCCGCCCATCTTGAGGTTGTCCTCGACGGTCATGCGCGGGAACAGGCGCCGGCTCTCCGGCACGTGGGCGATGCCGAGCTCGACGATGCGGTGGGGCGGCGTCGCCAGCACGTCGACGCCCTCCATCGTGAGCTGGCCGGCGGTCGGCCGGATGAGCCCGGAGATGACGCGCATCAGCGTCGTCTTGCCGGCGCCGTTGGGGCCGATGACGCCGACGGCCTCGCCGGCGCGCACCTCGAGCGAGACGTCGAACAGCGCCTGGAAGCTGCCGTAACCGGCCCGGACGCCGGTCAGCTGGAGCATGCGCCGGCCCGCACCGCCGCGGCCTGGGTGCCGAGGTAGACCTCGATCACGCGCGGATCGCCGGCCACCTCGGCCGGCAGGCCGGCGGCGATCTTCTCGCCGTGATCGAGCACCATCACGCGGTCGACGACGCGCATGAGGACACCCATGATGTGCTCGACCCAGATGATCGTGACGCCCAGCTCGCCGCGGATGCGGCGCAGGAGGTCGGCGGCCTGGTCCATCTCGTGCTCGTCGAGCCCGCTCAGGCTCTCGTCGGCGAGCAGGAGCTTGGGGGCGGTGGCCAGCGCCTTGGCGAGCTCCAGCTTCTTGAGCGCGGCGGCGCCGAGGCCGTCGACGACCGCCGCGCGGTCGGTCGGCAGGCCGACCAGCGCCAGCGCGCGCTCGGCCGCCTCGAACGCCCGCGCGCGCGAGGGCCGGCCCTGGCCGTAGAAGCCGGAGAGGACGACGTTCTCGACCAGCGAGAGCCGGTGGAACGGCCGCGGGATCTGGAACGTGCGCCCAATACCGAGGTTGATGATGCGGTAGGGCGGCAGCCCGGCGATCTCGCGCCCCTCGAAGCGGATGGAGCCGGCGTTCGGCGTCAGGGCCCCGGCCAGCATGTTGAAGATCGTGCTCTTGCCGGAGCCGTTGGGGCCGATCAGGCCGAGGATCTCTCCCGGCTCGACACGGAACGACACGTTGCTGACGGCGATGAAGCCGCCGAATCGCTTCGTCAGTCCTTCGACGGCTAGCACCCGCTCACGTCACTGGGCGGCGTACGGAGACGTCCCCGGCAGCGGGAGGACGGGCTCGCGCTGCTGCTGGCTCTTGGGCCAGACGACGTAGGACTTGTCGTCGACGTACTGCAAGATCACCGGGAAGGCGCGATCGTTCTGGCCGGCCATCGGCGCGCTCTCGCCCTCGAACTTGACGCCGAAGCCGAGCATGGTGCCGCCCTCGGGGAGGTCGACCTCCAGCGCCGCCTTGCGCAGCGCCTCGGCGTCGATGCCGCCGTGCTTCTTGATCGCGCGCGGCAGCACCTCGGTCATGAAGACGTAGGTGTTGCTGGCGGCCATGCCGACGTGGGCCGACTTGATCACCGTGCCCGGGCGCGCCTTCTCGTACTCCTCGCCGACCATCTTGATCATCGCCGGCAGCGCCGGCTTCAGCGCCTTCTCGTTGGTGAGCCAGATCGAGATCGGGTCGACGTTGAAGAAGTAGTTGACGTCCTTGCCGAGCGCCTCCTTGAGCTTGTCGTACACGCCGTAGCCGGCGCCGTGGCCGATCAGCGCGCTGAAGCGCAGGCCGAGCTCGCGGGCCTGGCGCAGGAACAGCGTGATGTCGGGGTTGTAGCCGGTGTGGAAGATGACGTCCGGGCGCGCGCGCTTGAGCTTGGTCACCAGCGGCGCCAGGTCGGGCGCCGTGGCCGCGTAGCCCTCCTTGAGCACCACGTTGAAGCCGGCCTTCTTCGCGCCCTCCTCGTTGCCCTTGGAGACGTCGACGCCGTAGGCGCCGTCCTCGTGGATGATCGCGATGCGGAGGTCCTTGGGGTCCTTGCCGAGCCTGGCCTTCGCGTTCTGGGCGAGGAAATCGGTGGACATGAGCCCGAACTGGCGGCCGCTCGGCTGCGTGCGGAACACGTACTTCAGGTGCCGGTTCTCCAGCACCGCCGACGAGATGCAGGTGGTGATCCACATGAACTTCCGGAGCTGCTCGATGCGGGCCGCCGCCGGCACGCACTGGGCGGAGGAGTAGAAGCCGAGCAGCATGTCGACCTTTTCCTGCTCGATGAGCCGCACCGCCTCGTTGATGGCGACCTCGGGCTTGCTCTGGGCGTCGGCGTAGAGTGCCTCGATCGCGTAGCCCTCGACGCCGCCCCGCTTGGCGAAGTAGTCGATCATGATCTTGGCGCCGAGCGCGTGCAGGTCGGAGCCCCCGCCGGCCAGCGGCCCGGTGTAGTCGAAGACGACCCCGATCTTGAGCTTCTTGGCCTGGGCGTCGACGGCGCCCGGCACGGCCAGGGCGAGCACCAGGAGCGTGGCGACGAGCGTGCGGAACATGACGGCCTCCCCTGCCGAGCGGTCGGGATCGCGAATCGTGCGCGCCATTACAGACGGGCGGTCAGGTCTTGTCAAGGCCGGTCGCGGCCTTCAGGACCGTGATCGAGTGGGCCGGGAACACGTGCTCGAGCCTCATGCCCTTGGCGGTGATCCGGCGCTCCCGCACGTCGACCGCGCGGGGCGTCTCGAACGAGTTCGTCGCCGCCACGTCGGGCCCGTTCACCTCCCAGGCGCTCAGCGCGCCGTCCAGCACGCCCCCGGCCAGCTCGAGCGTCGCCGGCAGGTCGCGGTCGTGCGCGCGGTTGACGACGGCGACCGTGAGCTGGCGGCCGGCCTCGTCGCACGAGGCCACCGCGTCCAGCAGCGTGAACGGCCCCAGATCGCTCACGTGGTGCACGCGGCCGGTGGCCGCCTCCTGGGCCGGCGCCAGGTCGAGCGTGTCGCCGTCGACGTGGACGTCGAGGGCCACGGCGAGGGTGTGCTCGGCGTACAGGCGCAGCGGGTGATAGATCGTCTGGAGGAACAGGCCCTGGCGATTGGTGAAGATCGGGGCGATCGCGTTCACGAGCTGGGCGAAGTTGGCGATGCGCACCACCCGGCAGTGGCGGATGAAGCCGTGCAGGTAGGTGGCGACCGCCAGCGCGTCGGTGAGCGTGTAGCGCTCCTCGACGCCGCCGACGCGGTCCGCGTGGCTGCGGGTGCGCCACCAGACGTTCCACTCGTCGAAGGCGATGGCGATCGGGTGGGCGATCCGCTGGGCGTGGCGCACGCGCTCGATCAGCGCCGCGCAGACGCGGATCGCCCGCTCGGCCTGGTGCGACTGGAACACGGTCGCGTAGTGATCGGGGCCTCCGGTGTAGAGGTGGATGCTGTGGAAGTCGATCAGCTCGGCGAGGCCGCCCAGCACGATCTCGTCCCACTCGCTCCAGCCGTTCTGGCCGCAGCCGACGAGCTGGATCGACGGATCGGTGCGCTTCATGACCATGGCGAAGGCGCGCGCCTTCTTCACGTAGTCGTGGGCGTTCATGTTGCCGATCTGCCAGCCGCCGTACATCTCGTTGCCGAGGCCCCAGTAGCGCACGCGGTGGGGCTCGGGGTGGCCGTGCTGGCGTCGCAGGTTCGCCCACGACGTGTCGCCGGTGGAGTTGCAGTACTCCACCCACGCCTGGGCCTCGTCCATCGTGCCGGAGCCCATGTTCACGCAGATGAACGGCTCGGTGCCGAGCTCGCGGCAGTAGGTGATGAACTCGTTCGTCCCGAAGCGGTTCGACTCCTCGGCGTACCACGCCAGGTCGGTGCGGCGAGGCCGCGCGTCCCGGGGCCCGACACCGTCGAGCCAGTGGTAGCCGCTGACGAAGTTGCCGCCCGGCCAGCGCAGCACCGGAAAGCGCAGCGGCCGGGCAGCCTCGAGGACGTCGCGACGAAAGCCCCGCGCGTCGCTGAGCGGCGAGCCCTCCTCGTACACGCCGCCGTAGATGCAGCGGCCGAGGTGCTCGATGAACTGCCCGAAGATGCGACGGTCGACGGTGCCGAGGCGGCGGTGCAGGTCGATGCCGATGCGATTCATGCCGCGCAGTCTAGCGTAGGGCACCCTGGTTGACACGTCCGGGGGGCGGCCGTAGATTCGCGCCCGGAGGACGCCCCATGACCCGTGCCCATAGCGCCGTGAGCCGTCGCCGGTTCCTCGGAGGCGTGACCGCCACGGCGGCGGCGGCCGCGTGGCCGCGCGGCGCCGTCGCGCAGCCCAAGACCACGCTCACCTACTGGAACGGGCTGACCGGCGCCGACGGCAAGGTGATGGACGAGCTGATCGATCGCTTCACGCGCGACACCGGCATCCAGATCGAGCAGCAGCGGATCCCGTGGGCCGAGCTCTACGCGAAGCTGCAGGTCGCGGTGCCGGCCGGCGAGGGCCCGGACCTGGCGCTGATCCACACCGTGGAGGTGCCGCACTTCGCCAGCGACGGCGTTCTGGAAGCGATCGACGACGCCACGCTCGCCGGCAAGGGCTTCCGCGGCGACGACTACCTGCCGGCGACGTGGCAGGGCGGCGTGTTCCAGGGCAAGCGCTACTCGCTGCCGCTCGACGTGCCGCAGCACATCCTCTATCTGAACGTGAAGGTCATGAAGGAGGCGGCTCTGGCCGGCCCCGACGGCAAGCCGCGGGTGCCCGGCAGCCGCGACGAGCTGGTGACGATGGCGAAGAAGATGGCCCGGGGCGACACGTTCGGCTTCGCCATCGGGACCAGCAACCCCGGCCGCTACACCTGGGGCTTCCACAACCTGCTCTGGCAGAACGGCGCCAACATCTACGCCGCCGACCTGAAGCACGCGGCGCTCGCCGAGCCGGCGGCGGTCGAGGTCGCCGAGTTCTGGGGCGGGCTCGGCAACGCGCTGAAGATCGCGCCGCCCGCGAACGCCAACTGCCGCGATGCGTTCATCGCCGGCAAGCTCGGGATGTGGATCGCCGGCTCCTGGAACTTCACCGGCCTGCGCGAGGCGAAGGTCGATTTCTCCGTCGCGCCGCTGCCGCGCCTCTTCAAGCAGCCGGTGGTGTGGGCGATGCCGCATCAGTACAGCTTCCCGAAGCCGAAGACGGCCGACCGCACCCGGCGCGAGGCGGCGTGGACGCACGTGCGCTGGATGACCGACCACGTCGCCGAGTGGACGCTCAAGGCGGGTCAGGTCTCGGCCAGCCGCAAGGCGCACGGCGATCCGCGCGTCACCGGCGACCCGGTGCTCAAGACGCTGCTGGCGCAAGGCGCCAACTGGCAGGTGGGCCAGCCGACGCCGAAGTGGGTGGCCGCCGAGAACCTGACCCGTCCAGTGATCGAGAGCGTCTACACCGGTCAGAAGCCGGCCAAGGCCGCGATGGAGGATCTCGCCCGCCAGATCAACGCGCTGCCGGAGTGACCCCGTACCTCTTTCTGGCGCCGGGCCTGCTGCTGTTCGCGGCGTTCCGGCTCTATCCGCTGCTGGAAGGCCTGCGGCTGTCGCTCACCAACGCCCGGCTCGGCCGCGCGAGCTACCAGTACGTCGGCCTCGCCAACTACGCGCGCCTCGCCGACGACACGCGCTTTCACGTCAGCCTCGGCAACACGGCGTTCTACACCGTCGCCAGCACGCTGCCCGTCCTCGCCGTCCCGCTGCTGCTGGCCCTGGCCCTCAACCGCGGTCGCCTCCGCAACGTCCTCCGCAGCCTGTTCTTCTTTCCGTTCACGCTGTCGGTCGTCACCGTGGGGCTGGCCTGGCTGTGGCTGCTCGACCCCGTGGTCGGGCCCTTCAACTACTACCTGCGCACGCTCGGCGTCCCGGCGCGCTCGTGGCTGGCCGATCCGCAGACGGCCATGTGGGCGATCATCGCGACGACCGTGTGGTGGGTGACCGGCTACTACCTGGTCGTCTACCTCGCCGGACTTCAAGACATTCCGCGCGATCTCTACGAGGCGGCCGCGCTCGACGGCGCCGGAGGCTGGCGGAGCTTCTGGACGATCACGGTGCCGCTGCTGCGCCCGGTGCTGCTCTTCGTCGTCGTGACGCACGTCATCGGCTCGTTCCAGCTCTTCGGCCAGGTCTTCGTGCTCACCGGCGGCGGCCCCGGCGACGCCACCCGCACGGTGGTCCAGCATCTCTACGAGACCGCGTTCCAGAACTTCTTCCAGTTCGGCGCCGCCTCGGCGATGGCGTGGGTGCTGTTCGCCATCGTGCTGGTCTTCTCGGTGCTGCAGTTCCGGCTGCTGCGCGGCCACACCGAGTTCTGAGATGGCGACGGGGCCGCGCCGCCGCCGCGACGCCGAGGGCCTCGCGCTCACGCTCGCGCTGCTGGCGCTGGCGGTGCTGTGGCTGCTGCCGATCGTGTGGGTCGTGGTGACGTCGCTCAAGCCGACCGAGAACATCGTGCGCCTGCCGCCGGAGTGGATCCCGTGGCCGGCCACCACCGAGCACTACCGGGAAGTGCTCTTCAGCAGCTCGCGCACCGCCCGTATCGGCCGGGCGTTTCTCAACAGCCTGGTGATCGCGCTCGGCACCGTGGCCCTGGTCGTGCTCACCGCCGCGATGGCCGCCTACCCGCTGGCCCGCATGCGCTTTCGCGGCCGTCACCTGGTCTTCGCCGTGCTGGTCGGCAGCCTCATGATCCCGAACGCCGTCGTGCTGGTGCCGCTCTACGTCCTGATCCAGCGGCTGGGCTGGCTGAGCACCTACCAGGGGCTCATCGTGCCGGAGGCGGCGACCACGTTCGCGTTCGGGGTGTTCCTGCTGCGCCAGTTCTTCCTGACGATGCCGGGCGAGCTGGAGGACGCCGCGCGCATCGACGGCGCCAACGCCTGGCAGGTCTTCACGCGCATCGTGCTGCCGCTCTCGCAGCCGGTGCTGGCGGCGCTGGCGATCTTCGCGTTCCGCTCGGCCTGGAACGACTTCCTGTGGCCGCTGATCGCCGTGAACCGGCCCGAGATGTTTCCGCTGCCCGTCGCGCTGGCGCTGCTGCGCGGCGCCTACGCGGCGGAGTCCTACGGGCCGATCATGGCCGGCGCCGCGCTGAGCGCGGTGCCGCTGCTGGTCGTCTTCGTCGTCGCCAACCGCCGCATCGTCGAGGGCGTGCGGCTCAGCGGGCTGAAGGGCTGAGCGCGCCGGCCCGGTGCGCGGCGCCGTCGAGGTAGGCCGTCAGCGCCGGCTCGGCGACGAACTCCGGCGTGGTGTCGGGCACGCCGAGGTAGTAGACGGTCAGGGCCGGGACGTCGGCGCTCCACGCCTCCTGCGTGCGATAGAGGCGGATCTCGCGCCGCGGGAAATCGGCGAACGTGGAGCGCGGCGTTCGGAGATCCGCGGTCGTCGGCACGCGGCCGCCCGGTAGCATCACGTGTCGCGCACCGCTGAACGGATCGATCCCGTACAGCCGGACGTAGGCGTACGGCGACGGGCCTGCCGCCGTAGCGGCGAGGACGACCCGGATCACGACCTGCGTGGCCTCGTCGGACGGTCCGCGCAGCACGGCCCACACCAGCGCGACGCCTGGCCCCGCGAAGACGTCGCGCTCGCCGTGGACCTCGGGTCCGGCGCCGAGCGGAAGCTGAGCCGCCAGCAGCAGCGCCGGGGCGAGCGTGAGCCAGCGGGCGGTCACGCGCCGGCCGGCAGGAGACCGACGCCGGCCGTCGGCAGGTGGACCGTGACCACGGTGCCGGGCGTGAACGCCGCGTCGGCCGCGCCGGCGTAGCGCGTCACCTGCAGCGTGTCGTCGCCCACGCCCACCTGGTACTCGACCTTCTCGCCGAGGAACACGCGCGTGCGCACGACGCCGGCCAGTCCGTCGCCGCCGGCCGGCGCCAGCGCGACCGCCTCCGGCCGCACGACCAGGCGGACCTTCTCGCCGGAGGCCGCCGCGGCCTCGACGCCGGCGAGGCGCAGCCGATGGTCGCCGACCTCGACCTCGACGTGGCCGCCGCCGGCGGCCACGACGCGCGCCGGCACGAGATTCACGCGTCCGATGAAGCGCGCGACGAATTCCGAGGCGGGCCGGCGATAGAGCGCCTCCGCGGTCCCCTCCTGCACGATCGTGCCGCGGCTCATGACGGCGATGCGGTCGGAGATCGCCATCGCCTCCTCCTGGTCGTGCGTGACGTAGATGGCGGTGATCGACAGCGCCTGCTGCAGCGCACGGATCTCCGCGCGCATGCGGACCCGGAGCTGCGCGTCGAGGTTCGACAGCGGCTCGTCGAAGAGCAGCACGCGTGGGCGGGTGACGATCGCCCGCGCCAGGGCGACGCGCTGCTGCTCGCCGCCCGAGAGCTGCTGCGGGAACTGGCGCTCGTAGCCGGCGAGCCCGACCAGCGCCAGCACCTCGCCGACGGCGGCGGCGATCCGATCCTGGGCCAGGCGCTGAACGCGCAGGCCGTAGGCGACGTTCTCGAACACCGTCAGATGCGGAAAGAGCGCGTAGTTCTGGAAGACGAAGCCGATGTTGCGCCGGTTGGCCAGCAGGCCGGTGACGTCCTCCTCGCCGATGAGGACGCGGCCGGCGTCGGGACGCTCGAAGCCGGCGATCATCCGCAGCGTCGTCGTCTTGCCGCAGCCGGACGGCCCGAGCAGCGTGACCAGCTCGCCGGGCGCGACGGTCAGGCTCACGTCGCGGGCGGCGTAGACCTCGCCCTTCACGCGGTGGGCGAAGCGCCGGGTCAGCCGCTCGAGGCGGATGCCGGCGGCGGCCATCATCCGCCCAGCAGGCCGGCGACCATCACCCGACCCGGCGTCCGGAACCGGCGCAGGAGCCGGCTCAGCGCCGCCATGACGACGAAGACGATGGCCACCACCAGCATCGAGAACGCCGCCGCCGGGCCCAGCGACAGCTCGGTCATGTTCTCGAGGATGCGCACGGTGATGAGCGTCCAGTTGATCGAGATCAGGAAGATCGTCGCGCTGATCGCCGTCATCGAGCGGATGAACACCACGCCGAGGCCGGCGAAGAAGGCCGGCACGAGGAGCGGCAGCGTGATCCGCCAGAACGTGCGCGCGCTCCCCGCCCCCAGCGACTGCGAGGCCTCCTCCAGGCCGGGATCGATCTGCTGCAGGAGCGCCACCGTCGTGCGGATGCCGGTCGGGCTGTAGCGGAAGACGTAGCAGGCGACCAGGATCAGCGCGGTGCCCGTGAGGACCAGCGGCGGATCGTTGAAGGCGATCAGATAGGCGATGCCGACGATCGTCCCCGGCAGCGCGTAGTTGACCATCGAGACCACCTCCATCGCCCGACGGCCGGCGAACGCCTTGCGGGCGACGAGGTAGCCGAGCAGGATCCCGTAGACGCCGCCGAGCGGCATCCCGAGCCCGGCGATGACGAGCGTGTCGCGAATGGCCTTCAGGCCCTCGGTGAAGATCACGCGGTAGTGGACCCACGTCCACGCGTGGTTGGCGCCCAGCGCGACGACGACGGAGGCGTAGGCCAGCAGCGCGTAGAACCAGCCGATCACCGCCGCCACCGCCAGGCAGCCGGCCAGCAGCGGCCAGCGCGCCCAGCCCGCCACGCTCTTCACCGCCGTCTCGGCGCCCGTCTTGCCGCCGATCGTCACGTAGTAGCGCCGGCCGACCCAGGCGCGCTGCAGCACGAACACGACGAACGCCGGGACCAGCAGCACGAACGAGAGCACGGCCCCGCCCTTGAAGTCGAACAGGCCGGTGATCTGCAGATAGGCCTGCGTCGGGAGCACCGGAAAGTCGTTGCCGGCGAGGATCAGCGGCGTGGCGAAGTCGGCCAGCGAGGCGGCGAAGACGAGCAGGAACGCGTTGCCGAGCCCGGGCACCGTCAGCGGCAGCGTGACCGTGCGGAAGACGCGCCGGCGCGAGCTGCCGAGGCTGAACGCCATGTCCTCCACGTTCGGATCGAGGGCGGCCAGGACGGGCTTGAGCGTCAGGTAGGCGAGCGGAAAGTACGTCAGCGTCTCGGCGGCGAACGTGCTGCCGAGGCCGTACACCGTGAAGCCCTTCAGGCCGAAGAGGTGCCAGGTGATGAGCCCGCGCGGCCCGAACGAGAAGATGATCGCGATCGCGGTGGTGAACGGCGGCGAGACCAGCGGCAGCAGCGCCGCCGCGTCGAGGACCGCGCTCCAGCCCCGCGGCAGGCCGACGCGCACGGCGGTGAAGGCGAACAGGAAGCCGAGCGCGGTGCCGGCGACGCCGACCAGCGCGCCGAGCAGCAGGCTGTTGCCGAAGGCGCGCAGGTGATTGGGGTCGCGCGCGATCGCCAGCAGCGCGCCGGGGGCGAAGCGGCCGCCGTCGAAGAAGGCCCGGGCCACCAGCGCGCCCAGCGGGAAGACCACGAAGAGGGCGAGCAGCGCCCACAGCACGAGCACGGTGACGAGGAGGGCCGGGTCCCGCCGCAGCGGGGACGTGACGTCACTCCTTGAGATTGAGCACCTCGTTCACCCAGCGCTCCACGATGCGCTTGCGGTTGGCGCCGGCGTAGGCCTCGTCGATGGGAAAGATCTTCGCGCCCTTGAGCACCGCGGCCAGCCCCGGCTCGATCGGCACCTCCGGATGCGCCGGGACGAAGTTGATCTTGTGGGTGGCGTAGAGGCGCTGCATCGCCGGCGAGGTCGCCCAGTCGATCAGCTTCCGGGCCGCCGCCGGGTTCTTGGCGCCCCTGATCAGCGCGATGGCCTCCGCCGACGTGCCGATGCCCTCCTTGGGAAAGCTGAGCGTGACGTCGTAGCCCTTGGCCTTGGTGTCGAGGGCGTCGACGATGAAGAAGATCCCGGCGCCCGCCTGGCCGAGGCCGACCGGCAGCGTGCCGCCCCCGCCGCTCTTGGTGTAGAGCTGCACGTTGCGGCGCTTCTTCTTCATGTACTCGAAGGCCTTCGTCTCGTCGCGGCCGTTGACCTCGAGGATCGAGAAGATCCGCGTGACGGCGGTGCCGGAGGTCCGCGCATCGGCCATCTGCAGCATGTTCTTGTAGCGCGGATCGAGCAGGTCCTCCCACGAGGCGGGCGGCTCGAGGCGGTTGTCCTTCAGGAATCGGCTGTTGCTCATGAACACCAGCGGGTCGTCGGCGATCGCCGTCCAGCTGCCGTCGGCCGCCTTGAAGCGCGCCGGCAGCCCCGCCGCCGCGGGCGGCTGGTAGGGCTCGAAGATGCCCTCCCTCGCCCCCGCCGCGAACGTCTCCACCGGTCCGCCGAACAGCACGTCCACCCGTGGCGTGTTCTTCTCGGCGATCAGGCGCGCCAGCGCCTCGCCGGACGAGAAGCGCACGAAGTTCACCTTGATGCCGGTCGCCTTCTCGAACTCCTGCAGCATCGGCCGCGCCCAGTTCTCGGGCCAGATCGCGTAGGCGTTGAGGCTCTCGGCCCCGACGCCGGGCGTGGCGCTCAACGCCGTCACGGCCAGCCCGGCCGCTCCGAGCGCGGTCAGCCAGCGGGGCACTCAGCGCACCTCGTAGCCGGGGGCGATCTCGGCGTCCATCTCGGCCGGCGACACCGCCCGGCCGTCGAAGAACACCGCCACCTGGTCGCCGATGGGCCGCTTGCGGTTGACCTTCACCACGATGTTCCACTCGTCGTGCGCGCCCGTCGAGTAGGCGCTCGACGCCCGCAGCGTGTAGTAACGGACGAACGCCTGGCGCCGCGCGGGATCGGCGATCGCCACGGCCGCCGGGTGACGGGCGACGCAGCCGCTCACGTCCTCGCGACCGCAGCCGAAGAACGCGCGCATGTCGCCCGGCCCGGTGAAGTGCACCATGTCGAAGTCGCGGCCGCCGCCGTCCTCGCCGCCGAGGATCTCCGTCCACATGACCATGTAGTCGCCGCCGCCGGCGGCCCGGCCGTTGGTGTCGGGCAGCTGGTAGGCGCCGGGGTCGAGTACCCACACGGCGCCGCCGTATTCCTTCTCGAGACGGGCCTTCACCGAGGCGGCGACGCCGAGATTGACCGTGGTGTCGCCGCCGCCGCGCGGGCTGATCGGCGTGCTGGCGTAGACGACGAGCCGGCCGGCCTGGCGCTGGGCGCGCACGTCCGCGCGGATCTTCTGGACGCGCTCGGCGATGACGGCGCCGAACGCGGGATCGGCGCAGTACTTCATGCCGAGGACCGTGGCGGTGACGGCCCGCGGCGGCGGGCACTCGGCGGCGGCGGCCGGACCCGCCAGCGCCAGCCCGACCGCGGCGAGCGCGAGCGCGGCGCGCACTACTTCGCGCTGACGACCCGGTCCCAGAGCTCTCCGTACTGTTGCTTGTAGCCCGGCCAGATCTTGTCCTCCGCCACCCTGCGGAAGGAAGCCACGTCGGCGGCGTTCACCTTCATGCCCTTCGCTTCCAGGATCTCCTTGGCCTTGGCGAGGTTGTCCACGCTCTCGGTCAGCTCGCGGATCTTCTTCTGCGCCTCCCGGCCGACCTCCACGAAGAGCTTCTGCTGCTCGGGGGTGAGACTCTTCCAGACGTCGAGGTTCATGACCAGCAGCGTGGGCCCGTAGTTGTGGAACGTCATCGACACGTACTTGGACACCTCGTAGACCTTGAGCGCATTGATGTTGTAGATCGGCAGGTCGGCGCCGTCGATGACGCCCTGCTGGGCGGCGGGGACGACCTCGCCCCACGGCATCGGCACCGCGCTGGCGCCGAGCCCGTTGACGGTGTCGGCGAAGACGCGGCCTTGCTGCACGCGCATCTTGAGGCCCTTGAGGTCGGCCGGCGTGGTGATCGGATGGCGGTTGTTCCAGAAGTGCCGGAAGCCGTAGTCGTAGAAGAAGACGACCTTGACCTTGTACTTCTTCTGGAACGTCTCGTCGAGGCTCTTGCCGATCTCGCCGTTGAACATCGCGTAGGCGTGGTTGTAGTCGCGGACCAGGTAGGGCGTGAGGAACACGCACATCTCGGGAAACACCGTGCAGGCGGCGCCGGCCGGCGCCCCCAGCGCGATGTTGCCGGACTTCACGGCGTCCATGATCTCCAGCTCCTTGGAGAGCAGCGTGCCGCCGTGGAAGACGACGTTGAGCGTGCCGTTGGAGCGCCTGGTCACCTCCTCGGCGAGGTACTTGAAGCCGAGCGCGCCGGACTCGGGGGGCGCGATGATGTGGGCCAGGTCGAGCTTGCGCGGCGCCGGCTTGCTCTGCCCGGGCGCCGGGCGCGGGCCGCCGGCGAGCAGGACGAGCGCGACCACGACCGCCACCCACGCCACGCTGCGCTGGACTCGGCTCATGCGGGCCTCCTGTCGGCCCGGCGACGTTCGCGCGATCGTCGCCCGTTGTCAAGCAGCCGTCTGCTAGAATCCGGCCGCACCCATGGACCTGTCGCGCCGCGATTTTCTCGTCTCCGGCAGCGCGGTCGCCGGCGGCGCGCTCGCCGGTCCCGCCCACGCGCAGGCGCCCGTCGTGCTGGCGCAGGCGACCGGCGCCCCGGCGCCGCGCGGCTTCGATCCCGCCGATCCCGGGCTCAAGTACGAGCTGGTCGTCGCCAACGGCAACGTGCTGGATCCCAGCCAGCGGCTGCGCGGCAAGTTCGACATCGGCATCAAGAACGGGCAGGTCGCGGCCGTCGCGGTCGGCATCCCGGCCGAGCGCGCCGTCCAGCGCATCGACGCCGGCGGCCGGCTGGTGACGCCGGGGCTCATCGACCTCCACACGCACCTCTGCCCGCATCTCGGCCTCGGCTTGCCGGCCGACGAGCTGGTGCCGATCACCTGCACGACGACGGCGGTGTCGGCCGGCGACGCCGGCTGGCACACCTGGGGCGTGTTCCGCCACCTGACGCTGGCGCAGTCGCGGACGCGGCTCTACGCGTTCGTGCACATCGCCTCGATCGGCCTGGCCGGCGGGCTGGCGCCGGGCGAGATGCTGAACATCGACTACGCCAACGTCGAGGGCTGCGCCAAGGTCGTGGCCGAGAATCCCGACGTCGTGCTCGGCGTGAAGGTGCGCATCACCGACAGCGTGGTCGGCCAGAACGGGCTGGAGCCGCTGCGCCGCGCGATCCGCGCCGCCGAGCTGGCCGGCACGGGCGCGCGCGTGATGTGCCACATCGGAGCGGCGCCGGGCAATCTCGCCGACCTGCTCGACCTGCTGCGGCCCGGCGACATCCTGACCCACGCCTACAGCGGGGCCGGCAACAACACCGTGCAGAACGGAACGCTGCTGCCCGCCGCCCGGGCCGCCAAGCAACGCGGTGTCGTCATCGACGTCGGCCACGGCGGCGGCAGCTTCGACTTCACGGTGTGCGAGCCGGCCATGCAGCAGGGCCTGCCGCCCGACACGATCTCCAGCGACATCCACTCGGTCAGCATCAACACGCCGGGCTATCCGACGCTGCGCCGGGCCTCGGGACGCTGGCTGTCGGCGCCCCGGCCGACCTCGCGCTCATGGAGCTGGTCGACGAGCCCGTGGAGTTCGTGGACACGCGCAACAACAAGCGCAGCGGAACGAAGAAGCTGGTGCCGTGGCTGACGATCCGCGGGGGCCGGCCGTTCGGCCGGCCGCCGCTGCCGACGCCGTTCGTCTTCTGAGCGCGTCCCCCGTGGCCCTCGTCCGCGCGCTCCGCTGGCTGCCGCCCGTCGCGGTCACCGTGCTGATGCTGATCGCGATGACCGACATGCTGGTCGGCGTCTTCCTGCGCTACGTCGTGACCTGGGTGTCGGCGAGGTTCGACCTGCCGAGCGTGCGGTTCTTCTGGGTCGAGGAGATCGGCGAGTACTCGCTGGCGTGGCTGACGTTCATCGGCGCGGCGGTCGGCATCCGGCGAGGCACGCACTTCGCCGTGCACATCGTGACCGAGCGCTTCCCGGCCGGGCTCCGCCGGGCCGTCGCCGTGGGCCACTACGCGCTGCTGATCGGCTTCGGCCTGCTGCTGGCCGTGTTCGGCTGGCAGGTCAGCGAGCTCAACAGCCAGTCCTACTCGCCGGCGCTCGATCTGAACCTCCGCTGGCTCTATCTCTCGTCGGTCGTCGGGGGGATCCTGATCGTCGTCTACAGCGTGGCCGCGCTGGCCGACCTCTGGCGCGGCGTCTCGCCCGGCGCGGCGACGGAGCGCTGAGCGTGCTGGTCGGCGCCGTCGGCCTCACGTTCCTCGTCCTCACGCTGCTGTCGCTGCCGATCGTGTTCGCGCTCGGCATCGCCGGTTTCGCCGGCCTGGTCGTCGGCAACTTCTCGCTGCAGAAGCTGCCGTCCAGCCTGGTGGCGGGCTCGCAGAGCTGGGTGCTGCTGGCGATTCCCACCTTCGTGTTCGCCGGCAGCCTGATGGAACGCTGCGGGATGTCGTACGCGCTCGTCGACCTGGCGCGGGCGCTGGTCGGCTCGGTGCGCGGCGGGCTCGGCATCTCCGTGGTGCTGGCCGAGTACTTCTTCTCCGGCATCTCCGGCTCGACCATCGCCGACGTCTCCGCGATCGGCGCGATGCTGACGCCGCCGATGCTCCGGGCCGGCTACGCGCGCGAGCACGCGGCCTCGCTGGTGGCCTCGGCCACCGCCATGGGCATCCTGGTGCCGCCGGCGATCTTCATGATCGTGCTCGGCCAGGTCACCGACACGTCGGTGGTGGCGATCTTCCTGGGCGGCTTCATTCCGGCCGCGGTCACCGCCGCCTGCCTGACCGTCGTCATCCTCGTCCAGGCCCATCGCCTGCACTGGCCGAAGGACCGGCGGCCGACCCTCGCCGAGTTCGGGGCGACCGTCCGGGCCTCCCTGGTGCCGATGGTGGTGCCGATCCTCATCGTGCTCGGCTTCTTCTTCGGCGTGTTCACCGCGACCGAGGCCGGCGCGCTGGTCGCCTTCTACGCGGTCGGCGCCGCGCTCCTCTACTACCGCAACGTCACCCTGCGCGAGATGCTGAGGCTCGTGCACGAGAGCGCGCTGCTCACGGCGGCGGTGGTCTTTCTGCTGGCGGTCGCCAGCGTCTACCAGTTCCTGATGGGGATGCTCGGCGTGCCGGCCATGCTGGGCGAGCTGCTGCAGCCGCTCGAGACCACGCCGTGGCTGTTCCTGTTCGCGGTGTCGCTCATCGTGGTGCTCTTCGGGATGGTGCTGGAGGGTCTGCCGGCGGCCGTGGTGCTGGTGCCGGTGGTCTTTCCCGTCGCCAGGAAGATCGGCATCCATCCCATCCACTTCAACATCGTGCTGACGGCCGCCGTCGGCATCGGCCTCTTCCTGCCGCCGATCGGCGTCGGGCTCCTGATGGCGCTGCGGTTCGCCGAGGTCTCGGTCGGCCGGCACTTCAGAGCCTA
>VBPC01000282.1:0-28809 GCA_005887895.1 Candidatus Rokuibacteriota bacterium
CAGCGGTATAGGCGCCGATCGCGAGGAAGCCGGCGTGACCGAACGAGAGCTGGTTCGTGTAGCCGGAGAGGAGATTCAGACCGATGGCGACGACGGCATTGACGAGGATCAGGCTGGCCAGGAAGACGAGATAGCGGGAGGCCAGCCACGGCCACGCGGCGACGAGGGCAGCCAGCGCGGCCAGGGGCCAGCGCGCGCTCACACCTTTCTCCGCTCGACGCGCCCGAGCAGTCCGGCCGGCCGCACGAGCAGGATCGCGATCAGCGCGAGGAACGGCACCGAGTAGCGGATCCCGGACGGCAGGTAGAGCGGCGCCAGGTTTTCCAGGACGCCGAGCAGCATGCCGCCCACGACGGCGCCCGGCATCGAGCCGAAGCCGCCGAGCACGGCCGCCGTGAAGCCGTTGATGACGACCAGGCCCATCCGGGTCGAGAGGAAGATGACCGGCGCCACCAGCACGCCGGCGATCGCGCCCACCATGGCCGCCAGCACCCAGGCCGCCGAGTACACGCGCTCCACGCTGATGCCCATGAGGCGCGCCGCCCGCTGGTTCTGCGCGACCGCCCGCATCGCCCGGCCCAGCCGGGTCCAGGCGAACACCGCATAGAGCACGAGCATCAGCGCCAGCGAGCCGCCGATGATGCCGAGCGAGACGGGGGCCAGCCGGACCGGCCCCACCGTGATCGGCCGGTTCGGGAAGAACGACGGAAAGGGAAACTCGTCGTGCGTCCACGCGAGCCCGGCGCCGGCGCGCAGCACGAGGGAGAGCCCCACCGTGATGATCAGCACGTCCCAGTGGGTGGCCCCGATCGCCCGGCGGATCAGGAGCCGCTCGACGAGGAACGCCAGGAGCCCTCCGGCCAGAACGGCGACGACCAGCGTCACGCCGAGCGGCAGCCCGAACGCGCGCTGGGCCGCCCAGCCCGCGAACGTCGACACCATCAGCATCTCGCCCTGCGCGAAGTTCAGCGTGCGCGTGGCGTTATAGATGATCACCAGGCTCAGGGCCATGAGCGCGTAGATCGAGCCGGTCGCCAGCCCCGACACGAGCACGTGAACCACCGCGGAGGTGCTCACGGTCCGGCCGCCTGGCGCGAACCGGGGGGGACATGGGGGGGTCGCCTCGATCCCCCCATGCTCCAAAAGGCGATCACCAGGCTCAGGGCCATGAGCGCGTAGATCGAGCCGGTCGCCAGCCCCGACACGAGCACGTGAACCACCGCGGAGGTGCTCACGGTCCGGCCGCCTGGCGCGAACCGGGGGGGACATGGGGCACGTGGATCAGCGCGGCACCGCTCACGCGGGTCGGGCCTCGAAGCGGCAGTGCTCGGCGCCCATCGCCGCGCAGAGCGTCTCGGTCACCTGCGCGCGCCGGCCCAGCGTGACGCCGGCGAGGGCCTCCAGCACGCCGCGTGTGAGATGACACACCGGAGCCGGCGACGGCCCGTATGCCTCGGCGAACGGCGAGCGCCGCACGGTGACGACGAGACCGTCGCTGGTGAGACGCTCGAGCGTGAACTGGCCCCAGCCGATCGCGGCGCCGGTCGCGGCCAGCTGGCGCGCGCGCTCCTCGGTGGTCCCGGTCAGCGTCACCGTCGCACGGGCGCCGCCGGCGCGGCCACCGGCGGCCAGGCATTCGCCCGCGCGCGGGCCGAGGGCAGCCTCGATCGCCTTCTGCACGGCCGCCAGCGTCTCCGGGCGGATGAGCAGGTAGCGCGCGCCGCCGATGGTGACGCCACCGCGGCCGTCGTTGTCGATGGACACGGTCATGTGTTTACGTGGGGGGCCCCGACATGGCCCCCCACACCCCCCAGCGCTCGGGGCACCCCGGCGGAGCCGTGGCGCCCCTCGATCACAGGCGTGCTCATCGGATCACCCGCGACCACGCGGGCGACTGCCATCCCTCGTCGAACAACGTGAGCACCTCGCGTCGCGTGAGGTCGCCGAGGCCGAGGTGATCGAGCGCGCGGCCGCCGGCGAGATCGCGGCCCAGCAGCGCGCCGAACACGCCGAGCAGCCCGGAGATGACCGGGGTCGGCACGGCGCCGAGGCGGCCGGCTGACTCGAGCAGCGTGAGGCCGAGCACGACATCCTCGCTGACGTAGCGATGCTCGTAGCTGAGCACCTCGCTCCACAGGCCGCTGGCGACCACCTTCTGCCGGGCGCCGGCGCCGTAGAGGCCCTCGGCGGCGCGCGCCTCGTCGTAGTACGTGGCCATCTCGTAGTGAGGCGCCGGATAGCCGATGCCGGTGCGGGCGGCCACGCGCTCGGCGTCCACCGCGTCGATGAGCCGCCGCGCGCTCGGCGAGGTGCCGGCGGCGTGGATGTCGAACTTCCCGGCGTCGATCGAGGCCGCGTTCACGAGGACGAGCGCCGGGTGAATGACGGGCCCCACGTTGGTCAGCGCGGCGTCGAGCGCGTCGACGCACGGGCGCGCGGCCGGGAACAGCGCCCGGATCCGCTCCAGCGCTGTCTTCGCCCGCGAGGCCGGGAAGACACCGACCGGCAGGTTGGCCGCGCGCACCGGCGCGCCCACGGCCGCCGGCCCCGTCTTGCGCGTGAGGTACGGCAGCGTGCCCGTCTCGGCGAACGCCAGGGGCTGGGTGGCGCCGGCCCGGGCCAGCGCGCGGGCGATGACGTAGCTGCCGACGGTGCCGGGCGTGAGGAGGACGACCTCCTTGCCCGTGAGCCGTCCGACCAGCCGCTGGCCGATGTCCTCGTGCGTCGGCGCCGGGAGCGCGACGACGACGACCTCGGCGCCCTCGAGCGCCTCGGCGAGATTCGTCGTGGCCCGATCGAGACGGCCGGGCCCCTTGCGCTCCTCGGCCGCGAGCGTGATGACGCCCGCCTTCAGCACCGGCGCCAGCTCGCGCTCCGAGCGGCGCCAGAGGCGCACGCGATGACCGGCCAGCGCCAGATCGGCGGCGGTGGCGTAGCCTCCGTTGCTGCCGCCGACGACAGCCACATTCATTTCACCACTCCCTGGCGGCGGAGCGCGGCGAGGCGCTCGGCCGGATATTTGAGCAGGTCACCCAGGATCGCGTCGGTATGCTCGCCGAGCCGCGCGGGCGGAGTCAGCGGCGCCTCCATGGCGCCGGCGACCTTGACCGGGGTGCCGAGCGTCGACACCGTGCCGTGCCGCGGATGCGGGAGATCGACGACCATGCGACGGTGGTGCACCTGCGGATCGGTCAGCACGCGGTCGACCGAGAGGATCGGCGCCGCCGGGACGCCGGCCGCGTGCAGCCGCGCCAGCCAGTCGTCAGTCGCGCGCTCGCGGAAACGCGCCTCGACCAGCGTCATCAGCGCCTGGCGGTTGGCCACCCGATCCCGGTTGGTCGCGAAGCGCGGATCGCGCTCCCACTCCGGGCGCTCCGCCGCCCGGCAGAAGCCGGCCCAGAACTTCTCGGCGAAGATCGCCACGATGAGGTGGCCATCGCCGGTGGCCAGCGCGCCGTACGGCACGACCGAGGCGTGGCTGGAGCCGAGCGGGCGCGGCACCCGTCCGTCGGTCCAGAAATACTGCGCCATGTACGTGAGCAGCGAGACCTGGCAGTCCAGCAGCGAGAGGTCGACGTGGGCGCCCTGCCCCGTGCGCTCGCGGCGAAACAGCGCGCCGGCCACGGCGAACGCACCGAGCATGCCGCCGGCCAGATCGCCCATCGGCAGTCCCATGCGCACCGGCGGGCCGCCGTCCTCGCCCGTCACCGACATGGCGCCGCCCATCGCCTGCAGCGCGAGGTCGAACGCCGGCCAGTCGCGATACGGCCCGTCCTGGCCGTACGCCGAGATCGAGCACATGACGAGCCGGGGATTGACGGCGGCCAGTGCCGCGTACGCGAGCCCCAGCCGCTCCATGACGCCGGGCCGGAAGTTCTCCCACACGACGTCGGCCTCGCGGGCCAGGTCGAGGAACACGTCGCGCCCCTCGGGCTTCGTCAGGTCGAGCGCGAGGGATTTCTTGTTGCGGTTGATCGCCAGGAAGTAGGCGCTCTCGCCGTCGGGCAGGAACGGCGGCCCCATCACGCGCATCGGGTCGCCGCCGTCGGGCTCCTCGATCTTGATGACCTGGGCGCCCAGGTCGGCGAGCAGCATCGAGCCGTACGGCCCCGCCAGCATGCGGGAGAGGTCGAGCACGCGGACGCCGTCGAAGAGGCTCATGCGCGCGCGCTCAGCGCGGCATGCACGCGGGCCGGCGTGATGGGCAGCTCGGTGAAGCGGACGCCGATCGCGTCCTTCACGGCGTTGGCGACTGCCGCCGCCACCGGGATCACGCCCGACTCGCCGAGGCCCTTGGCGCCGAACGGTCCTTCGGCGTCCATCGACTCCACCAGCCGCACGACCAGCTCCGGCATGTCGGTGGCCTTGAGCACGGCGTAGTCCATGAAGGAGGCGGTGAGGATCTGACCGCGGTCGACGACGAGCCGCTCGCTCAGCGCGTAGCCGAGCCCCATGTGGATGCCGCCGTGGATCTGGCCCTCGGCCGCCGCCGGGTTGAGCGCGCGTCCGACGTCGTGGGCCGACACGATGCGGCGCACGCGGATGACGCCGGTCGCCTCCTCGACGTCGAGGACCACCGCCTGGGCGGCGAAGGCGTAGGCGGCCGAGACGTTGCCGCGCAGGTCCTTGTCGAGCATCTCGGTCGGTGGATCGTAGAAGGCCTCGGCGACCAGCGTCTGCCCCCCCTCGCGCAGATGCCCGGCGCGCGCCGCGCGATCGTACGGGATGCGGCGCTGCGGCTCCTGGCGCACGCAGATCCAGCCGTCGGCGACCGCGAGCCCCTCGGCGGGCGCCTCCAGCTCCTCGGCCGCCATCTCCAGCAGGCGCGCGCGCAGCTTCTCGGCGGCCAGCCGGGCGGCGTTGCCGGCGATGAACGTCGTGCGGCTGGCGTGGACGCCGACATCCCACGGCTTCACGGCGGTGTCGGAGTTCACCACGTCCACGCGCTCGAGCGGCACGCCGAGCGTCTCGGCCACGATCATCGCCAGCACCGTCTCCGAGCCCTGCCCGATCTCGGTGGCGCCGGTGATCAGCAAGACCTTGCCGAAGTCGTCGAGCTTGACGATGGCGCCGCAGCCGTCGGAGCGGTAGATGCGGGCGCCGCCGCCGACGTGGAACATGCCCGCGTAGCCGACGCCGCGGCGCCAGCCGGCGGCCGGCGGCGCCAGGCCGCACGTCGCGCCGCCGACGGCGTCCAGACAGTCCTCCATCGCGCAGGAGCCGATGACGAACCCCTGGGGGTTCGCGTCGCCACTCTGCGTCGCGTTGCGCCGGCGCAGCTCGAGCGGCGCGATGCCGAGGCGCTCGGCCAGCTCGTCCATCTGGCTCTCGACGGCAAACGTCGACTCGAGGTTGCCGTAGCCGCGCATCGAGCCGGAGTAGGGGTTGTTGGTGTAGGCGATCGTGGTGTCGAACCGCGCGGCGGGACAGCGGTAGAGACCGGCCACCGTGGACAGCATGACGTACGGCGTGGTCGAGCCCCAGGAGACGTAGGCGCCGTTGTCGATGACGACGTGGCAGTCGCGCGCCAGCAGCCGGCCGTCGGCGGCGGCGGCCGTGCGCAGCCGGATCGTGCACGGCTCGCGGGTCGGGCACGCGACGAACTCCTCCACGCGCTCGAACTCGATCTTGACCGGGCGGCGCGCGCGCCGGGCCAGGAGCGCGGCGATGATGTCGATCGGGTAGAGGTCGAGGCCCCGGCCAAAATTGCCGCCGACGGGCGGCTGCAGCACGCGGATCCGGTCTCCGCTCATCCCCAGCGCCCCGGCCAGGTCCCTCTGATAGAGAAACGGCACCTGCGTGGTCGACCACATCGTGAGACGGTCCCCGGAGTCCCAGTCGGCGATCGCCACCATCGTGCCGAGGCAGGCCGGCGTGACGAAGTTCAGCCGATACTCGCCCTCCACCGTCGCGTCGGCGTCGGCGAAGGCGGCGTCGACGTCGCCATGGCTGAACTGGTAGCGCAGGTCGGTGAGGTTGCTGGGCCGTCCCTCGTGCACGAGCGGGGCGCCGGGCCGCAGCGCCGCCTCGGGGTCGAACACCGCCGGCAGCTCCGTGTACTCGACGTCGATCAGCGCCACCGCCTCCTCGGCGATCGCCGGGCTCTCGGCGGCGACGGCGGCGATCTCGTCGCGCACGCAGCGCACGGTGCCGACCTTCAGCGCGAGCTGGTCCTTGACGAAGCCGAACGGCTGCTGCTCGACGTCGGCGCCGGTGATGACGGCGAGCACGCCCGGCAGCGCGGCCGCCCGCCGGGTGTCGACGCGCACGAGCCGCGCGTGCGGAAGCCGCGACCGCAAGATCTTGCCGTGGGCCAGGCGCGGCAGCTCGAGGTCGTGCAGGTAGCGCGTGCGTCCGGTGACCTTGTCGGCCCCGTCCCGCTTGGGGACGCTCGTCCCGATGACGCGCGCGCGCTCGCTCACGCCAGCGAGCCCACCCGCAGCCGCTCGTGCAGCATCGAGATGATCTCGTCGGCGGCCGCCTCGGCCCACATCCGGAAGAACGGCGTCTCCTGGAAGGCGAAGAAGTCGCGCAGGCCGCGCTCCAGCGCCTCCTCTTTCGACTCGCCGGGTCGCGGGGCGCGGATGGCGCCGACGACCCGGTCCTTGTGGTAGATCGCCGGAAACTCCAGGTAGGTGTAGAGGTGCTCGAAGCGCTTCGTGTAGAACGCGGCGACCGGGATCGACTGGAACGTCTGGCCGTCGTGCTTCCTCAGGAACTGCGCCACCAGGTCGGCGTTGGGCTGCTCCCTGGGATCGGGCGCCGGCGTGCTGGTGATCCGAGACCCGTCCCGGGTGAAGATCCGCAGCTCCCAGCCGGCGACGTCGGCCATCCGCGCCAGCATCGGCACGTCGCGCCGGCAGTCCGACGACCACTCCTCGGCGATCACCAGCACCCTGGCGGGACCGCCGGGCTGGGCGGTCAGCCATTTCAGGGCCTCCTGCTGCGCCTCCGAGAGGTGCGCCGACTCGTAGGCCTTGCGCAGAAATCCGCTGTAGTCCTTCCGCGGCCGGTTGAACGAGCCCTCGCGCGCGAGGTTCTCGGGCGTGCCGACGAACGCCACGTACTGCTGGAACGTCATGCCTTTCGCGAACCGCTCCGGGGTCACCATTTGATGGGCTCCTTGTGCTCGCCGAACACCGTCTTCATCGCCTGGCAGATCTCGCCGAGCGTCGCGTAGGCCTTCACCGTCTCCATGATGGCCGGCATGAGATTGGCGGTGCCACGCGCCTCGTCGGTCAGGCGGCTCAGCGCCGCCCGCGCCGCACGGTCGTCGCGCTCACGGCGCACCGTGGCCAGCCGGGCCACCTGCGTCGCGGCGACCCGGGGGTCGAAGGCATAGAGCTCCACCTCGCGATCGGCCTCGGCCCGCCGGTCGCCGACGTGGCAGTTCACCGCGACCTTGGGCATCTCGCCGGAGACCAGCTTCTGCTCGAACAGGTAGGCCTGGCGGGCGACCTCCGCCTGGATCGCGCCGGTCTTCACCGCCTCCACGATGCCGCCCATCCGCTCGACGGCGGCCAGCTCCTCGAGAATCTTGTCCTCCATCTGGTTGGTCAGCGTCTCGACGTAGTAGGAGCCGGCGAGGGGATCGGCGGTGTCGGCCGCGCCGGATTCCTCGGCGCAGATCTGCATCGTGCGCAGCGCGATGAGCTGGGCCTTGGCCGACGGAATCGTGTAGGCCTCGTCGTAGGTCGGCAGGGCCATCGTCTGGGCGCCGCTGAGCGCCGCCGCCAGCGCGATGTAGGCACCCCGCACGATGTTGTTCTCCGGCTCCTGCACGGTGAACGCCGAGCCGCCGCCGCCGATGAGGGTGCGGAACATCCACGACTTCGGGCTGCGGGCGCCGAAGCGCTCGCGCAGCAGGCGCGCGTAGAGCCGACGGCCCGCGCGGAACTTGGCGGTTTCCTCGAAGATCTTGCCCCAGCAGGTGAAGTTGAACGAGATGCGCGGCGCGAAGTCGTCCACGGCCATGCCCCGGGCGAGCATCATCTCGACGTAGGCGGCGGCGATGGCGAGGCCGTAGGCCATCTCCTGGGCCGTGGTGCAGCCGGCCTCGCGGATGTGATAGCCGCACACCGACACCGGGTTCGACCGCGGATAGCGCCGGGCCGAGAACTCGATGAGGTCGCCGACCAGGCGCAGCGACGGGTCGACCGGGTAGATCCAGGTGCCGCGCGCGACGAACTCCTTGAGGATGTCGTTCTGCGGCGTGGTGACGACGCGGTCGGCGGCCGCGCCCTGCTTCTCGGCCACCGCGTAGTACATCGCGGTGATCGGCGCCGCCATGCCGTTGATGGTGAGCGAGACGCTCACCCGGTCGAGCGGGATGCCGGCGAAGGCGTCCTCCATGTCGGCCAGCGTGTCGATGGCCATGCCGACGCGCCCGACCTCGCCCTCGGCGCGTGGATCGTCCGAGTCGAGGCCCAGCTGCGTCGGCAGGTCGAACGCGACGTTGAGCGCGTCCTGCCCGTGCGCCATCAGGTACTTGAAGCGCGCGTTCGTCTCGGCCGGCGTGCCGAAGCCGATGTACTGGCGCATCGTCCACAGACGATCGCGGTACATGTGGCGGTGGATGCCGCGAGTGAACGGGTACTCGCCCGGCTGCCCGATGTCACGGGCGGGATCGCGCCCGGCCAGGTCCTCGGGCCCGTAGACCGGCTTGACCGGGATGCCGGCGTGGAGCCTCACGTCCCTCATGGCGTCACCTCCTGGAAGAACTTCACGATCTCGGGCAGCGGCGTCCCCATCGGGAACACGCGGCTGACGCCCAGCGCGAGCAGCGCGTCCACGTCCCGCGGTGGGATCGTGCCGCCGACCACCAGACGGATCTCGCCGGCGCCCTGGGCGCGCAGGCCTTCGAGCACGCGGCGGGTCAGCGGCACGTGCGCCCCCGACAGCACCGAGAGGCCGATCACGTCGACGTCCTCCTGGATCGCCTCGGCCACGATCTCCTCCGGCGTGCGCTTGAGCCCGGAGTAGACGACTTCCACGCCGGCGTCGCGGAGCGCGTAGGCGACGACTTTGGCGCCGCGGTCGTGGCCGTCGAGCCCGGGCTTGGCGACGAGGACTTTCACCGGTTCGCCTCGCCGGCGGCGGCCGCTCGCCCGGCCATCATTCGATCGCCAGCGTCAGCAGGCGCGCGCTGACCCGCGCGCCCGTCACGGTGAGCCGCGCGAGCGAGATCGGCAGCTTGAACCGGCGCGGGCCGGCGCTGCCGGGATTGAGGTAGAGGACGCCGTCGCGCGCCTCGACGCGCGGCTGGTGGCTGTGGCCGGCGATCACCGCGGCGAAGCCGGCGGCGCGCGGATCGAGGTCGAGCTCGTGGAGGTCGTGCAGCACGTAGAGCGACACGCCGCCGACCTCCACGACCTCCGTCTCCGGGATATCGCTGGCCCACCCACCCCGGTCGTTGTTGCCGCGGACCGCGGTCACCGGCGCCACCCGCGCCAGCGCGTCGAGCACCTCGCGATTGCCGATGTCGCCCGCGTGGAGGATGCGCTCGACGCCGGCCAGCGCGGCCACCGCCTCCGGGCGCACGAGACCGTGCGTGTCGGAGATCACGCCGAGGGCGTGAACGCGGGCAGCCATCGGGGATTGCCTTTGGGATCGGCGGCGACGGCCAGCGGCGTCAGCCGGACGCGCTGGCCGAGCGTCACGCGGGCGGGATCGGCGTCGAGCAGGATCGAGAACACGCGGTGGCCGCCGACCTTGACGACGGCGAACACGCGGGGCCCGCTGAAGCCGGCCGGCAGCCCGGTGTCCTGCACGGTGAACGCGTGCACGGTGCCCTCGGCGGGCAGGTCCACCCACTCGAAGGCGTCGCTCGCGCACTCGGCGCAGAAGCCGCGCGGCGGCCACGCGGTCTGGCCGCACTTCGCACAGCGGGTCGTGCTGAGCCGGCCGGCGCCGAGCCGCGTGTAGAACTCGTGCAGCTTGGTGTGGTCCGCCGACTCCAGCGGAAACGGATCGAGCGCGCGGAAATAGGTCATCGGATGACCGGCCACTTGCTCTCGATCGGCACGCCGGCCCGGCGCACGTGCTCGCGGCCGAGCCGCTCGACGCGATCGTAGAGGGCGCGCTCGTCGAGCGTGGTGAGCCGACCCTCGTCGAGGATCACGCGCCCGTCGATCAGCACCGTGCGGACGCTGGCGCCGCTGGCCGCGTAGACGAGGTTGTTGACCGGGTTCAGCAGCGGCCGCCACTCCGGCGTGTCCAGGTCGTAGAGTACGAGATCCGCGCGCTTGCCCGGCTCGATCGAGCCGACCTGGCGCTCGAGCAGGAGCGCCCTGGCGCCTTCGATCGTCGCCATCTCCAGCACGCGCTCGGCCGGCAGCACGCTGACATCGAGCCGTGCATCCTTGTAGACCGTCGCGGCGAGGTACATCAGGCGGAGCATGTCGAAGTGGTTCGACCCGTTGCCGCTGTCGCCGCCCAGCGAGACGCACACGCCGGCCTCCACCATCTCCGGAAAACGTCCGTGAGCGGCGAGCCCCTTGGTGTGCTTCAGCCCGGCGCTCGGACAGTGCGCGATCTTCACGCCCCGCCGGGCGAGCCGCGCGATGTCGGCGTCGTCGACGTAGACCATGTGGGCGAGCTTGGTGCGCTGATCGAGCAGCCCGAGCTCGTCGAGGCGCGCCACCGAGGTCGTGTCGCGCGTGCGCAGCCGAGGATGGAGGGCGAGGTGCATCATGCCCCAGCCGACGCCGTGTCGCTCGGCCAGCGCCTTCGCGCCCAGCATCAGCGCCTCCGAGCCGGTTCCGAATCCGAGCAGCAACGGCCAGGCGCCGAGACGGCCGCCGGCGCGCCCGTGAACCTTGGCCAGCACGTCGGCCGTGTGCCCCAGCGCCTCGTCGGTCGTCTGCCGCAGGCGACCGGTCTGGCCGCCGACGTCCCACGTCCAGCGTCCGAGGATCGCGCGCATGCCGATCGCCTCGACCGCGTCGGCGACGGCGGCCACGTCGAAGAGCGTGCCCGCCTCGCAGAACGTCGTGGTGCCGGTGCGGATCATCTCCACGCAGGCGAGCTGCGCCGCCGCCGCTTCCTCCTCCGGCGTCACCGTCGAGTAGAGCGGCAGCAGCCAGTCGGGCAGATAGCGCGCCACCGGGACGTCGTCGAGCATCAGCCCGCGGCTCAGGTGCTCGGTGAGGTGCACGTGGGTGTCGACGAAGCCAGGCGCGACGACGCGGCGGCGGCCGTCGATGATGCGCTCGGGCGTCCGCGGCGGCCGCACGCTGGGCGCCGGACCGACCTGGAGGATGTCGCGGCCGTCGATCAGGACGGAGCCGTCGCTCAGGATGCGCCGCTCGGCGTCGACCGTGAGGACCGTCGCGTGCTCGACGAGGATCACGTCGGTCGCTCCCGGCGCAGGCGGCGGAGCAGCGCGCGCACCTTCTCGGTCTCGAACGCGTCGCGCCGCGCGCCGGTGTAGTCGAAGAACCCGCGGCCGGTCTTGGGCCCGAGCTCGTTCCACGCCATCTTCTGCTCGACGAGCCGGGCCGGCTTGAACCGCTCGTCGCCAAGCGTCTCGGTCATGTAGCGGCTGGCGCGATAGAGAATGTCGACGCCGCCCCAGTCGATGAACTCGAAGATGCCGAGCGAGGCGTAGCGGAAGCCCAGGCCGGCCCGGATCGCGCGGTCGACGTCCTCGGCGGTGGCCACGCCTTCCTCCACCAGCCGCACCGCCTCGTTCATGAGAAGCACCTGCAGCCGGGGGACGATGAACCCCGGCGAGTCGTGACAGGTCACCGGCTCCTTGCCGAGAGCGCTCAGCACGCCCAGCGTGCGCTCGACGGCGGCGGGCGCGGTCGAGGGGCTCGGCACCACCTCCACGAGCGGGATGATGTGAGCCGGGTTGAGCCAGTGGGCCACCAGGAACCGCGCCGGGCGGGCCACCGCGTCCATGAGGTGCGAGGGCGAGACGGTGGACGACGCGGAGGCGATGATCGTGTCGTCGGCGACGACGGCGTTGAGGCGCGCGAACGCCGCACGCTTGAGCGTCACCGACTCCGGCAGCGCCTCCTGCACGAAGCTACAGTCGTCGAGCGCGCCGAGCCCCACGCGCTCCTCGATGCGCGCCAGCGCCGCCGTCGCCGCCGGCGCCTCGATCACCTGCTCCTCGACCATCAGCCCGACGTCGCGGGCGATCTCGCGGCGGGCGTCGGCGAGCGTGCGCTCGGCGTCGGCCACCGAGCGCCCCTCCTTGATGTCGATCAGCCGCACGCGGCAGCCGCCCAGCGCGAACGCCAGCGCGATCTGGCGCCCGATGCGCCCGGGCCCGAGGACCGCGACCGTATCCGTCACGCGCGGTTCTTCCCGTGGCTCATCACTATGTGCTCGCCTATTCGTCGGAGGGGACCTCGACGGCCCCCTCCGAAGCCTCCCCCAGAACTCGCTTGCGCGGGCAAAGCCCGCGCTCGAACAGCGTGAGGTCGAATCCCGCGACGGCTCGTCATGTCACGCGGGCTCCCTGCCATAGATCATCACCACGTGCTCGCCCATGCCGCTGTTGTTGTGGGTCAGGCCGATGGCGGCGTCGGGCACCTGGCGGGGGCCGGCCTCGGCGCGAAGCTGGGCGAAGACCTCGGCGGCCTGGGCAACGCCGGTGGCGCCGAGCGGATGGCCGCAGCCGATGAGGCCGCCGCGCGGATTGACGACGACGTCGCCGCCGTAGTCGCTCCGGCCCGCGGCCGCAAAGGCGCCCGCCTCGCCCTTCTTGCAGAACCCCAGCTCCTCGTAGGCGATCATCTCGGCGATCGAGAAGCAGTCGTGGACCTCGGCGAGATCGACGTCGGCCGCCGTGATCCCGGCCATCCGGTAGGCGGCGTCCGCCGCGCGCTTGAGCGCCGGCCAGTGCGCATAGTCCTCGTGCAGCGACGTGAGCTGAAAGCCGTCGAGCGCCTGGCCGGTGCCGCGAATCCACACCGGCCGGTCGGTCAGCGACCGCGCGCGGTCCTCGGAGGCGAGGATGACGGCGGCGCCGCCGTCGGTGATGGGCGAGCACATGAACAGGCGCAGCGGGCTCGAGATCATCCGCGAGCCGAGCACCTGCTCCAGCGTGGCGCCCTTGTTGAAGTGCGCGTTGGGATTGCGGGCGGCGTGGGTGTGGTTCTTCACGCCGACCAGCGCCAGCTGCTCCTCGGTGGTGCCGTACGCCGCCATGTGTCGCTGGGCGGCCAGCGCGAAGCACGGCGGCGCCGTCAGCCCGAATGCCGCCTCCCACTCGCGGTCGACGCCGGTCCCCATGTTCAGGATCGCCTCGTCCCCGCTCGGCTGATTCAGCTTCTCGACGCCGAGGACCATCACGAGATCGGCGAGACCGGCGGCGATGAAGGCATAGGCATAGCGGATGCCGACCGTGCCGGAGGCGCACATGTGCTCGGTGCGCGCGCTCAGCGCGCTGGGCCTGATGCCCAGCGCCTCGGCGGCCAGCGACGAGATGTGGCTCTGGAACGCCGTCCGCTCCGGCATGACGGAGCCGACCACGAGGCCGTCGAGATCCTTCGGCTTGAGGGCCGGAATCGAGTCGAAGCACGCCTTGCCGGCCTCCCAGATGAGATCGCGGTACGACGCCTTGCGCACGCCGAACTTCGAGACTCCGGCCCCGACCAGCGCAACCTTCTTCATGGCAGTTCTCCACACAAGCGCCCGGCGACCTGCTGCGGCGGCCAGCCGTCCGGGCGGCGGCGGTCAACGGCGCCCCGATCGGCCGCGGCCAGCTCCCGGACACGGGCGGCCTCGCCCATCGCCGCGGCCTCGAACACCGTCGGCGCCGGCCGGCCGCCGAGCGCGGCGGCGAGCTCGTCCGGCTTGCCGCGATACACGGCGGCGAGGATCGCGCTCATGCAAACGCGCTCCAGCGGTCCCAGTCGAGCTCGCGGCTGATGACCAGCCGCAGGATCTCCGACGTGCCGCCGCCCGGCAGCAGGAAGCGGGCGTCGCGGAAGTACCGCTGCACGGGATACTCCATGGCCAGGCCATAGGACGCGAAGATGCGGGCCGCGTCGTCGGTGATCCGCACCGCCGTCTCGGACGCGAAGAGCTTGGCCATCGCCGCCTCCCGCGCGATCGGGCGGCCGGCGTCCAGCCGGGCCGCCGTCTGATAGGTCATGAGCGTCGCCGCCTGCAGGGCGGTCAGCATGTCGGCGAGCTTGAAACCGATCGCCTGGTGCTCGCCGATCGGCTTGCCGAACGCCACCCGCTGGCGCGAGTACGCCAGCGCGGCCTCGTAGGCCGCCCGGGCGAGGCCGACCGACAGGGCCGCGGTCATCACGCGGATCTCGGCCAGGATCTCGCCGATCTTCTCGACGCCGCCAGCCTCGCCGCCCAGGCAGTGCGCCTCCGGCACCTCGACGTCCTCCAGCACGATCTCGCCCGTCACCGAGGCCCGGACCGCCATCTTCTCGATCGACTTGCCGAGCGTGATGCCGCGCATCGAGGCGCGGTCGAGCAGGAACAGCGCGATGTTCCCGAGCCCGCGCCCGCCGCCGGTCTTTGCGGCGACCGTCAGCACGTCGGCGACCGGCGCGCTGGTGACCCACGTCTTCGTGCCGCGCAGCACCCAGCCGTCGCCGCGCCGGTCGGCCCGCGTCGTGATGTTGGCGACGTCGGAGCCGGCGTTGGGCTCGGTCAGCGCGAAGGTGGCGATCAGATCGCCGCGCAGCGCCGGCACGAGATATTTCGCGCGCAGGGTCTCCGAGCCGTACTTGTAGACGAACCGCGTGCCCATGAGCGACTGCATCGCCGCCGCCGCCGCCACCGAGAGCGAGCCGCGCGCCAGCTCCTCGGCGAAGAGGCAGTACGTCACCATGTCGGCGTCGGCGCCGCCGTAGGCCTCCGGATAGCGCAGCGCGAGCCAGCCCTGGGCGCCCAGCTTCTTGACGAGCTCGCGCGGGAACTCGCCGCGCTCGTCGAGGGCGTCGGCCTGCGGCACCACCTCCGCGTCGACGAAGCGCGTGACGCTGCGCCGGAACTCCGCCTGCTCGGTGGAGAACGTGATCACGTTTTCCTCCGGCGGGCGCGCAGGGCGGCGGTCGCCGCCTCGTTGACCTCGTCGCCGACGATCACCACGCCGTACTCGTCCCGCGCGGCCTCGACCGAGACGTACTCGTCGAGCACGTCGTCGAGCACGCGGGCGGGATCGCGTTCGAACGGATCGCCATAGCCGCCGGCGCCGGACTGCTGGAACGATATGACCGCGCCGTGCGCGAACTCCCGCGAGGCCTTGCCGTGGACCGGCTGTTCGTTCGGTCCGGGATCGATCACCGTTCGCGCGACTCGGCCCGGCTTCCCGCCGAACAGTCCATACGGCGGGAATCGCTGTCGCTCCGACAAGTTCGTCAGCTTGCCCTCGTCGGCCAGGAAGCGCAGGTCGCGCCGGATGCCGCAGCCGCCCCGGAACTTGCCGGCGCCGCCCGAGTCGGGAATCATGCCGAAGCGCTCGACGACGACCGGCTGGGCGGCCTCCTGCGCTTCCACCGGGATGTTCGACGCGTTGAACGCCCACGACATCCCCTCGCAGCCGTCGCGCGTGGCGCGGGCGCCGGTGCCCGAGAGGACCAGCTCGTAGGCCACGAAGCGACGGGCGCGCGCCCGGTCCCAACCCCCGAACGTCGGGTTGGCGAAGTGCGAGGCGGCGGCGGCGACGCGCTCGGGCAAGGCAGGCGCCAGCGCGCCCAGCACGGCCTCGAACGTGCGGTAGCAGATGATCGCCCGCGGCCCGCCCCCGGCCGGCGGCCGCGGGTTCAGGAACGAGCCGGCCGGCGCCGTCACCGTGACCGGCCGCAGGGCGCCCTCGTTCATCGGTCCGAACGGATCGGTCAGGCACTTGACGGCCGCGTACGAGTACGAGCGCGTGTAGTTGATGTAGGAATTCATGCCGGACGGCGTCTGCGGGCTCGAGCCGTCGTAGTCGACGGTGACGGCGTCGCCGGCGACGGTGACCGTCACCCGCACGCGCAGCGGCTCGGTGCCGGGACCGTAGTCGTCCAGGAAGTCCTCGAAGGCGTAGACGCCGTCGGGGATGCGGGCGATCGCCGCGCGGACGCTGGCCTCGCTGCGCGCGATGATCTCGTCCATCGCCGCCCGCACGGTCTCGCGGCCGTAGCGCTGGACGAGCTCGACCAGGCGCAGCTCCCCCACCCGCAGGGCGCTGCGCTGGGCGCGCAGGTCGCCGAGCACCTTCTCCGGCGTGCGGGTGTTGGCCGCGATGATCCCGACCACGCCCTCGTCCTCGCGATACTCCTTCCACACGCGCGTGGGCGGGATCCGCAGCCCTTCCTGGAAATAGTCGAAGATCCCCTCCACGCCCTGGCTGCCGGGGCGGGACCCGCCGACGTCGGTGTGGTGGACGATGTTGACGGCGAAGCCGATCAGCGCGCCGTCGTGGAAGGCCGGCTGCGTGATGAAGAAGTCCGGGAAGTGGCCCGAGCCGAGCAGCGGGTCGTTGAGGAGGATCGCGTCGCCGGGCCGCAGCGTCTCGACCGGATGCGCCGCCAGCGCGTTGCGCACCGCCGCCGACATGGCGCCCATGTGCCCCGGCGAGTACGGCCCCTGCGCGACCATGCGGCCCTGGGCGTCGAAGACCGCCACCGAGAAGTCCTGGCCCTCGCGCGCCTGCTCGGAGTACGCGGTCTTCTGCACCGTCGTGCCGACCTCGACGGCGATCGACTGCAGCGCGCCCCAGATCACCCCGAGCGTGATGGGGTCGATCGTGGACACCGTTACCACCGAGCCCTCTGCCCCATTCCTGGTGGCGTCATGACCCGGGTATTACTATCACGACAATCGGTATGACGAGGCGCACGACGACACTCTCGGTGAAGCGCCGCGCTCGCCCGTGAGCAGGGGCCGCGAGTCAGATCGTTCGCCGCGGTCGCGCGAGATCTGGCCGGCTGCGTGTCAGATCCAGTCGATCTTTCGTCCGACCCGCGCCATCTTCGCGGATACGGGCGCTGACCCTGCGCACGCTGCTCGACACCGGCCGGCTCGTGGCCTTCCTCAATCGGCGCGATCGCTACCACCGCTGGGCCACGTCGCAGCTCGCCGAAGAGCCGACGCCGCTGTCGACGTGCGAGGCGGTCATCCCGGAGGCATGCTCCCGTCGCTCGCGCGGTGGATCCCGTGCCGTGCCGGAGCTCCTCGAGCGCGGCGCCATGCCCCAGGCCACGCGCCTCATGGCTCGCTACGCCAGCGTGCCGATGTCGCTGGCCGATGCTTGCCTCGTCCGCATGGCCGAGCAGCATGCCGAGAGTCCCGTGCTGACGCTCGATCGCGACTTCACGGTGTATCGCCGACATGGGCGACTCACCGTCGCCACGGTGATGCCGGACCGAGATGCGTGACGGCCGCCGCGCGCTCATCGGCCGGGCACCTCGACGACGAGGCTGGCGTACTCGTCGACGGTCGCCACCGTCCCCGGCGGCAGCACCGACGTCGACTCGCGCTCCTCGACGATGGCCGGACCGGCCAGGGTGAGGCCGGCGGCAAGGCTGTAGCGGTCGTAGACCGGGCAGTCGACCCACCCGCCGGTCTCGGGAAAGTACGCGCGCCGCCGGCCCTTCACTCCCCCGGCCGCCGGCGTCGTCGGCGCCTTGGCGAGGGTCACCCGCGGGGCGCCGGCCGACGCGGAGAGCTTCCACGTCACCACCTCCACCGGCTCGCCCGGCTGCGCATAGCCGTAGCGGGCGGCGTAGATCCCGTCGAAGGCCGCGCGGACGCGGGCCAGCGCGCCGGCGTCGAGACGGCCCGACGGCACCGGCACCGTCAGCTCGTAGCCCTGGCCGACGTAGCGCACGTCCACCGCCCGCGCGAGCGTGACGGCGCCGGCGGCGGCGGACTCGCGGACGACCTCGGTCGCCTGGGCCGTCATGTCGGCGTACATCGCGTCGAGCGCGGCGGGATCGAGCGCGTCGAGGCGCCGCACGTAGGTGCGGGCGACGTCGAAGCGGACCTCGGCGGCCAGCAGGCCGATCGCGGCCGTCACGCCGGCGGCGGCCGGCAGGATGACGCGCGGAATGCCGAGCGCCTGGGCGAGACGGCAGCCGTGCACGGGGCCCGAGCCGCCGAACGCCACGAACGTCAGCGCGCGGGGATCGCGACCGCGCTCGATCGAGACGACGCGGGTGGCCAGCTCCATGTTGGAGTTGACGATCGTATGAATGCCCCAGGCCGCCTGCTCGAGCGACAGCCCGAGCGGCGTGCCGACCTTCGCCTCGATCGCCCGCGCGGCGCCGCCGAGATGCAGCCGCAGGCTGCCGCCCGCGAAGTACTCGGGGTTGAGATAGCCGAGGACCAGGTTGGCGTCGGTCACCGTCGGCTCCGTGCCGCCCCGCCCGTAGCAGACCGGCCCCGGCGTCGACGAGGCGCTCTCCGGACCGACCACGATCACGCCGAGCGCGGCCCGGGCGATCGAGCCGCCGCCGGCGCCGATCTCGACGAGGTCGATTGCCTGGATGTTCATCGGCAGGCCGCTGCCGGGCGCGTTGTTCACCCGGTGCAGCTCGAACGACGTGGTCGTGAACGGCCGGCCGTCCTCGATCAGCGCGAGCTTGGCGGTGGTGCCGCCCATGTCGAAGGCGATCAGGTCGCGATGCCCGGTCAGCTCGCCGTAGGCGGCGGCCATGAGCGCCCCGGCCGCCGGCCCCGACTCGATCATCCGCACGGGGTAGCGCTCCATCGCCTCGGCCGTCGCCACCCCGCCGGAGGACTGCATGACGAACAGCCGGCCGCGGTAGCCGCGCGCGCCGAGCGCCGCCTGCAGCCCGCGGAGATACGTGCGCACCGCCGTCATGACGTAGGCGTTCACCACCGTGGTCGACGTGCGCTCGTACTCGCGAAACGTCGGCGAGACCTCGTGCGAGAGCGTGACGTCGACGTACGGGGCCTCCTCGGCCACCAGCGCGGCCAGGCGCTTTTCGTGGACCGGGTTCAGGTAGGCGTGGAGCAGGCAGACCGCCAGCGTGGTGACGCCGCGCGCGACCAGCTCGCGGATCGCTCGCCGCGCGTCGGCCTCGTCGAGCGGGTCGCGCACGGAGCCGTCGGCCAGCACGCGCTCGGTCACCTCGCCGATGAAGCGCCGGGCGATCAGGGGCCGGGGCTTCTCGATCTGCAGATCGTAGACCTGGTAGCGCTTCTCGCGGCCGATGATGAGGACGTCGCGGAAGCCCCGCGTGGTCAGCAGCCCCACCCCGCGCGCCTTGCGCTCGATGACGACGTTGGAGCCCAGCGTGGTGCCGTGCACGGCCTGGCCCAGCTCGGCCCACGGCACGCCGGCGCGGCCGATCAGCTCGTCGAGCCCCTCCAGGCAGGCCGCCGAGGGATCCGGGTACGTCGTCAATCGCTTGGCGGTGGTCAGCTCGCCGCCGGGCGACTGCAGCACGAAGTCGGTGAACGTACCGCCCACGTCGAAGCCCACGCGGTACGACACGGCGCCTCAGCTCCGGCGTTCGGACCGGGAGAGGACCACGCGATAGGGGTAGCGGCGGCCGGCCTGGTAGGTCAGCGCGTACTCGATCGGCTCGCCGTTGGCCGTGAAGTACGTGCGCTCGAAGACCAGCAAGGGCGACCGCGGGCGGATCTGCAGCAGCTCGGCCACCGAGCGCGGCGCCAGTGTGGCGTCGACCGTCTGCTCGAGCACCTTGATCGGCGTGGTGAAGTGCCGCTCGATCGCCGCGATCAGCGACGTCTTCGAGAGGTCCTCGTCCGACAGCGCCTGGCCGACCGCCGGCGGCAGCCACACGGTGACGTGCTGGAAGGGGCCGCTATCGGCGTGGCGGACGCCGGAGATCCGGTAGGCGCTCGAGCCGGGCGGCAGCCGGAGCGCCTGGGCGATGTTGGCCGGCACCGGCACGACGTCGCGGCCGACGAGCTTGAACCACGTCTCGTCGCCGAGCGCCATCATGTCGTCGATCGAGCCGATCAGCCGCAGCCGGCGGTCGTTGCCCGCCGCCGCCGTGGCGAACGTGCCGCGCCCGGCGTGGCGGTAGAGCCGCCCCTCCTGCACGAGCACGTCCAGGGCCTGGCGCACGGTGGGCCGGCTCACCTTGAACCTGGCGCAGAGCGCATGCTCGGAGGCGATGCGCTCACCTTCCCCTTTCAGATCGCGGCGCAGCGTCTCGGCGATCTGGAGGTACCGAGGGATCCCGGGCCGGAAGTTCACCGTCGCAACGCCCTCCGCTGTCAGGATGTCTGGACATCTAACACCGCGGAAGGCGTGGAGTCAACGAGGAGGCCCGGGCCGGCGACGAAAAAAGGCGGCGCGAGGCTCGGGAGAACCCTCGCGCCGCCCGGTCCCTCGGTCTGTCGGGACGGAGCCCTTCAGATCTGAGGCTTAGCGCTCCTGCTTCTCGCGGGCGTTGTCGCGGCCCTGCTGGCCGTGATCGCCGGCCGCCTGGTCGGCGCGGTCCAGGCCGGTCTTCTTGTCGATGTCCTTGGCCTTGTCGCGATCGAAGTCCTTGTCACGATCGCGGTCGTTGTCCATCCGCGGGCTGGCCGACGGCTGGCTCTGATCGCTGTTCACGTTGCTGTTGTTGCTGTTGAGGTTCGTGTTCACGTTCGTGTTGTCGTTCGTGTTCACCGAGCCACTGCCGGACATCGTCCCGGCGCCGGTGCTGCCGCTGACGCTGCCGCTCGCGCCGGTGCTGCCGCTGGCGTCCGGGTTGGCGTTGGTGTTCACGTTGGTGTTGCTGTTGACGTTGGTGTTCGTGTTGGCGTCACCGCTCATGCTGCCGCTGCCCGACGTCGACGGGCTGGCGCTGGGGCTGGACACCGCGTTCTGGTCCGACGTCGTGTTCTGGGTGCCGGAGCCGACGTTGGTCGAGCTCGACTGGTTGGTCGTCGTGCTCTCATCACCCGAGCCGACGTTGGAGCTGCTGTTCTGGTTGCCCGTGCCGATGTTCGTGCTCGGGCTCACGTTCGTGTTCGGGCTGATGTTCGGGCTGACGCTGTAGGTCGAGCCGCTGCTCGACGGGCTCTGCGACTGTCCGGGCGTGGCGGCGGGATCGGCCGCCAGGGCGGGCCCGACGCCGATGACGAGCGCCGCGAGCGAGAGACCGGTGAACCGCGCGAAGCCGTGTTTCATGTCTGCTGCCCCTCCGTGTGGGTTTTGGCGTTCACTCACACGGAGATTGCAGGGCCGATGCCAGCGGGCGCCCGGCGCAGCCCTTACAAAGGTGTTTCTACAAGCACCGCCCCGCCGCGGCTCAGCGCGCGCCGAGCAGGTCGCGCGCGATGACGACGCGCTGGATCTGGTTGGTGCCCTCGTAGATCTGCGTGATCTTGGCATCACGCATGAAGCGCTCGACCGGATACTCGCGCGTGTAGCCGTAACCACCGAAGACCTGCACGGCGTCGGTGGTGACCTTCATGGCGGCATCGCCCGCGAAGCACTTCGCCATCGACGCCTCCAGCGCGGTGCCGGTGGCGCCGTGATCCACCAGCCCGGCGGCGTGGCGCACCATCAGGCGCGCGCCGTGGACGTGCATCGCCATGTCGGCCAGCATGAACTGGATACCCTGGAAGTCGGCGATCGGCCGATCGAACTGGCGCCGCTCCTTGGCGTAGGCGACGGCCGCGTCGAGGGCGGCCTGGGCGATGCCGACGGCCTGGGCGCCGACGGCCGGCCGCGAGCGATCGAGCGTGCCGAGCGCCACGCGGAAGCCCTGCCCCTCGTCGCCGAGGCGATTGTCGACCGGGACCTCGCAGTCGCTCAGGTGGATCGCCACCGTCGGCGAGCCGCGGACGCCCATCTTGCGCTCGAGCTTGCCGAGCGCGAAGCCGGGGAAGGTCGGCTCGACCAGGAACGCCGTCACGCCCTTGTGGCCGCGCGCCCGGTCGACGGTGGCGAAGAGCGTCAGCACGCCGGCCTGGCTGCCGTTGGTCACCCACATCTTGGTGCCGTTGAGCAGATAGCGGTCGCCCTTGCGGACCGCCGTCGTCGTCATGCCGGCCGCGTCGGAGCCGGCCCCGGGCTCGGAGATCGACAGCGCCGCCGTGATCTCGCCGGCGGCGAGGCGCGGCAGGTAGCGACGCTTCTGGGCCTCGGTGCCGTGGGAGACGATCGGGTAGCCGGCGGCGTACTGCACGAGGTAGATCACGGCGGTCGACGCGCACGCCCACGCGATCTCCTCGACGGCCAGGCAGAACGCCAGCGCACCGAGGCCGGCGCCGCCATAGGCCTCCGGGACGTAGAGGCCCATCAGGCCGGCCTGGGCCACGTGCGCGAGCGACTCGGCCGGGTACAGCTCGGCCTCGTCGACGACGGCCGCCCGCGGCGCGATCTGCTCGCGCGCAATGCCCCGCGCGAGGTCGCGCACCTGGCGCTCCTCCTCGCTCAGCGTGAAATCGTCCCGCATCGTCGAGATTATCCTCCCACTTGACGCTCGCTCAAACCGTGCCGCATGATCTGCCTCGCACGGGAGCCGACGACGCCTCCATGCCATCGCGAGGCCCAGAGGAGGCTGCATGCCGACCACGAGGACGACGCCCCGCATCGCCGGAACGCTCACCCTGCTCGCGGTTCTGCTCGCCGCCGGGCTCTACGCGATCGCGCAGCCGCCGATGGACGAGGCCAAGCGCGACCGCAGCGTGACCGTCGGCGGCGGAAAGTATCACGTGCTGCCCGCCACGCTCGAGACCACGCAGTGGGGGTGGCTCGATCCCAAGGAGCCGCCCAAGCTCACCGTCAACTCCGGCGACACGGTGGCGATCGAGACGATGATGCATGCCCACAACAAGATCCAGCCCGGCACCACGATGGACGAGATCGTGACGCTGCGGAAGGCCAACCCGGGCGGCGGACCCCACTCGGTCACCGGCCCGATCTACGTGAACGGCGCCGAGCCGGGCGACACGCTGGAGATCCGGATTCTGAAGATCGTCCCCAAGGCGTTCGGCACGAACTTCAATCTGCCCGGCAAGGAGTTCCCGACGATCGGCGCCCTGGCGCCCGAGATGCCGGACGGCTTCCTGCGCTACTTCTACCTCGACTGGGACAAGCGCCAGGCCGAGTTCAAGCCCGGCATCACGCTCGACCTGCAGCCGTTTCCCGGCACGCTGGCCGTCGGCATCGATCCCAAGGATCCCTCCCCGCGCAAGGGTGGGGCCACCGATCCGATGGCCCCGGTGTCCACGCTGCGGCCGTGGAAGAACGGCTCCAACATGGACATCAACGAGCTGCAGGAAGGCTCGTCCATCTTCATCCCCGTCTTCCTCAAGGGGGGGCTGATCTGGACGGGCGACTCGCACTGCCGGCAGGGCAACGGCGAGGTGAACCTCACGGCGCTGGAGTGCGCGTACCGCGAGATGGTCATCCAGCCGATCGTGCACAAGGGCATGAAGACCGAGTGGCCGCGCCTGGAGACGAAGACCCACTGGATCTCGACCGGCTTCGACGAGGACCTCAACAAGGCGATGGTCATCGCCGTGCGCGAGGCGGTCGACTTCCTGGCCGCCCAGAAGGCGGTGCCGCTCACGCGCTACGAGGCGTACTCGCTGGTCTCGATGGTGGGCGACTGCCGGGTGAGCCAGGTGGTCGACGTCCGCAAGGGCGTGCACTGCATGGTGCCGAAGTCGGTCTTCGCGAAGAAGTAGCCGATGGCCACGCGACGCCTCGTCGTCGTCGCCGCCGCCGCCGCGCTGGCCGTCGTGCCGGCCGCGGTCTGGTACGCGACCGCGCAGCAGATCGAGGAAGCGAAGCGGGCACGCGCCGTGACCGTCGACGGCGCGCGCTACCACGTGCTGCCCGCCACGCTCGAGACCACCCAGTGGGGCTGGCTCGATCCCAAGGAGCCGCCCAAGCTCGTCGTCGACTCGGGCGACGTCGTCGCGGTCGAGACCATGATGCACGCCCACAACAAGATCCAGCCGGGCAGCACCATGGAGGAGATCGTCGCGCTGCGCAAGGCCAACCCCGGCGGCGGGCCCATGTCCGTGACCGGGCCGATCTACGTGAACGGCGCCCAGCCGGGCGACGTCATGGAGGTGGCGATCCTCAAGATCGTGCCCAAGGCCTTCGCGTTCAACTTCAACCTGCCCGGCGCCGAGTTCCCGACGATCGGCGCGCTGGCGCCGGAGTTCCCGCAGGGCTGGGTGCGCTACTTCTACCTCGACTGGGAGAAGCGGCGCGCGGAGTTCAAGCCCGGCATCACGATCGACCTCGACCCCGCCCCCGGCACGCTGGCGGTCGGGATCGATCCCAACGACCCGTCGCCGCGCAAGGGCGGCGCCACCGATCCGATGGCGCCGGTGTCGGGGCTGCGCCCGTGGAAGAACGCCTCCAACATGGACCTCAACGAGCTGAAGGAGGGCACGACGCTCTTCGTGCCGGTGTTCCTCCCCGGCGGCCTCGTGTGGGTCGGCGACTCGCACTGCCGCCAGGGCAACGGCGAGGTCAACCTCACCGGGCTCGAGTGCTCGTATCGCGAGATCGTCATGCGCCTCACCGTCCGCCGGGACATGACGCTCCAGTGGCCGCGGCTCGAGAGTCCCACGCATTGGATCACCGTCGGCTTCGACGAGGACCTCAACAAGGCGATGGTCAACGCCACCCGCGAGGCCGTCGACGTGCTGGCGACCCAGAAGATGGTCCCGCTCACCCGCTACGAGGCGTACTCGCTCGTCTCGATGGTGGGCGACTGCCGCGTCACCCAGGTCGTCGACGTGCGCAAGGGCGTGCACTGCATGATCCCGAAGTCGATCTTCGCCAAGAAGTAACGGTGACCGGCGGGCGCGCTCTCACCGTCGCGCTCGCGCTCGCGCTGTCGGCCGCCGCCCCCGTGGCCGGGGCCGGCGCTCGGCTCGCCGTCGTCGCGACGTCGACCGATCTCCAGTCGCTGGCGGAGGCTGTCGGCGGCGACCGCGTGGCCGTCGAGAGCCTGGCGGCGCCGCTGCAGGATCCTCACGCCGTCGAGGTGAAGCCCGGTCAGCTCGCGCGACTCAAGAGCGCCGCCCTGCTCGTGCGCGTGGGCCTCGACCACGAGCCGTGGCTGCGGCGCGCGCTGGCCTCGCTGGGCGACGCGGCGCCGGCACCCGGCGGGCCGCGCGACCTCGACCTGTCGCGCAGTGTCGCGCTGCTGCAGACGGAGACGCCGCGGCTGCGCGCCGACGCGGCGCCCCACCAGCACGGCCTCGGCAACCCGCACTACTGGCTCGACCCCGAGAACGCGCGGCCGATGACGGCGGCGATCGTGGGCGCCCTGGCCCGGCTGGCGCCGGCCGAGCGCGGCCGGTTCGAGGACAACCGCCGCCGCTTCCTCGCGCGCCTCGACGCCGGGCTCGGCCGCTGGCGCACCGCCCTGGCGCCGCACCGGGGCGCCCGCCTGGTGACGATGCACGACTCGTGGCCGTACTTCGCCGCCCGCTTCGGGCTGTCGATCGTGGCCACGGTCGAGCCGACGCCCGGCGTGCCGCCCTCGCCGGCCGCGCTCGGCGCGCTCACCGGGCGGATGCGCGCGAGCGGCGTGCGCCTGCTGGTGGCCGAGCCCTACGCCGATCCCGCCCTCGTGCGCGGGATCGCGGCGAAGACCGGCGCCCGCGTCGTGCCGCTGGTGCCGTCGGTGGGCGGTGCGCCGGAAGCCGCCGACTACCTGGCGCTGTTCGATCTCGACGTCGCCCGGCTGGCGCGCGCGCTGACCGAGCCGTGATCGATCTGCTCGCGCTGCCGTTCCTGGCCTGCCTCGTGCTGACCGGCATCCACGCCTATCTCGGCCTGCACGTGCTCGCGCGCGGGGTGATCTTCGTCGACCTCGCGCTGGCCCAGGTCGCGGCGCTCGGCATCACGGTCGGGCTGCTGGCCGGTCACGCGCCGGGCAGCGCCGCCGCCTACGGGTACGCGCTGGCGTTCGCCGTCGGCGGCGGCCTGCTCTTCGCGGTGACGCCCGTGCGGAAGGGTCCGCTCCCGCAGGAGGCGATCATCGGCATCGTCTACGCGGTCTCGGCCGCGCTCACCGTGCTCGTGGTGGATCGCGCGCCGCAGGGCGCCGAGCGCATCAAGCAGCTGCTCGTCGGCTCGATCCTCACCGTGACGGCCGGCGACGTGGCCGGGCTGGCCGCGCTCTACGCGGCCGTCGGCCTCGTCCACGCCCTCGCCCGAGGGCCGCTGCTGGCGATCTCGTTCGCGCCGGCCGACGCCGCCGGCCTGCGCGTCGTCGTCTGGGACGCGCTCTTCTACGCCTCGTTCGCGCTCGTCGTCACCAGCTCCGTGCGCCTGGCGGGCGTGCTGCTGGTCTTCTCGTACCTCGTGGTGCCAGCGGCGATCGCGGCCCTGCTCGTGGTCGGCGTGGGCCCGCGCCTGGCCGTCGGCTGGCTCGTCGGCGCCGTCGTCAGCGCGGCCGGCCTCGTCGCCGCCTACCGGTGGGACCTCCCGACCGGCGCCGCCGTCGTCGCGGCCTTCGGCGCGGCGCTCGCCCTGACGGCGGCGGCGCGCGGCGCGCGCGCGGTCACGGCGGCGGTGCGGGCGCAGGGCGTGGTCGCGCTGCGACCGGCGGTCCTCGCGCTGGCGGTGCTGATCGCGCTGGCGGGCGCGCTGCTCATGCTCTTCCCGATGATGGATCATCCGTGGCTCGACGGCCTGGAACGGATCGTGCCGTCCGTGCAAGAGGCGTTTTTGACCCGGACCGAGCGCGGCGTTCGACGTGACACGACGGAGGCGCTGGCGCGGAGCGAAGCGCAGCTGGGCGAGCTGCGCACGCTGGAGAGCGACCTGCAGTGGGGCGCGCGCACGCTCGATCCCGAGCGTCGGGAGCGGCTGCGCCAGTTCCTGGCCGGCCGCAGCGAGCTGGTCGCCGGCGACCGCCTGGTGCTTCGCACGCTGCGCGCCCGGGCGCGCGAGCGGCAGCGCTACTGGCTGGGGCTGCCGCTCCTCGCGCTGGGCGGCGTCGCGGCGATCAGCGTCTCCCGACGCGCGCGCAGCCGGGCCACCAGCTCGCCATAGTCGCCACCGCGGCTGAGGCGGGCGACCTGGGCACGGATGTTGTCAGTGAGACGCATGCCGTCCACGCTGAGATCCCAGATCCGCCAGCCGCGCCCTCGACGCAGGAGCGCAAGCTGCAGCGGCAGGTCCTTGCCCGCGTAGGAGACGCTCAGGGTGACGGTGGCGGCCCGGCCCGAGATCGATTCGCCGACGAAGTGGACGCGGTCGCGAAGGTCGGCGAAGCCGGCGCCGAGATAGTGGCCCATCCTCGACGTGTACACGGCGGTGAGGATCGCCCGGATGCCCTCGGTCACGTCGGCGCGCTCCCGCCCCGTCATGCGCGCCCAGTGCTCGCCGAGCGCCCGTTTCGAGAGCTCCGCGAAGTCGAAGGTCTCGGCGACGGCCAGGCGGGCGGCGCCGTGGCGCGCCCCGGCGCCCAGCGTCGGATCGGCGGCGAGCGTGATCATGCCGTCGAGATACGCACGCACCGCATCGGTCGGGGAGCCGGGCCACAACGGCTCCGGCTGCGCCGCTACCGGTGTGATCACGACCGCGGCGAGGACGAGCACGACGAGGCGGAACATGCGCCCGGGGCGCCGCAATCACCGTGCCGCCGAGCGGCGGCGCTGTATTTTCTTCCAGCCCGCACCGAGCGGCGGGAGGCGTCGCTGCGCTACTTCGTGTCGTACGTGTAGAAGCCGCGGCCGGTCTTGCGACCGAGGTGGCCGGCCATCACCATGCGCTTGAGGAGCGGCGGCGGCGCGTAGCGGGGCTCGCGGAATTCCTCGAACATCACCTCGGCGACGTACATCGCGGTGTCGAGGCCGACGAGATCCAGCAGCGTGAACGGTCCCATCGGATAGCCGCAGCCGAGCTTCATCGCCTGGTCGATGTCGTCCAGCGACGCGAGCCCACCCTCGTAGACGCGGACCGCGTCGAGCAGGTACGGCACCAGGAGCCGGTTGACGATGAACGCCGTGGCGTCCTTCGCCTGCACCGGTACCTTGCCGACCGCACGCACGAACTCGGTCGCCGTCTGCACGGCGGCGTCCTCGGTGAGGATCGTGCGGACGACCTCGACCAGCTTCATCAGCGGCACCGGGTTGAAGAAGTGCATGCCGAGGACGCGAGCCGGCCGGCGGGTGACGGCGGCCAGCGCGGTCACGTTGCACGAGGACGTATTGGAGGCGAGCAGCGCGTGCGGGGCGGCGATACGGTCGAGCGTGGCGAACGTCTCGTTCTTCAGCGCCTGGTTCTCGGTCATCGCCTCGATCACGAGGTCGCAGGCCTTCAGGTCCTCCAGCTTCGTCGTGCCGGCGATACGCCCGAGCGCCTCGTCCCGGGCCTTCGCCTCGAGCTTGCCCTTGGCGGTCAGCCCCTCCAGCGTGTCACGCAGCCGGCCCAGGCCGCGCTTCACCAGCTCGTCGTTCGCCTCGACGAACAGCACGGAGAACCCCGCCTGCGCCGACACCTGCACGATCCCCGACCCCATGAGCCCGCACCCGATCACCCCGACGTTCCGAATGGGAGTCACGCCACACCGTTCTCAGCGCCGCCGACCCGGGAGCGGCGGCGGCTCGTAGAACTCGGAGCCGGGCGGACAGTCGTGCCGGATGAAGATCGTGGTGTTACCGTACTGATAGCCGCCGTCCGGGCGCTGCTTCCACTGCGTCTTCGGCGCCGACGTGTCGCGCTTGATCGACTCGTCGTAGGCGCGGCTCGGATCGGCGCCCTTCGGCGCCGTGAGGTCGAGGATCACCGAGCTGTCGATCTTGGTCTTCGCTTCGTCGTGGGCGGCCGCCGGCGACACGGCCGCCAGCAGGAGCACCGGCGCACCAATCCATGCCTTCATCGCGTGTAGCTCCTTGGCTGTGGTTGACCGGACAGGCTGCCTAATCGTA
>VBPC01000282.1:28936-31652 GCA_005887895.1 Candidatus Rokuibacteriota bacterium
CCGTATTCGAGCTCGTACTCCACCTCGATCGTCTTGCCGGGGAGCTTCCCCAGCTTGCGCACCGGCACGAAGCCGGCGTTGAGCTGGTGCGCGATGGCGCCGCCGAAGATGAACCCGCGCGACTCGACTCCCACGACGATCTCCACCCCATCCCTCTGATAGTGACTGGCCAGCGAGTCGACCGCGAATCGCCACGCCGGTCCGTCCTTCAGGAGGGTCGTGATGTCCTTGAAGAGAATGCCTTCGGTGGGAAAGTCCTTGATGTCGCGGATCTTCGCCCGCAGGGTGGCCACGTCCATGCCCGCATACTAACGGACTCGCGTCGCAGCCCGCAACCTCCGCGGGCGCGGGATCAGGCGCTGTCCAGCCGGGCGACGGCGTCGGCGAGCGTGGCCAGCGAGGGGACGACGGCGTCGGGGCGTTGCGCGCCGAGCGCCTCGAGCGAGGCGCTCGTCACCTGAATGACGCGCAGCCCCGCGCGACGACCGCCGAAGACGTCGAGGATCGGATCGTCGCCGACGTGGACGGCGGCGCCCGGCTCCACACCGAGGGCGCGCAGCGTGAGGGCGAAGATCTGCGGATCGGGCTTCCGCACGCCGACCTCGTCGGAGAACGTCGCGTGCGCGAAGAGACCGAGCAGGCCCGAGCGCTCCAGCAGCGTGCGGAGCGTGCGGCCAGGGGTGCGCATGGTGTTGGACAGCAGGGCCAGCGCGATGCCCTGCGCGCGCAGGCGCTCGAGCGCCGGCCGGGCGCCGTCGTCGATCGCCGGTGGCACCAGGAGGACGGGTCGGGCGTAGGCCTCCACGAGCGCGCTCATGATGTCGGCGGGCACGCGGGCCGGCAGGCCGGGATGGACGGCGCCGAGGATGGCGCGGACGTGCTCGCTGACGGGCACGTCGCGATTGCGCTCCCAGATCCGGGCCAGGTACGAGCCGGAGCCGTCGTACGCGCGATCGAGCGCGCTCGCCGTGGCCTTCACCCCGATGCCGCTCAGGATCGTCTCGAAGTCGGCCATGCGACGTCGCTTGTAGCGGTTGTCGCTGGAGGGTGTGTCGAAGAGCAGCGTGCCCCAGAAGTCGACGGTGACGGCCTTGATCCTCAGCGCGGCGCTCCGAAGCGCGGCGGCCGCTTCTCCAGGAACGCCGCCGCACCCTCGCGCGGCTCGCTGGTGGCGTAGGCGGATGCGAATGCCGGAATGCCGGCGCGCCCGGCGCTGGGCAGGTCGCTCTCGCGCCAGCGCACGATGAGCTCCTTCTGCAGCCGGACGGCGTTCGGCGCGCAGGCGACGATCGTCGTCACGAAGGCGTCGACCGCCTCGTCGAGCCCCTCGCGCTCGACGACGCGGTTCAGCAGCCCCCAGGCCAGCGCCTGCTCCGCCCCGATCGTCGCCCCGGTCAGCAGCAGCTCGGCCGCGCGCCCGGGCCCGATCAGGGGCGGCAGGAGCGCGGCCTGGATCACCGACGGCACCCCCACGCGCACCTCCGGCAGCCCGAAGATCGCGCCGGCCGAGGCAACGCGGAGGTCGCAGGCCAGCGCCAGCTCGAAGCCGGCGCCGAGGCAGGCGCCGTTGACGGCGGCGATCACCGGGAAGGGCGCGCGGTGGACGGCGTCGATCGCGTCGTGCAGCGCGGTGATGAGCGTGGTGGCGCCGGCGACATCGAGGTCGCGCAGCACCCGCACGTCCATGCCGGCGGTGAACGCGCGGCCGGCGCCCGTGACGATCGCCACCCGCACGGCCGGATCGGCGGCCAGCGCCGCGAACGTCGAGCGCAGGGCGGCGATCAGGCCGGGCTCGAGCAGGTTCAGCGGCGGGCGGTCGAGCGTGCACCGCACGACACCGCCGCGCCGCTCGAGGCGGAGCGCGGCCTCGCCCATCAGTACCGGCGCATCCCCGGATCGACGGTGCGTGCCCACAGGTCGAGGCCCCCGGACAGGTTGCGCACGCCCGTGAAGCCGAGCGAGCGGAGGTACTCGGCCACGGCCGCGCTGCGCACACCCTGGTGGCAGTAGACGACGATGTCGTCGCCGGCATTGAGCTCCTCGACGCGGAGCTCGATCTCCTCGATCGGGATGTGCACGGCGTTGGGCAGCCGGCACAAGCGCGTCTCCCAGTCCTGGCGCACGTCGAGGAGCAGGGGCGGCTCGTTGCGGTCGAGACGGGCCTTCAGATCCTGAGGACTGATCTCGCTCAATTGTAGAGGTGGGGGGCCACGATAGGGCCCCCCACACCCCCCGAATGCTCGGACCGCCCCGGCGGAGCCGTGGCGGTCCTCGATGATGCGCGAGACCGGGGAACGCTCATCAGCGCGGCGCGGGACGCCCGATCAGGAACTCGGCGAGCCAGGCGTTGACGACGCGGGCGTGCTCGAGGTGCGGGAAGTGCCCGCAGGCGTCGACCCAGCGCAGCCCCGCCCGCGGGAAGCCGGCCGCGACCTCGGTCGCGTGCGCCGGGAGCGCCGCCGGATCCTGGCGCCCGTGCACGACCAGCACCGGCAAGTCCAGCGTGGCGATGGCGCGCCGATAATCGGATCGATGCTCGACGAAGTCGGCGCGGATGTGGCGCGCGGTCGCCAGCCACGCCGCGCGCGCCTCCGGGCAGGTGCGCTCGGCGTAGTCGTAGTCGACCAGGAAGTCGACGTCGGCACGCCGCGGGGTATGGAAGCAGCGGGCGATCGCCGCCTTGAACAGGGGCGCGCGGCCGCACCGCGCCAGCACG
>VBPC01000198.1 GCA_005887895.1 Candidatus Rokuibacteriota bacterium
TTCATGCCGGGCGTGGTGCCGACGTCGTGGGCGTCGTAGGCCCACGTCTGGTAGATCCAGTCGTTGGCGTCGAACAACGGAATCTGGGCGTCCTCCTGCGTCTTCAGCCACGGCAGCACGTCGGCCTGGTTCTGGAACTGGTAGCGGTACATCTCGGGCGAGCGCGCGGCGAGGAAGCCAAGGATGTCGCGCCACAGCCGGATGCCGTTGACGGGCGGCGAGGTGTAGTTGCCGCCGTTCCACGCCGGGTCCAGCATGATCGCCTTGCGGCTCGCCTCCATGACGACGACGCTCCAGGCCGGCGTCTTGGCCAGCGGGACCAGCGCCACCAGGCTGTCCATGAAGTCCGGATGGCTCACGCCCCACTGCAGCGCCTGCATCCCGCCCATCGAGGGGCCTACCACGGCCAGCACGCGCTTGATGCCGAGGTGCTCCATGAGCGTCTGCTGGGAGGCCACCATGTCGCGCATGACGAAGCGCGGGAACTTCATGCGGGGCTGGCTCTGGCTGTTCGAGGGCGACGTGGTGAGGCCGTTGCCGATGGCGTCGGTGGCCACGATGAAGTACTTCGTCGGGTCCAGGGCCTTGCCGGGCCCGATGAGGAAGTCGAGCCGGTGATGGTTGCCGCTGATGGCGGTGACCATCAGGATGGCGTTCGACTTCTGGGCGTTGAGCGTGCCGTGGGTGACGTAGGAGATCGCGAAGTCCTTGATGACCTCCCCGCTCTCCAGCTTGAGATCGCCGATGCGGTACTGCTGATGCGGCGGCTGATCGGGACGGTGCGCGAGCGCGACGGAGGCGTGGAGCCGCAGGCCGGCGACGACGGCGGCAAGCGCGACGCTGCGCATGATGTTCTCCTCTGGAAATGGGTCAGGCGGTGCGGCGTTCGAGGCGACGCGCCAGCAGGGACATCGAGTACGTGCACAGGAAGTAGACGACCGCGATGAAGAGATAGAGCTCGAAGGGACGGATCTCGCGGTTGTTGACGATCTGGGCGGCCTTGGTGAGATCGACGTAGCCGATGATCGAGGCCAGCGACGTGTCCTTGAAGAGCACGATCATCTGGGTGACGAGCGAGGGCACCATGTTGCGCAGCGCCTGGGGCAGCACGACCCACGTCATCGTCTGGGTGGCCGTCATGCCAAGCGCGGTGGCCGCCTCCACCTGACCGCGGGCCACCGACTGCACGCCGGCCCGCACGATCTCGCCGAAGTAGGCCGCCTCGAAGATGACGAACGCCGTCAGGGCCACCCCGTACTCGGGAATCGGCAGTCGCAGCAGCTGCGGGATGATGAACCAGATCCAGAAGATCACCATCACCAGCGGCACGCCCCGGAAGAACTCGACGTACATCGTGGCCGGCACCCGGATCCACCTCGCGTTGGCCAGCCGCGCCAGCCCCACCGCAATCCCCAGCGCGAACCCCAGCACGATCGCCGGCACCGCCAACCGCAGCGTCCCCCCAATGAACGGCCCGATCCCAATCAACCCCTGCAAAATCAAAAATCGAAAATTGTTCGCCACGACCGAGAAATCCATCGCCTACCGCCGGCCCGACACAGTCGCCAGGCCGATCAAAAGTCGCCAGCGCGCCTTGCCATACCGCTTCGAGCGCGGGCTTTGCCCGCGCAGGCTCTGGAGCAGGCTTCGGAGGGGGTCGCCGAGACCCCCTCCGACGGAACGACGCCGATGGCCGTTGTTCATCGGCCAGCTACGCCGCCGGGCCCACGCGCGCGATGAGACCAGGGATCGCGTAATGCCGTTCGACCCGCGCCATGACCGTGGCGATCGACACGCACAGCACCAGATAGATGAGCGTGCCGGCGGTCAGCGCCTCGATCGCCTTGGCGGTGTACGTCTCGATCTGGCGCGTCTGGAAGGTCAGCTCGGCCACGCTGATGGTCAGGGCGACCGACGAGTTCTTGAGCAGGTTGAGCGACTCGTTCGTGCCGGGCGGAACGATGAGGCGGAGCGCGACGGGCAGGATCACCAGCCGGTAGGCCTGGAACGTCGTCAGCCCGATCGCCACCGAGGCCTCGAACTGCGTGCGGGGTATCGCGCCGATCCCGGACCGGATCACCTCCGACATGCGCGCCCCGTGGTAGACGCCAAGCGCGATGGTGGCGGCCCAGAACTCGGCGCCGTGGTTGAAGACCCAGTCCTGGGCCGGCCGAGGGAGCAGCGGCGGCACGGCGAAGTACCAGAAGAACATCCACACCAGCAGGGGGACGTTGCGGAAGAACTCGACGTAGAACGTGGCCGCCCAGCGCAGCGGCCGGAACGGTACGGTCCGCAGCGCGCCGGAGAGGATGCCGAGAGCGACCGCGAGGATCCAGGCCAGCGCCGAGAGCTCGAGCGTGGTGACGAGGCCCTGCAGGAGCCAGTGACCCGACTGGCCGCTCCAGAGCACCGACCACTTGAACGTGTAGCTCACCGGGGGAGTGTGAGGGGGGCGTCAGCCCCCTTCACCCAATCATTTCCCGATCTGCTTCAGGAGATACGCCTTCACCTGGGGCGTCAGCGGGTACGGCACCTCGCCCTTGGGACCGAACCACTTGTCGTAGATCTCGAAGTATTTCCCGGACTCGAAGCCCTTCTTGAGGCCGGCGTCGACGGCCGCCTTGAACCTGGCGTCGCCCTTCCGCATGGCCATCCCGTACGGCTCCTCCGAGTAGAAGTCCCCGACCACCTCCCACTCGTCCGGCTTGGGCGCCTTGGCCTTGAGCCCGGCCAGCTGGATGCCGTCGTTGGTGTAGGCGTCGACCTGGCCCTGCGCGAGCGCCTGGAACGCCGCCGGCTGGTCGGGGAACTCGCGCAGCTGGGCCTGCGGGTACTTCTCGCGGATGATCTTGGCGTTGGTCGAGCCCTGCTGGCTGGCGATCCGCTTGCCGGCGATATCGTTGACGCCGTGGATGGGGCTGCCCTTCTTCACCAGGAACTGGGCCCCGGTGTAGAAGAACGTGAGGCTGAAGTCCACGGTCTCGCGCCGCTGCGGCGTGTCGGTCATCGTCTCGGCGATGAGGTCGACGGCGTTGGAGGTCAGCAGCGGAATGCGGGTGGCGGGCGCCGACTCCTTCTTCTCGACCTTGATGGATTTGCCCACGGCCTTCTCGATCTCCGGCTTGACCAGCTGCTCGACCAGGTCGATGGAGAACCCGACCCACTCGTTGTTCTTGTTCACGTAGGCAAACGGCGGCGAGCCCGTCCGGGTGCCGATCGTCAGCGTGCCGCTGGACTTGATCTTCTCCAGCGTGTCCTGGGCCAGCGCCGGCGTGGCGGTCAGCGCGACGGCCAGCGTCAGCAGCACCGAGAGTATGCGCATCATTCGACGCCTCCTAGTGTGTGAGGATCTTGGACAGGAACTGTCGTCCGCGGTCGGACTTCGGTGTCGTGAAGAATTCCTGGGGTGTGCCCTCCTCCACCACCTGCCCCTCGTCCATGAAGACGACCCGATGGGCGACCCGGCGGGCGAAGCCCATCTCGTGGGTGACGCACATCATCGTCATGCCCTCGCGGGCCAGCGCGGTCATGACGTCGAGCACCTCGTTGATCATCTCGGGGTCGAGGGCGGAGGTGGGCTCGTCGAACAGCATGATCTTGGGCTGCATGGCCAGCGCCCGGGCGATGGCCACCCGCTGCTGCTGGCCGCCGGAGAGATTGGCCGGATAGTTGGCGGCCTTCTCGCGCAGGCCCACCCGTTCCAGCAGCGCCCGGGACTGCTGCTCGGCCTCGGCGCGCGAAACCTTCCGCACCTTCATCGGGGCCAGCATGATGTTCTGGAGCGCCGTCATGTGGGGAAACAGGTTGAAGGACTGGAAGACCATGCCGACGCGGGTGCGCAGCGCGGGCAGGTTGACGCCGCGGCGGCTGATGGAGTCGCCGAGCACGACGACGTCGCCGCCCTGGATCCGCTCGAGGCCGTTGACCGTGCGGATGAGTGTCGACTTGCCGGAGCCGGACGGCCCGCACACGACCACCACCTCGCCGCTGGCGATGGCGAGGTTGATGTCGCGCAGCACGTGCAGCTTGCCGAACCACTTGTTGACGCCGCTGAACTGGATCGCCGGCGCCGTCATGATTCGATGACGAGCAAGATGTCCCCCGGGTTCACGGTCTGGCCGGGCTGCACGCGCACTTCGGCCACCGTGCCCGCCGCCGAGGCCTTGAACTCGTTCTCCATCTTCATGGCCTCGATCACCACCAGGGTGTCGCCGGCCTGCACCCGGTCGCCCGGCCGCACGGAGATGTGCGTGATCTTACCCGGAAGCGGGGCGGTCAGCGTCTGGCCGTGGGCGGCGCCGGCCGCGCCGCCGCGGGTGCGGATGATCCAGCGCGTCTGCTCCTCGACGAGGACCTCGTAGGTCTCGCCCCCGACGTCCACCAGGCAAGTGCCGTCGCGGTCCACGACGTCGGCCACGTACGACACGCCGCCGATCAGCAACGAGTAGATGCCCTGGGCCGTGAGCCGGGCGTCGACGTCCCAGACCTCGTCCCCGAGCGTCACACGATAGCGTCCGTCGCCCCCGCTGATCTCGACGACGTCGGTCGTGCCCGCCCGGGTCGCCACGTATTTCACGGGCGGCTCCAGCCCGACGGCGCCGACCAGCGCCAGCGGCTCGGCGGCGCCCCGTCGGCGGCGGCCGCCGGCGCCGGCCGGCGGCCGCGCTCGTATTCGGCGAGGACGGCGGCGATCACGGCGATCGAGGCGAAGCGCCCCTCGCTGGGACGCAGCGCCGGCAGGATGCGCTCGAGCAGCGCGGTCGACAGGCGGCCGGCCCGGAAGTCGGGATGGGCGATGATCCGCGCGAGCGCGGGGATGGTCGTCCGCACGCCGACCACCTGGTACTCCCCGAGCGCGCGCAGCATCCGCGCGAGCGCGGTCGGCCGGTCGGCGCCCCACACGATCAGCTTGGCCAGCAGCGTGTCGTACCAGCGCGGCACCGTGTAGCCCTCGTAAGCGCCGGAGTCCTCGCGCACGCCCGGGCCGCTGGCCGCCCGCAGGCCGGTGATCGTTCCCGGCGAGGGCAGCCAGCCGCCGAACGGATCCTCGGCGTTGATCCGGCACTCGATGGCCCAGCCCTTCCAGGTCACGTCCGCCTGGCGGTACCCGAGCGGCTCGCCGGCGGCGATGCGCAGCTGCTCGCGCACGAGATCGAGGCCGGTGACCATCTCGGTCACCGGATGCTCGACCTGCAGCCGCGTGTTCATCTCCAGAAAATAGAAGCGGCGCTCGGCGTCGACCAGGAACTCGACGGTGCCGGCGTTGACGTAGCCGGCCGCCGCGGCCACCCGGCAGGCGGCCTCGCCCATGCGCGCGCGCAGCTCGGCGTCGACGCACGGCGAGGGGGACTCCTCGATCAGCTTCTGGTGACGCCGCTGGATCGAGCACTCGCGCTCGCCGAGGTGGAGACGCGTCGCCGAAGGCGGCGCCGGCTTCGGAGCGCGCCGCCCGCAACGCCTCGGCGAGCTCGGACTCCTGGCGCACGAGCCGCATGCCCTTGCCGCCGCCGCCCCTGGCGGCCTTGAGCATCACCGGGTAGCCGATCTCGCGCGCCCCCGCGCGCGCCTCGTCGTCGGAGCGCAGCGCCTCGAGGGTGCCGGGCACCATGGGCACCTTCAGGTCCCGCGCGAGCGTGCGGGCGGCCGTCTTGTCGCCCATCGCCCGCATGGCGGCGGGCGGCGGCCCCACGAACGTCAGCCCGGCCGCCGCGCACGCCTCGGCGAAGACGGCGTTCTCGGCCAGGAAGCCGTAGCCCGGATGCACGGCGTCGGCGCCGGCCCGGCGAGCGACGTCGACGAGGGCGTCGATGCGCAGATAGCTCTCGGTGGCCGGCGGCGGGCCGATCGGATAGGCCTCGTCGGCCATCAGCACGTGGAGCGCCTCGCGGTCCGCCTCGGAGAACACGGCGACCGTCGCGATGCCGAGCTCCCGGCACGCGCGGATGACGCGCACCGCGATCTCGCCGCGGTTGGCGACGAGGAGCTTCGGCCGACGTCGCCCGGCATGAGGCGCGCGTCGCGATCCTGGTATGGAAAGCCCTTGCGGATCAGCTCGGGGGGCGCGCCGGTGTACTTCGCGGTGATGGCCACGACCTCGTCGTACGGCGATCCGCCCTTCTTCGCCAGCACGGCATCGAAGTAGTGGCGCGAGGCCTTCACGTAGCCCTGCATGAAGGCGACGGCGGCCGGCCGGTCCTTCGCGAACCGGTCGGAGTACATCACGACCGCGCTCTGCCACGGAAACGCGTCGCCCGTGTTGACGATCGTGCGGCCGGCGCCGGCGGCCTCCAGGCGCGACACGAACGGCTCCGGGATCATCACGGCGTCCACCCGCCTGGCCGTGAGCGCGTCACTCAGCGCCGGCAGCGACTGCAGCGGCACCAGCTCGACGTCG
>VBPC01000095.1 GCA_005887895.1 Candidatus Rokuibacteriota bacterium
CTCGCCATCGCGTGTGGCCGGCGTGGCGCGAATCAGGGCGGCGTCCCCGATTCTCGTCGGTGCGCTGTTCGGTCTCGTCTACGAAATCGGTATCGTCGTCGCCCAGGGCGGCACGGCGCGCCGGGTTCCCACACCCTACGCCGTCCCCATCTTTGATACGCCGTTTGCGCTGGTCGCGGTAGGCGTCGGCTATCTCTGTTTCGAGCGTCACCGGCTACGGCAGGATTTCAAGTCGGTGAGCCTGGGGATCACGTTGTGGCTGACGGCGCTGCTCGCCCTGGCTCACATCCTCGCTCAGCCCGACTATCCCGCGAACCCCGGCGTCAACGCCGGCATCGCGCCCTACTTCTTCGTCCTCAGCTATTTGACCGGCCTCGCCGGCATCGGTCTGGCCGGGCACTATGGCGAGCGCCGCTTCGGGCTCACGGAACGCGCCTGGTTGAGGATCGCCGGCGCTGTCGCTGCCCTCGCCGTCGTCATCGGCCTTGCCGTCCTCGAGGTGCGCCCACGCCTGCCCTCATTGGTGATGGCGCCCGGGAAGTTCACGCCGTTCGGACTCTGCGTAATAGGCATCGTGATCGGCACGGCGGGCGTGTGGGCACTGTGGGGCGGCCTCCGCCGCTACTTCGCGCGCGATCCGTTCGCAGGCTACCTCCTGCTCGCCGCCTATATCTGGACGGCGGGACTGCTCGGGTTCATGTTGTATCCGTTCCGGTACAGCATCCCGTGGTATCTGTCGGGGCTCGCCCGCCCGCTTGGCGTCGGCCTCATCTTCGTCGGTTTGCTTCGCGAGCAGGTATCGCTCTATCGCGACGCCCGCGCGCGCCAGCGCGACCTCGACGTCCTCCACCGCGCTGGCCAGGCGCTGGCGCGAAACCTCGACCTCGCCGAGATTGCGAGGACCATCGTGACCAGAGCGCTCGAAGTCTCGGGCGCCGATGCCGCCATCCTGTTCCGGCTCGACGAACGAAGTCGCGTACTCGAGGCGGTCGGCCACGCCGGCGCCATCAGCGGTCGGCTACTGCGCGCGGTGGAGCTGCCCTTCGACAACAGCGCCGCAGGGGTCGCGGTCGCCAAGGAGCGGCCTGTGGTGAGTGGAGGGGGAGAGGATCCGGCAGCGGTCTCCACGCTCGAGAGGGTGACGGGTTGGCCTGACGAAGGGCTGCGGTCGGTGATGGCGATTCCGCTGTCGCGGCCGACAGGCACGCCGTACGGCGCGCTCTCGGTCTTCTACCGGCGTCAACGCGAGTTCGCCGCCGCCGACGTCGAGTTGCTGGAAGCATTCGGGACCCAGGCGTTAGCCGCCCTCGAGAACGGACGCGCCTTCGATCAGCTCGCCGTGAAAGCGCACCACGACGAGGCCCTCCACGACTTCTCCCAGCGATTGCTCGAGGCGACCGGCGAGGAAGCCATTCGCCGGGATGCGCTGCAGCTCACGCGGGAGTTGCTCGGCGCCGACAGCGTAGGGCTCTTCGTCTTCGATGCGCGCGTCGCCTGCCTTCGTCTGGAGGCCGGACTCGGCTGGCGGTCGGACACCGTCGGCGCCGTCAACATCACACCGTCCGCCGATTCGTTCACGGGTCACACGTTCCTGCACAAGACGCCAACATCGGTGGAGGATCTGGCCAGCGAGCGGCACTTCTCGCTGCCTCCGGCCCTGGTGGGGGAAGACATTCGGGCCGGCATCGCTACGCCGCTCGGTGTGCGCGAACAACCGATCGGGGTCCTCGCCGCCTATTATCGTGCGCCCCGCCGCCTCGGCGACGAAGAACGCCGCACGCTCAACAGTATCGCCCACCTGACCGCGCTCGCGTTGGAGAAGGCGCGCTTGCATTCGCAGCTCGAGGCCAAGGTGGAGGAGCTGCAGCGGACGCAGCATCAACTCATCCAGGCCGACAAGCTGAGGGCCCTTGGCACGCTGATCTCCGGCGTCGCCCACGAGCTGAACAATCCGCTCTCGACGATCCTGGCCACGGCGAGTCTCCTCAAGGTCAAGGCCCTGCCGAGCGACGGCATGCTGACGCGCCTGGACGTCATCGTGCGCGAGTGCCACCGTGCTGGGCAGATCGTGCGCGGGTTACTCGGCTTCGCCCGGCGCACACCGCCCGAGCGGCGCCGGGTCGATCCCAACGAGGCCCTGCGGGCCGCGCTCAGCTTGCAGGCACCGGAATTCGACCTCAACGGGATCCGCGTCGTCGCCGCCCTGGATCCGTTGCCGACGATCTGGGCCGACCCCACGCAACTCCAGCAGGTACTGCTCAACCTGTTCACCAACGCGACGCACGCCATGAAGTCCACCAGGCATGGCGTTCTTACGGTGCGCTCGGCCGTTCACGCGGACGGCATCGCCATCGCGGTCGAGGACAACGGTCCCGGCATTCCGTCCGAGCACCTCGGCCAGGTCTTCGACCCGTTCTTCACGACGAAGCCGATCGGGGAAGGCACCGGGCTCGGGTTGAGCGTCTCCATCGGCATCGTCGAAGCGCACGGCGGGCGGATGTGCGTCGAGAACGTCCCGACCGGAGGTGCGCGGTTCACACTCCGCCTGCCCCTCGGGGAGGGTGTCGACGATCGGGTCACGCCGGTGACGCCACCGACGGCAGCCCGCCCCGTGAACGTCCTGGTCGTCGAGGACGAAACGGCATTGCGTGACAGCCTCGCGCAATTTCTCGCGACACTCGGTCATCAGGTGGAGACGGCGGCGACGGGGACAGAGGCGATTCACTGGCTCGGGCACGGTTCCTGTGACGTCGTCTTGCTGGACCTCAGGCTCCCCGAGCTCGACGGCGGCGGAGTCTGGCAGTGGATCCGGACCCATCGTCCTCACCTCGCCGACCGCGTCATATTCATGACGGGCGACACGATACGAGCCGGCTCGCAGCAGTTCCTCCACGAAGCCGGCCGGCCGGTCCTCGAAAAGCCGCTGGCGATGGAGCGCGTCAGCGAGGCGATCGAGGAGTTGGTGCGCACTGACCCGGATCCTGCGTTCGATCCCTCCATGCAGGCTCTCTTGCAGGGCAAAGAGGTATGAGGATGACGACCCGTATGCGTGCTTGCGCCACAATCATCGTCACCGCACTGATACTCGCGTCGTCGGGAGTGTCCTCCGCGCAGCTGCTGGGGAATCTGCTCGGCGGTACGGTCGGCGGTTCGGTCGGCGGTACGGTCGACGGTTCGGTCGGCGGTTCGATCAACGGTCCGGTCGGCGGTTCGGTCAGTGGTTCGGTCAGCGGTTCGGTCGAAGGTTCGGTCCGCGGTTCGGTCGGCGATCTGTTCGGCGATCTCTTCGGACCGCTCGCACCGCCGGTCACCGGTTCGGGCCCCTTTGTCCTGTCCTTCGAAACGACATCCAACCTGTACGGGACCCCCAACGGAACGCAGCCGGCGGCTAACCCGGACTACGCGAGTGCGACGATGACGATCAGCGTCCGTCAGGGAAAGACGGATCTCCAGTTCATCACGCAGGGCGTTCGTCCAAACACGATCTACACGGTATGGACGGTCTTCTACCCCCTCGCCTGGCCCATCTACTTTCCCCCGGGCAGCATCAGGCCAGCGTTGGATCCGAATTTCCCCCAGGGTCCTCCGGGGTATTACGTCGAAGGGGGCGTCGTGGCCCCGACGGCGTCATTGTCCGCGCAGTTTACCAACGGCATGAAAATGGACCCCGGCGTCACCTTCGTCACCGACGGCTACGGCAACGGCTATATCCACTTGACGCTCGACTACAACATCCTCGGCAACACCTACGACGATGCGCCGCCCGTGGGGAACAAGGTGATCGTCACGCAATGCGTCGTCGATGCCCCCGGACCACAAAGTGGGCCCTGTCCCTCCCCCAGCAATGTTCAACGGGTGACGACCACGTGGCTCAGGATGTACATCGCTCAGGTGCCGCCGTCTGCCCGCGCGGCGTACTGCGCGAACTACGATGGCTCTGATTCGACCAGCACCTACTGGCAGTGCATCGACCCCTCCACGGTGGACCAGCGGACCGGCAATGGCCTGCCGCGAGTCTGGCGGTTTCCCTTCGATCATTTTCGTCTCGCCGCTCATCCGGACGGGCTGACTCACGGATTCATCGGCGGGAACGAGGACGAGCACGTCATCGACATGGTCGGCCGGCGGTGCCACCTCACGAACAATTGCCCATAGTGTTGATGCTGCACACCGGATCTAATGTGCCCTAACGCCGTCGGCGCCATTCAACGCGACCTCGACCTCGTAGCCCTTACTTGTCAGGTCCCGAAGCATCTCGGCGACCTGCGGCTCGTCGTCGACAACTAGGTCGGCCCCGGCGACGAGGTCCTCGAGCCGTGGCCGCCGATCGAGGAGCGGCCGCAGGCTGACGTCGTGGCCCTTCACGCGGAGGACGTCGAACGCGATGGTCACGGACGGCGTGGCGACCTCGGCGGGCTGACGGTAGCGCAGCGAGTCAGAGTGCGAGCGG
>VBPC01000096.1 GCA_005887895.1 Candidatus Rokuibacteriota bacterium
CTCAAGGTCATCTGGGAGCCGAGCCGGCACCAGCATCTCGCGGTGCTCGCGGCGGCCGCGGCCGTGACCGGCGACGGCCGCTATGCCGACGAAGTCGTCGACCAGCTCGCGGAGTGGATCGAGCAGAACCCGGTCGGCGTCGGTGTCCATTGGCTCGAGTCGCTCGAACCCGCGCTGCGGATTCTCGCGTGGCTGTGGGTGCTGCCACTCGTGCTCGGTCGCCCGCGGTTCACGCCGGCCCTGTGCGCAACAGTGCTTCGCTCGCTGGTGGCGCAGGCGCGGCACATCGCCGCGAACCTCTCGCTCTACAGCAGCCCCAACACGCATCTCCTCGGCGAGGCGCTGGCGCTGTTCGTGGTCGGCACCGCCCTGCCGGAGCTGAACGCGGCGGCCGACTGGCGCGAGCGCGGACGCGCCATCCTCGAGCGCGAGATCGTCGCGCAGGTCGGCGCCGACGGTGTCTACCGCGAAGCGTCGCTCTACTACCACGCCTACACCGTGGAGTGCTACCTGCTCGCGGTGATCGTCGCCGAGCGGAACGGGACCCCGCTCGCGCCGATCGTCCGAGCGGGCCTGGAGCGCATGCTCGAAGCGCTCGCCTGGCTCGTGCGACCCGACGGCCGGCTCCCGAACGTCGGCGACGCCGACGGCGGACGCACCCTGCGGCTCGGCGCGCCGAATCTCGTGACCGTCGACGAGCTGCTCGCCAGCGGCGCCCTGCTCTTCCAGCGCGCCGAGCTTCGCGCGGGCCTGCCGTCCCGCGGTGAGGAGGCGGCCTGGCTCTGGCCCGACGCCGTGAGCCGGCTCGACCGGCTCGGCTCGGCGACGGCGCCGCACGGCTGCCGCCAGTTTCCCGACGCGCACCTCGCGGTGAACCGCGCTCGCGTGGACGGCGACGAGCGCTGGGCGCTGTTCGACGCCGGCGACATGGGGATGCTCGCCGGCGGTCACGGGCACGCCGGCTGTCTCGGTCTGGAGCTCTATGCGCACGGCCGCCTGCTCGTGGCCGATCGCGGGACCTACGTCTACAACGGCGCGCCGGCGTGGAGGGCCTACTTCCGCGGCACCCGCGCGCACAGCACCGTGGTGCTCGACGGCTGCGACCAGGCTGACCCCACCACCCCGTTCCAGTGGGCCACGCGGTACCGCTCGCGGGTGGTCCGCCGCCTGTCCAGCCCGGACTACGCGCTCGTGACCGGTGAGCACGACGCCTACGGCCGTCTGCGCTCGCCCGTCCGTCACCGGCGAACCCTGCTCTCGGTCGGCGGCGCGTACTGGCTCTGCGTCGATGTCCTCGACGGTGGCGGCCCGCACACCGCCGAGTTCCTGTTCCAGCTCGCGGCGGGTCTCGAGGCGGAAAGCGTCCCCGGCGGCGTCTTCGCCGCGCCCGCGGCGGCGGCGCACGGGCTGCTCGTGCTCGGGGCCGGATTCGCCGACGCCACCTGCCGGGTCGTGACCGGCGCCACCGACCCCATCCAGGGCTGGCAGTCCGACGATTATGGCGACAAGAGGCCGGCACCCACGCTCTGCACGACGGAGTCGCTGCAGACACCCGCCGTCCGCGTGCACCTCCTCGCGCCCTGCGTGCGCTCGGCGCGGGGGCAGCTGCAGGTCGAGAGCGAGCGGGTCGGCGATGGGCTGGCGGTCGTCGTGCGGGCCGAAGGCACCACCGACCTCGTGCTCTGCTCGCCGGCTGCCGACCGGCCGCTGGCCGCCCGGGGCGTCGAGCTCGTGGGCGAGCTGCTGCACGCTCGGATGGATACGACCGGTGAGCTCCAGAAGTTTCTCGCCGTGCAAGCGCGCAGCGTGCGGTGGCACGGCGAGGCGCTCGTCCAGGCCGACGGCCCGGGCGACTGGGCGCGCGTGCGGCAAAGCCACGCAGCGGAGCCGGTCGCGGACGGCGCGTCGACCGGCAGCGAGAGGGCCTGACCATGTGCGGGATCTGCGGAGTGATGAGCCTGCGACCGCCGGGACCCGATGCCACCCCCATCACCGAGACGGCCGTCATCCGGATGCGCGACGCCATGCGCCACCGCGGCCCCGACGACGAGGGCGTCTTCGTCGCCGACGGTGTCGGGCTCGGCCATCGACGTCTCTCCATCATCGACCTGTCCGGCGGCCATCAGCCGATGGCCAACCCCGACGAGACGGTGTGGATCACCTACAACGGCGAGGTCTACAACTTCCAGGAGCTGCGCGAGGAGCTCGAAGCGCGCGGCCTCGGCTTCCGCACCAAGTCCGACACCGAGGTGATCGTGCGCGGCTACGAGGCCTACGGCGACGCCGTCGTCGAGCGCCTGCGGGGGATGTTCGCGTTCGCGATGTGGGACGCGCGGCGGCGCCGCCTGCTCCTGGCCCGCGACCCGCTGGGCATCAAGCCGCTCTACTACACGCAGACCGCCGACGGTTTCTTCCTGTTCGCGTCGGAGATCCGGGCGCTGCTCACCTGGCCGGGCGTACGGGCCGAGGTGGACCTCGATGCGCTCTGGGACTACCTCGGCCAGCGGTACGTGCCGGGGCCCCGCACGATCTTCAAGGGCATCGCCAAGCTGCCGGCCGGCCACGTGGCCGTCGTCAGCGGCGGCGAGGTCACGCTCCGGCGCTACTGGGACGTGCCGCTCGACGGTGAGACGTGGTCGGAGGCCGAGTGCGTAGGCGCCTTCCGCGACCTCGTGACCGACAGCGTGCGCCGCGAGCTGGTGAGCGACGTGCCGCTCGGCGTGTTCCTCTCCGGCGGCCTCGACTCCACCGCCGTCACCGCGCTCATGGCCTCGATGGTCAGCGATCCGGTCCGCACGTTCTGCGTGGGCTACGGTGGCGAGCAGGGCGTCAACGAGCGGCCGTACGCGCGCCTCGCCGCCGAGCGCCTCGGTACCGTGCACCGCGAGGTCGAGGTCGGCCTCGAGGAGTTCTGGCAGCTGCTGCCGCAGGCGGTGGCGGCCATGGAAGAGCCGGTGGCGGAAGCACCGTCGGTCTCGCTGCTGCAGCTCTCGCGCTTCACGCGCGAGCACGTCACCGTCGTGCTGTCCGGCGAGGGCGCCGACGAGAACCTGGGCGGCTATGGCATCTACCGACACCTGCTGCGAGCGCGCCCGCTCCGCTGGCTCGGAACCGCCGGCCCGCTGGCGGACCTCTACGGCAGCCATCGGGCCGCCCGCGCCCTCGAGCGGATCCGGCAGGGCATCGCCGAGTACCGCGGGGTGTCGGCGATCTTCACCCGCCACGAGCGCGAGCGCCTGCTGGGCCGCCGGGAGCCGGCCGTGGATTCCGCGGCCGTGCACCACGAGCGGAGTCGCCGCCTGTCGCCCCTGCAGCGGATGCTCTATTACGACCAGAAGGTCTGGCTGCCCGACGATCTCCTCGTCAAGGCCGACAAGATGACGATGGCCGCCTCGCTCGAGCTCCGGGTGCCGTTCCTGGACCATCGGGTCGTGGAGTGGGCGTGGCGCGTGCCGTCGTCGCTCAAGATTCGTGGTGGCGTCGGCAAGGTCCTGCTGCGGCAGGCGTTCGCGGACGTCGTCCCGGCGCCCATCCTCGAGCGCGCCAAGGTGGGCTTCACCGTCGGCGGCGGCGGGCGGTTTGCCGACAACGTCGGCCGCGAGGCGCGCCGCCTGCTGCTCGACGAGCAGGCGCTCGACGGCCTGGTGGACAGCCGCGAGGTGGCGCGGCTGGTGCGCCGCCACACCGAGGGCGTCGAGAACCTCCTGGAGCAATTGATGGTCCTGATCGTGCTGGCCTGGTGGCGTCGGCTCTTTCTCTCGTGACCGTGGATCGTGGAGGACGCATGGCTTCGATCGAGACTGTGAATCGGCGGGCGGTCATGGTGGAGACCGCGCTGACCGCTCTGCCGCGCATGCTGGACCGTACGGGCGCCTTCGTCTTCACGGTGCGCCCGTCGGGACCCGCCGGCCAGTCGCTGCGCTACACCTGCATCACGCTGATCGGGCTCGCGGCGGCGGCACGCGCCGGCCTGAGCTCGCGGACCGATGTCGACGGGCTCGTGCGCGGCCTCGCCGGACGGCGGCAGCAGATCACCAATCTCGGCGAGCTGGGACTGCTCCTCTGGTGCCTGGCCGACCACGACGCGACGCTCTCGCCCGTGTACGACGAGATCCTGGATCGGATCCCGGCCGGGGCCGGGCGGCTGGGCGCGCTCACCTCGACCGAGCTCGGCTGGCTGCTGAGCGGGCTGGCGCGGGTGGCGCAGCTGGCGCCCGCCCGGCGCGACGTCGGCGACAAGGCGCGCGCCGCCTACGCCGCGCTGCGGGCCAACTACACGGAGGCCACCGGACTGTTCTGCTACGGCGGCCGTGTCGCCGGCAGGCTGCGCCGTCGCCTGCGGCGCCGGTTCGGGTTCTTCGACAACCAGGTCTATGGCATCTGTGCCGGCGTCGACTACGCGCGCGTGTTCGGGGATCCCGACGCCCTGGCCATGGCCGAACGCTGCCTCGATCGGGTCGTGCAGGCCCAGGGGCCGCTCGGTCAGTGGGCCTGGCACTACGACGTCCGCACCGGGGCCGTGGTGGACCGCTATCCGGTCTACGCGGTTCACCAGCACGGCATGGGGCCGATGGCGCTCAACGCGGTGACGGAGGCGACCGGCCGGCGGTTCGACGATGCCCTCGAGCGCAGCCTCGGGTGGGTGTTCGGTGACAACGAGCTGGGCGAGACGATACTCGACGCCGAGCACGGCGTGATCTGGCGCTCGATCCGGCGGCGCATCGCCCACGGCCGGCTGGTGCACGTCTTCAAACTCCTGAGCCTGCTCGGCCTGCAGAGCGCCGGCGACCGGCTCGCCGCCGCGGTGAACGGGCCGGGCCAGCTCGAGGTGGACATGGAATGCCGGCCCTACGAGCTCGGCTGGCTGCTGTTCGCGCTGGTGCCGCGGTGAGCGGGATGCCCCTCGCCTCCACGCCGCCCCCGGGCTGGAAGACGCTCGCCCGCGACGCCGTCCAGCTCCCGGAGTTTGCCGAGGCCGGCCGGCGCC
>VBPC01000097.1 GCA_005887895.1 Candidatus Rokuibacteriota bacterium
GGGTCGTGCGGGACTTCGTCGGGGATGTCTTCTCGTCCGCCTGCGCGCAGCGTCGCGACCTCGTGGACAACCGTGCCGTGCTCTCGAAGCTCGATCAGGAGCCACGCTTTGGCCGCAAGGTGTGGGGGTTGCTGTGCCTCGAGCTCTGGCAGCGGACCTTCCACGATCGCGCCGCGCACTTCAAGCAGCTCATCGCAAGGGAGGCATCGGAATGAAGGTGCTCGTGACCGGCGGGGCGGGGTTCATCGGCTCCCACCTGGTCGATCGTTTGCTGACCCGGAACGACAGGGTGCTGGTGATCGACAACTACACCACCGGGCGCCGGGACAACCTGACGCCGCACCCGAGCCTGACGGTCGTCGAGGGCTCGATCACCGACCGGGACCTGGTCGATCGCGTGTTCGGCGACTTCGCCCCCGAGCGGGTCGTGCATGCGGCAGCCTCGTACAAGGACCCGGACAACTGGGCCGAGGACAGCCGGACCAACGTCGTCGGCACCGCCAACGTGGTCCAGGCGTCGAAAGCCGCCGGCGTCGGGCGTCTGATCTATTTCCAGACGGCGCTTTGCTACGGACTGCAGCCGCTCGAGCAGCCGATCACCCTCGATCATCCGCTGTTGCCCCAGGGCAGCAGCTACGCGATCAGCAAGACCGCCGGGGAGTATTACGTGCGGCTGAGCGGGCTCGACTGGGTCTCGTTCCGCCTTGCCAATGCCTACGGGCCGCGGAACCTGAGCGGTCCGCTCCCGACGTTCTATCACCGTCTCACCACCGGCAAGCCGTGCTTCGTGATGGACACGCGGCGCGACTTCATCTTCGTCGACGATCTCATCGACGTCGTGCTGCGCGCCCTGTCCGGCCGGGGCCGCTTGGGGCCCTACCACGTGTCGTCCGGCTCCGACGTCTCGATCAAGGAGCTCTTCGACGCCACGCTGAAGGCCCTGCACCTGACCCTGGACCGGGCGGTCGAGGTTCGGCCTCGGAGCGCCGACGACGTGTACACCATCCTGCTCGACCCCTCGAAGACCAATGCGGACTTCGCCTGGCGGGTCAGCACCCCGCTCGAGACCGGGGTGGCCGCCGCCATCGACTGGTACAAGCGATTCGGCATCCAGCAGACGTTCACCCACCTGAAGCTCGGGGGGGAACAGAAGTAGGTCGCGCCGGGCGCCCCTCGGCAGGACCTGTGGCATCATGAATGGCGAGGTCCCGGGAGGACCCCTATGATGCTGCGCTACCTGCTCGTGCTGCTGCTGACCGTGACCGCGTTATCATGGCCGCCGGAACCGGTGGCGGCCCTCGAGGGCCGCGAGCTCAAGCCGCTGATGTGGGGCTGGGAGCGGCACTTCGCCGTCGAGTACGAGCCCGGCGTGTACCGAGGGCAGCCGGTGGTCGAAGGGACCGTGACGAACGTCTCCCCGTACAGCGTCATCAGTGTCCGCCTCCTCGTCGACAGTCTCGATGCCAACGGGCAGATCATCGCCCAGAAGGTGGCCTACCTGCCCGGCGACATGCCCGGCGGCGCTCACCTCTTCTTCCAGGTGCCGACCAAGCCGGCGCCGGCCTACCGGGTGCGCGTGTTCTCCTACGATCGCTTCGAATCGCAGGGCGGCAACCTTCGGTGACGGGGCGCGCGTTGGTGGGTGTCCTCGCGCTCGTCCTCGGCGGCTGCGCGTCGACACCCGAGAGCCGGCTTCGCGACGAGGTCTGGAACGACATCTACTGGACGACCGCACGCCTGTGCCGCGGCGAGTTCACGAACTTTGCCGTCGACAGGATCGGTGCCGACGGAAGCCTGGGGCTCAAGGGGCATATCAGCACCGGCATCGCGGACTTTCGCAAGTGCTACTGGGATGGGGTGGCCGCGAAGATCGAGCAACGTCGCTCCGCCGGCCAGCCGGTGCCCGACTGGGTGAATCCACATCCGGACGTCGAGGTCGACACCGACTGACGTGATGCTCGATGGCGTGATCGTGCGAGGTACCCGGCTCGGGGTCACGCTGATGCTCGCGGCCGCCGTGACCGGGGCGGCGCTGTCCCCAGGGGAAGGCCTGGCGGGCCCCATCTGGGCCCAGGAGACGCTCGACCGATACTTCCGCCTGGACTGGGAGTCGACGTCCGATGCGCCCGCACCGGTCATTGCCGGCTCCGTCACGAACCTCGGCCGGGGCCCCGCACAGCGCATGCAGCTCGCCGTCGAGCGACTGGATGCCAGTGGCGCGGTGGTCGGCACGTCCGCCATCTGGGTTCCGGGAGTCATTCAGGCCAGCCAGCGCAGCTACTTCACCGCGCGCGTGCCGGCCGCCGCCGGCTATCGCGTCCGCATCGTGGCGTTCGACTGGGTAGACTGCCTCAATTGAACCCGTCCCGGATTCCTTGACTCCCTTGACGCGGTCGGCTAGGTTCGTCCCATGTGCGCGGCCCGCCTCATGACGCGCTCCGTGGTCTTCGGACTCGCCGTCGGACTCATGTTCCTGGGACTGACGGCTTCTGCGGCGACCGCGCAGACCTCCCCGATCGGCGTGCTGGTCGACCAGATTCTCTCGCTGTTCCCCAAGGTCGACGGCGACGTGCTGGAAGTCCAGGACGGTAGCGTGACGCTGTCACTCGGCAAGAAGGACGGGCTCGCGCCCGGAGTGGAGCTGAGCGTGTACCGGGAGGGACGCGAGCTTCGCCATCCCCGCACGGGGGCGCTGCTCGGCAAGACCGAGGAGAGCGTCGGGCGCGTGCGCGTCGAGCAGGTCTTCGAGGCCTACGCCACCGGCCGTGTCACGCAGGCGACGGACATCAAGCCCGGTGATCGCGTGCGCGTCTCGGCCGGCAAGGTCACCCTCACGGTCGTCCCGATGGTGGAGGGTGTCAAGGACGCGCTGGCGGAGGCCGCCGTGCAGGCCCTGGTGGAAGACCTCAATCGCACGGGGCGCTTCCAGATCGCGATGGGCGACGCCATGGCGGCCGCGCTCGTGCAAGAAGGGCTGTCGCGCGCGGACATTCTCGAGGGCAAGGGCATGGCCAAGCGTGCCGAGCGCCAGAAGATCGAGAACGCCCTCGTCGTCCTCGTGAAGACCGTCGACAAGAAGCCCTTCATGGACGTGCGGCTGTTCTCGTTCCCCGGACCGAGCCAGGTGTTGACGACCGGCCTGTTCGTCCCTGCCTCGGTGCGGCCGGCTCCGCAGGGCAACTTCTCGGCCTCCGACAAGAGCCGTCCGAATCAGACGGCCCGGCAGCCCCAGTCGCTGCTCTCCCGTCTGCTGACCGGTGAGCTCGACAGCGGCGCTTACTCGACCGGGGAAGGCTCGATCCCGCTGAAGGAGATCGCCAAGTTCCCGTTCGTCGTCCTGTCGCTCGACATCGCGGTGGCGCCGGCTGACAAGACGCCCCGCATGGTCGTCACCGACGGCCACAAGGTGTACCTCTACAAGATCGTCGAGCGCGTGCTCGAGCCGGAGTGGACGTGGACGGGCAACGCCACGGCCTCCGTGTTCGGCGTTCAGCTCGCCGACCTGGATGGCGACGGCGTGCTCGAGGTCGTGGTCAACCGCTATCATCCGAATCCGGGCATCCTCCTGAACTCGCTGATCCTCGGGAGCCGCGACGGCAAGCCCGTCGTGCTCGTGAAGGACATCAACCAGACGCTCCTTGCCGTCGACGCCACCGGCGACGGCGTCAAGCGCACGCTGTGGGCCCAGGACTTCGTCCAGACCGGTTTCTGGAAGGCGGGGCAGGTGGATCGGGTGGCGCTGCGCGACGGACGCCTCGTCCAGGAGGCGCGGGTGGCGGTGCCGTCGACCTTCCGCGCGACCGGCGCCACGATGTCGAACATCGCCGGCAAGAACGCCTTCCGCGCGCTGGCGTTCGTCGACGAGCACAATCGGCTGCGCATCTCGATGGACACCGAGGAGGTCTGGCGCTCGGCGTCGCCCGTCGGCGGCGGCGCCAGCAAGCTCGGGGTGGAGATGCAAGTCGGGCGGGCGACGCGCACGAACATCTACATCCATGAACCCAACCCCGTTGCGGTGGATCTCGACGGCGACGGCATCGAGGAGATCGTCGTTCCGCAAAATCAGGTGCCGGGGCGGCTGGCCGTCATCTTCAAGGGCCCGGCCGGCTACCGGTTCCAGTCGGTGAACTCCGGCTTCGAGGGCACGATCTCCGGCCTGGGCGTGATCCCGGGTGATCCCACGCCCTCTCTCGTCGTTTCGGTGACCCGCTATTACGGCGTGCTCACCACCGCCGGCGACACGCAGATCATCATGACGATTCCGGAGTGACGCCGACACGCCTCCATCCGTCCCGCTGATTCCCGCCGCCGTCCCCATGGCTCACCCCGACGAGGACTGACGCAACGATGGCCAGCAAGATCAACACGGCGCCGCCGCGTGGCATGCGGGACATCCTGCCGCACGAGGTCGAGCTGCGCGACGCCGCCATCCAGCAGATCCTGGCCGTCTATCGCGGCTACGGCTTCCGCCGGATCGAGACGCCGGCGCTCGAGAGCCTTCGCCTGCTGGCCGGCGCCGACGCCGGCGAGAACGAGAAGCTCATCTTCAAGGTCCTCAAGCGCGGCGAGGATCTCGAGAGCGCGTTGCGCGAGGGCCAGCAGCTCGCCGACCTCGGGCTCCGCTTCGATCTCACCGTGCCGCTCGTGCGCTACTACGCGGAGAACCACGCGCGACTGCCCGATCCGCTGAAGGCGATCCAGATCGGCCCGGTGTGGCGGGCCGAGCGGCCCCAGAAGGGCCGCTATCGGCAGTTCACCCAGTGCGACATCGACGTGCTCGGCCTGAGCTCGCCGATCGTCGAGGTCGAGCTGATGCTGGCCACCGGCGAGGCGCTGACCCGGCTGGGGCTGTCCGGCCTCACCGTGCGCGTCAACGATCGGAGGGTCCTGTCGCTGATCGCCCGCAACTGCGGCTTCGGCGAGGAGCGGCAGGGC
>VBPC01000098.1 GCA_005887895.1 Candidatus Rokuibacteriota bacterium
GCCGTAGATCCGGTTGTTGAACAGCAGCACCGTGACGTCCACGTTGCGGCGCAAGACGTGCAGCATGTGGTTGCCGCCGATCGACAGGCCGTCGCCGTCGCCGGTGACCACGAAGATCTTGAGATCCGGTCGCGCCACCCGGAGCCCGGTGGCCAGCGCCGGCGCGCGCCCGTGGATCGTGTGGAAGCCGTACGTGTTCATGTAGTACGGGAACCGGCTGGAGCAGCCGATGCCCGAGATGAACACGATGTTCTCCCTGGGGATGCCGAGGTCCGGCATCGACTTCTGCACCGCGCTCAGGATCGCGTAGTCCCCGCAGCCGGGACACCACCGCACGTCCTGGTCGGACTCGAAGTCCTTCTTGGTGTACTTGGGAGTGGCGGCGGCGCCGGCCCCGGTCGCGCTCATTTCTGGCTCCCGATCAGCTGGGTGATGGCCTCGTGGATGTCCTCGCTGGCCAGCGGCAGGCCGCGCACGCGGTTGAAGCCGACGGCGTCGACCAGGTACTCGGCGCGCAGGACGCGCACGAGCTGGCCGCTGTTGATCTCCGGCACCAGCACCTTGCGGTACTCGCGCAGGATGTGGCCGAGGTCGGGTGGCAGCGGGTTGAGGTGTCGCAGGTGGATCGACGCCACCGACTTGCCCTCCCCCTGCGCGCGCTCGACGGCGGCGGTGATGGCCCCGTAGGTGCCGCCCCAGCCGACGAGCAGCACGTCGCCGGTGGCCGGCCCGTTGATCGAGGTCGGCGGGATCTCCTGGGCCACCCGCCGCACCTTCTCGGCGCGCGTGCGCACCATGTGGTCGTGGTTCTCGGGATCGTAGGAGATGTTGCCGGTCACGTCCTGCTTCTCGATGCCGCCGATGCGGTGCTCGAGACCGGGCGTGCCCGGCCGCACCCACGGCCGCGCCAGCGTGGCGGGATCGCGCAGGTACGGAAAGAAGCCGTCCTTCTCCGTCCGGAACTGCACGTCGATCGGCGGCAGCGTGGACGGATCCGGGATCAGCCACGGCTCCGAGCCGTTGGCCAGGAAGCCGTCGGAGAGCACCAGGACCGGCACCATGTACTTCACGGCGATGCGGACGGCCTCGTAGGCGATGTAGAAGCAGTCCCCCGGCGTGGCCGGCGCCAGCACCACGACCGGCGACTCGCTGTTGCGGCCGTAGAGCGCCTGCATGAGGTCGGCCTGCTCGGTCTTGGTCGGCATGCCGGTGGAGGGCCCGGCGCGCTGGATGTTGAGGATGACCAGCGGCAGCTCGGCGGTCACCGCGAGCCCGATCGCCTCGCCCTTGAGCGCGATGCCGGGGCCGCTCGAGCACGTCACGCCGATGGCGCCGCCGAACGCCGCGCCGATGGCGGCGGTCACCGCGGCGATCTCGTCCTCGGCCTGGATCGTGCGGATGCGGAAGCGCTTGTGCATCGCCAGCTCCTCGAGGACGCTCGAGGCCGGCGTGATCGGATAGGCGCCGTACACGACGGGCAGCTTGGAGCGCTGGGCGGCGGCGAGCAGCCCCCACGCCAGCGCGCGATTGCCGGTCATCGCCCGGTACAGACCCGGCGTCATCTCGGCCGGCTCGATCCGGTAGGACTCCTCGAAGAACTCGGCCGTCTCGCCGAAGGCGTGACCGGCCTTGAGCACTCGCGTGTTGGCCTCGGCGAACTGCGGGTTCTTCGAGAACTTCTTGCCGATCCAGTCCAGCGTCGGTTCGAGCGGGCGCGTGTAGATCCAGGAGACGAGCCCGAGCGCGAAGAAGTTCTTGGTCCGGTCCTTCTCCTTCGTGTTGAGCGGCAGGTCCTTGATGGCCTCGTGCGTGAGGCCGGTCATGTCGACCTTGTGCAGGCGATAGCGCTCGGCCAGCGCCGGGTCGTCCAGCGGGTTGGCGCTGTAGCCGGCCTTGTCGAGGTTGCGCTTCTCGAAGGCGGCGGTGTTGACGATGAGCAGCCCCCCCGGCTTCAGATCGCTCAGGTGAACCTTGAGCGCGGCGGGGTTCATCGCCACCAGGCAGTCCAGCCGGTCGCCCGGCGTGTAGACACGATGACTGCCGAACTGGAGCTGAAAGCTGGAGACGCCGAAGAGCGTGCCGGCCGGCGCGCGAATCTCCGCGGGGAAGTTCGGCAGGGTCGCCAGGTCGTTGCCCGCCCAGGCCGACTCGGTCGTGAACTGCTCGCCGGTCAGCTGCATCCCGTCACCAGAGTCGCCAGCGAACCGGATCACCGCACGATCCAGCTCCTTCGGTGACTTCCCGGCTCCCTTGACGGGCGTCGCCGTCTCGCTCATCGCCTCTCCTTCCTTCGATTGGGATGAACCGCGCGTCCCGATGGACTCACCCCCGGCTCGGGGCGCATACCGCGTCCCGGCACCGTTCGGCATCGGGATGACCACTGAGACCGCGGGGCCGCGGAGCGCCGGCCCAGCGTCGGCAGGGCGTCGTTTATGGTATCGGACACCCCGGCAGAGAGCAAGGTTTATGGCGCGCTTAGCCCGCGTCCATCCGGTGCGGCTCCTTGAGCGCGTCCGACGGCGGCAGGTTCAGCACGGCCTCGGGAAACAGGCCCGCCAGCCAGTGAATCACGTCGCTCACGGTGACGACGCCGACCGGCTTCCGGTCGCGGTCCACCAGCGGCACGGTGCGATAGCCGGACACGCTCATGCCGTGCACGGCATACGCGATGCGATCGCGGGCGCTCAGCGCCTGGGGCTCGCGCGTCATGACGTCGCCCAGGCGCGTCTGGCGCGCGTCGCGACCGCGGCCGGCCACGCGCGTGAGCACGTCGCGCTCGGTGAAGATGCCCGTCAACCGGCCCTCGGCATCGACGACGAGGACGCCGGCCTGGCGGCGCTCGAGCATGCGCTCTATGGCCTCGCTCACCGTGGCCGTCTCCCGCAGGCAGATCGGCTGGGCGGGCGACAGCACCGTGATCGTGTCGTTGAGCAGCGCACCGCGGATCTCCTGAAGCTCGCCCTCGATGTCCGGATCGTTCGCGTCGAACTCGCTCATGCCCCACCCCCTGCCCGCGCCCGCTCGCGCTCCCGCGTGGCGGCGCGCGGCGCCTCGCTCGCGTCCTTGAGCATCTGCACGAATCGTTCGGCCGTCGGCGTCAGCGCCTTGTGCCGCCGGTGCACGATGGCGACCGGCCGCACCAGGTCCGGCATCGCCACGTCCACCGTCGCCAGCGTCCGGATCGACGCTTCCTTCTGCACGGTGTGACGCGGCAGGATGCTCACCCCCGCCGCGATGCTGATCGCCTGCTTGATCGTCTCGATGTTGTCGAACTCCATCACGATGTTGACCCGCACGTTGTGCTGGCGCAGCGCGCGGTCGATGGCCTTGCGGATCGTCAGGCCGGCGTCGAACGCCACGAACGCCTCGCCGGCCAGATCGGGCGGTACCACGACGCGCCGGCGGGCGAACCGGTGGTTCGGGTGGCATACCAGGGCCATGGGCTCCTCGCGCAGCGGCACGACGCTCAGCGCCCGGTCGGCCGGCGGATAGGACATGATGCCGATGTCGGCCTCGCCGCTCAGCACCGCCTCCACGACCTTGTGCGGATGCAAGCACTCGAGCTGGACCAGGGCTTCGGGGTACTGCGACCGGAACTGCTGCATGGGCCGGCTCATGTCGTGCAGCCCCACTGAGTAGATGGCCGCCACCCTGACCGTGCCGGCGACGCGCGCCTTGACGGCACCGACCTCGGCCTTGGCCTTCTCCCAGGCGTCCAGGATCCCCCGGGCCGCCTCGTAGAACGTCCCCCCCTCCCGGGTGACGACGAACGGACGCTTGGTCCGATCGATCAGGGCCACGCCCAGCTGCGTCTCGAGTTGCTGAACGGCCTGGCTGGCGGCCGACTGGGAGACGAAGTTCTGGTCGGCGCCCCGCGAGAAGGAGCGCAGCCTGACGACGTCGCAGTAGAGGCGCAGGGTCTCCAGGTGCACGGGCCGAGTTTACACCATTAGCCCGCCTGATACCCGGGATATGAATTTCCCGTAATGACTAATGCTGACGGCGCGGGTAGTATCGTGCAACTCTTCACAAACACGGGACAGAGAGCGAGCACCATCAAAGGGGATGCAGGGATGATGAAGCAAGGCCTGTACGACCCCGCCCACGAGCACGACTCCTGCGGCGTCGGCTTCGTCGTGGACATCCAGGGACGCCCCTCGCACGCGATCGTCCAGAAGGCGCTGCAGGTCCTCATCAACCTGCTCCACCGGGGCGCCTGCGGCTGCGAGCCGAACACCGGCGACGGCGCCGGCATCCTGCTGCAGATGCCCGACCGCTTCCTGCGCCGCGAGTGCGCGCGCATCGGCTTCGCGCTCCCGCCGGCCGGCGAGTACGGCGCCGGCCTGGTGTTCCTCCCCCGCGACGCCATGCAGGCCGACAAGGTCCGCGCGCTCTTCCACTCGATCGTCGCCGACGAGGGCCAGCGCCTGCTCGGCTGGCGCAACGTCCCCACCGACGACCGCGCCCTGGGCGCCACCGCCCGCTCGGTGGAGCCGCTGCTCAAGCAGGTGTTCATCGCCCGCGGCGAGGGCGTGGGGGACCCGGCGCACTTCGAGCGCAAGCTCTACGTGATCCGCAAGCTCTTCGAGAAGGCGGTGGCCGCGCTCGACATCCCCGAGAACAAGTTCGCCTACGTGCCGAGCCTGTCCAGCCGCACGCTCATCTACAAGGGCATGCTGAGCGCCGACCAGATCGCGCCGATGTATCCGGACCTCGTCGATCCCGACGTGGAGTCGGCGCTGGCCCTCGTGCACCAGCGGTTCAGCACCAACACGTTCCCGTCG
>VBPC01000099.1 GCA_005887895.1 Candidatus Rokuibacteriota bacterium
GGCCGGATAGACGAGGCACCCGAGGTCCTGCGCGGCGTAGAAGCCGGACCAGTAGCCGATCCACGGCCCGTACGAGAACGCCGCCATCACCATGTCGGACTTCCGCACGCCGAAGGCGTACAGCGAGCGCGCGTAGGAGTGGTAGAAACCGTGCCAGTCCTCGGCGGTGTCGAGGAACGCGAGCGGGCGGCCGGTAGTCGCCGAGGTGAGGTGCACGCGCAGGACGTCGGCGAACGGAACGGCGAGGACGTCGCCCCACGGCGGGTGTGCGGCCTGGTTGTCCTTGAGTTCGTCCTTGGTCGTGAACGGCAGCCGGCGCAGGTCGTCGAGCGAGCGGATCTTCGCGGGGTCGATCCGCGCCGCCCGCAGCTTGCGACGATAGAAGGGACTCCGGCGCCCGGCGTGGGTGACCTGCTCTCGCAGGCGGCGCGTTTGCAAGCGCGCCATGTCGGCGCGCGGGGCGCGCTCCAGCCTGGGTTCCAGACAGCGGGCGGCCATGGCCGGTGATCAGGCCTCGAGCAGTTCGCCCATCTTGTTGAAGAACTTGTCCGCCATCATCTTGGCCACACCGCCCAGCATGCGCTGGCCGACCGAGGCGATGAGCCCGCCCACCTGCAGGTCGGCGGTGTAGGACACGCGGGTGCCGCCGTCGTGGTCGGTCAGCGTGATGAGGGTCTCGCCACGGATGAAGCCCGGCCCACCAGTGCCTTCCACCATCATCTTGTACGAGTCCGGGGCCTGCTTGTCCGTCAGCTTGACCTTGCCTTCGAAAGTTCCTTTCACACCTCCGACGCCGACCTTCATCGTCGCCTTGTACTCGTCGGGCGCGATCGCCTCGAGCTTTTCGCAGCCGGGAATGGCTTTCTTGAGCTGCTTGGGGTCCTGGAACGCGTCCCAGACCTTCTTGCGCGGCGCCGGCACGTCGTACGTTCCCTCGAGCTTCATGCGCGCACCTCCTTTGCATCCGCACGGATCACTCCGCATTGGTAATGGTTCGCCCGTGACCTGTCAAGCCGCAGGGCACCGGCACGGCCGTTGCAACCTCCGGGCTTGGTCACGCAACCCCACAAGGAGGAGGCATCGAAATGAAAAGAATGCTCACTGCCGTCTTCGCGGTGGCGCTCAGCCTCGGTCTGCTGACCGCCTGCAGCGAGTCGCGCACGGACCGCGTCGGCGAGAAGCCGTCCGACCGGACGCCATCCGCGTCCCCGCCGTCCAGCACGGCGCCGTCGACGAGCACCGCCCCGTCGACGTCCGGCTCGAGCTCCAGCTCGGGCTCGACCGACACATCCACCACGAGCCCGAGCTCGGCGCCGAGCTCGCCCTCGACCCCGAGCAGCGGCAGCACGAAGTAACGCGTTCGTTGGTCCGCGGCGGCGCACCGATCTCGCGAGCGGCGCGCCGACCGCGGGCTCACGCCGCCCGGTAACGCTCCCGTCCGATCGCCACCGCCGCAATCGCCTCGCCGTCGACCGCGGTCTCGATCGTCAGCCGCGCCTTGCCCGCGTCGACGCTGCGGACCCAGCCGAGCCCGCGCGTGCGTCCCCCGCGGTCGTCGAGGCCGACCAGCACGCCCTCGACGGCGACGACGGCCAGGCCTCGTCGGGCCGGTACCGCGCGCACCGGCACGCGCGTGAGGTCGAGCGTGACGGGCACCGCGCCGGCCAGGTGCGTCTCGAGGGCCTGGACACGCTGACGGCGGCGCGCGAGCGCCGAGCGCGGCGTGGTCGGGGCCGCCGGCAGGCGCACGAGCGCGGGCGAGCCGCCGGCGTACGCGCGCAGGATCGGCTCGCATTCGGCGGCCCGCTCGAGCGCGATCACCACGTCGGGGCGCACGCGGTCGATCTTCACGCGCTTGAGCGCGCGGCCGAGATCGCCCTGCACGAGACCGGAGGTGTCGACGAGCACGCGCTCGCAACCCTCGGCCAGCGCGCGGGCCACCAGGCGTGCGGTGGCCTCCGCGGTCTCACGCAGGCATGTCGCCGGCGACGTCACGCCGAGGAACTCGAGGTCGCTCACCTCGACCTCGTCGAGGCGCTCGATCGGACGTCGGACGCGGCCGAGACCCACGGTGGTCGGCGGCCCCACGTCGGACTGGCCGAGATCGGCGTCGACGACGGCGACGGAGTGGCCGCGCCGCACGAGCGCGGCGGCGAGGCGCGCCACCAGCGTGCTCTTGCCGGTGTCGCCGGCCCCCAGCACGAGGGTGACCCGCGCGGCCGCGGCGGCCTCGAGGGCCGGCGCCGGCGGCGCGGTCACGCCAGCGACGCGATGGCGGCGGCCATGCGCGCCAGTCCCTCGCTGATCAGCGCGTCGCTCGTCGCGTAGGAGAGCCGCACGTGGGCGTCGGAGCCGAAGTCCTTGCCAGGCACGACCGCGACCCGCGCCTCCTCGAGGAAGAAGCCGGTGACGTCGAGCGAGCTCTTGAGCGTCAGGTCGCCCTCGGGCCGCCGCCACGTCCGGCCGAAGAGCCCGGAGACGTTCGCGAAGGCGTAGAAGGCGCCGCGGGGCATGACGCAGCTGACGCCGGGCAGCGCGTTGAGACCGGCAACGATCAGCCGCCGGCGGCGATCGAATTCCCCCGCCATCTTCGCCACCTCGTCCTGTCCACCGCCCAGCGCCTCCACGGCCGCCCACTGCGCGATCGAGGACGGATTGGACGTGACCTGGCTCTGCACGTCGGTCATGGCCCGGATGAGCGCGCGTGGGCCGGCCGCGTAGCCGATGCGCCAGCCGGTCATCGCGTACGCCTTCGAGCAGGTGTTCACCGTCAGCGTGCGCGCCTTGATCTCGGGACCGAACGACGCGATGGAGGCGTGCCGGCCCTCGAAGGTCAGCGCCTCGTAGCACTCGTCGGAGACGACCCACAGGCCGCGCTCGACGGCCAGGCGCGCGACCGCCTCCAGCGCCGCGCGGGAGAAGACGGCGCCGGTGGGATTGTTCGGGCTGTTGACCACGATCAGCTTCGTCCGCGGCGTCACCGCCGCCCGCAGGCGATCGGCGTCGAGGTCGAAGCCGCTGGCCTCCGTCGTCGCCACCTCGACCGGGACCCCGCCGAGCAGACGCACCTGCTCGGGGTACGAGACCCAGTACGGGCTGGGCACCAGCACCTCGTCGCCGGGATTCACGAGCGCGACGACCAGGTTGAAGAGCGTGTGCTTGGCGCCGACCGACACCAGCACGTCGGCCGGCTCGTAGACGAGGCCGTTGTCGCGCTTGAGCTTCGCGCAGACGGCCGCGCGCAGGTCCAGGATGCCGCCGACCTCGGTGTACTTCGTCTGCCCGCGCCGCATGGCCTGGACCGCCGCGTCCTTGATCCGCTCGGGCGTGTCGAAGTCCGGCTCGCCGGCGCCGAACGAGATCACGTCGATCCCTCGGGCCCGCAGCTCGCGGGCCTTGGCCTGGACGGCGAGCGTCGACGACGGGGCAAGAGTCTTCAGTCGATCGGCCAGCACGCGACGCTCCTCTCGACGGGCGGGGTGCCCGCTACTTGGGGGGGAACTTCTCGGCGAGGCGCTTCTCGACGATGGTCGGCACCATGCTGTGCACCGAGGCGCCGTAGCTCGACACTTCCTTGATGAGCCGCGAGGAGATGTACGTGTACTTCTCGTGCGGCATCATGAACACGGTCTCCACCGTCGAGCTGAGCTTGCGGTTCATGAGCGCCATCTGGAACTCGTACTCGAAGTCGGACACGGCCCGGATGCCGCGCACGATGCAGTCGGCCCGCTCGCGCGCCACCAGGTCGATCAGCAAGCCGTCGAAGGCCACGATGCGGAAGTGCGTGCCCAGCGCGAGGTTGGCGGTGGCCTCGTCGATCATCTCCAGCCGCTCGCTCACCGTGAACAGCGGCGACTTCGAGGGGTTGGCCATCACCGCCACGATGACCTCGTCGAAGATCTGCAGGCTGCGCTGGATGACGTCGACGTGGCCGTTGTGGATCGGATCGAACATCCCCGGATAGACGGCGCGCTTGGCCACGGGCCTCGCTCCTACACCACCGAAATCGCCACGCCGCATCGTAGTCGCCGCTGCGCGTCAAAGTCAAGGCGACCGGGGGCCCGCGCGATAGAACGTCAGCGTCGTCTCCCCGAAGCGTCGCGTCCGGAACGCCACCAGCGCTCCCACGGTCGGCGCCGGAGCCCGCTTGGTGAAGTGCTGCGCGATCACCCATCCCTCCGCCATCAGCAAGCCGCCGCCCCCGAGCGTCTCCAGCGTCGTCTCCAGCAGCCCTGCCTCGTAGGGCGGATCGAGAAACACCAGATCGAACCGCTCCCCGTCCCGGTAAAGAGCGGTCAGCTCCCTCAAGACGTCTCCGCGCTGCACGCGCACCGACGCCTCGAGCTCGAGCGTCGCGACGTTCGCCCGGAGCGCGGCAATCGCGCGCGCATCCCGCTCGACGAACGTCGCCTGCGCCGCCCCCCGTGAGATCGCCTCCAGCCCCACGCCGCCCGCGCCGGCGAACAGATCGAGAAATCGCGCCCCCGCCAGCCGCGGCGCCAGCGTATCCATGAGCGCAATCCGCACCTGATCCGCGGTCGGCCGCGTCGTGTCGCCCCTCGGCGTCACGAGCCGCCGTCCCTTCAGAACACCCGCGATGATCCTCAACGCCGTGACCGCGCGACGCCGCCCGCGCGCGGTGGCGGCGGCGTGCGCCGCGGGTGGCGGGTGAGCCACTTCCCCTCGCCCGGAGCTGTGGCACCGACCCGCGACCACCGGGTGAGGTCGCGCACGTAGTGGGCGGCTTCGGAACGGCACCCGCACAACGGAAGGCTGGCGGCGAGGACGAGGGGAAGTGGCGAACCGGCCAGGCCCTGCGGCGCAGGCCGCCGCCACCGCGCGCGGGGAGGCGTCATCCGACGCTGGCGAGCGCGAGCTTGCCGCGCCAGCGGGCGAGCAAAGCGGACCGCAGCCCGCGGTGCTCGGCCGCGCGGAGCTCGGGATCGGCGGCGATGATCGACAGTGCGTCGCGCCGCGCGTCCTCGAGGAGCGCGGCGTCGCGCAGCAGGTCGGCGACGCGGAACTCGGGCAGTCCCGACTGGCGCGTGCCGAAGAACTCCCCGGGGCCTTGTCAGCAGGATGCAGTACGACTTCCACGGCCCGCGGCCGACCCGGCCGCGGAGCTGGTGCAGCTGCGAGAGGCCGAAGCGCTCGGCGTGCTCGATCAGCATCACCGAGGCGTTGGGCACGTCGATGCCGACCTCGATCACCGTGGTCGACACCAGCACGTGGATCTCGCCGGCCTTGAAGCGCTGCATGATCTCGTCCTTGGCGTCGAAGGACAGCCGCCCGTGGAGCAGACCGACGACCAGGTCGGGAAACACCTCGCGCTGCAGCTGGCGGGCCATGTCGGTGGCCGCCTTGAGGTCGATCGCCTCGGACTCCTCGATCAGCGGATAGACGACGTAGATCTGGCGACCGGCCGCCACCTCGCCGCGCAGGAACGCATAGATCTGCGGACGCCGGCTGTCGGTCCGCGCCTCCGTGCGAACGGGCTTGCGGCCGGGCGGCAGCTCGTCGATCACGCTGACGTCGAGGTCCCCGTAGAGCGTGAGCGCGAGCGTGCGCGGGATCGGCGTGGCCGTCATCACGAGCACGTCGGGATGCTCACCCTTGGCCTTGAGCCGCGCGCGCTGGGCGACGCCGAAGCGGTGCTGCTCGTCCACCACGACGAGCCCGAGCCGCCGAAACTCGACCGCCTCCTGCACGAGGGCATGCGTGCCCACCACGCAGCCGATCTCGCCGGCGGCGACCGCCGCCCGGCGCGCCGTGCGCTCGCGGCCCTTGAGGGCGGAGGTGAGCAGGGTCACCGGCACGCCGAGCGGCTCCAGCAGGCGGGAGAACGTCATCATGTGCTGCTCGGCCAGGATCTCCGTCGGCGCCATCACCGCCGCCTGGTAGCCGGCCTCGATCGCGGTCAGGACGGCCAGGCCGGCCACGATCGTCTTGCCCGAACCGACGTCGCCCTGCAGCAGCCGGTGCATCGGGTACGGCGCCGCCATGTCGCGGCGGATCTCCTCCCACACCCGTTCCTGGGCGCCGGTGAGCTGCCACGCCAGCGCCTGGCGCAGTCGCGCCACCAGCGCGCCGGGCGGACTCATCGCGATCCCGCGCGCGCGCGTCGTCCGGGCGCGGAGGATCGCCAGGCCGAGCTGGAGCAGCAGGAAGTCCTCGAAGGCGAGCCGGCGGTGCGCGGCGCGGAGCTGGGCTTCGCTCTGCGGGAAGTGGACGGCGGCCAGCGCCTCGGGCAGCGGGCCCAGGTTGCGGCGCCGTCGCAGCGCCTCCGGCAGCGTCTCGGCCACGTCGCCGGCGAAGCCCTCGACCAGCCGCCACATGAGCGAGCGCAGCGTGCGCTGCGGCAAGCCTTCGGTCGTGGAATAGATCGGCACGAGCGCGCCGGCGTGGATCGGCTCGTCGTCGTCCGATTCCACCAGCTCCCAGTCCTGCACCTGCAGCGTGATCTTGTCCTTGAACCGCGCGCCCTTGCCGTGGAGCACCAGCCGCTGCCCGCGCTGCAGCACGCGCATCAGCCACCCGCGGCCGAAGAGCGTGGCGGTGCCGTAACCGCTGGCGTCGCGGAGGAGCAACACGAGCGGGACGCGCGACCGGCCGGGCGGCGGCGGGCTGATCCCGGCGATCGTGCCCGAGCAGGTGACGACCTGGCCGACCTGGATGGCGCGCAGCGGCGTGAGACGCGTGCGGTCCTCGTGACGGATCGGCAGGAAGAAGAGCGCGTCCTCGATGGTGGCGAGGCCCTTCTTGCCGAGCAGCGTGGCGCGCTGCGGGCCGACCCCCTTGACGTACTGCAGCGGCGTCGCCAGGCCCGTCGGCGGCGCCCCCGTTTGCCTCACCGGAGCCATTGTGCTATACAGGCTTCCTGTCCCGGTCGTCCGCAATCCAACTCCGAGGAGTCGCGATGGCGCAGCGCTGCGATGTGTGCGGGAAGGGTCCGTCGGTGGGCAACACGATCAGTCACGCGCACAAGCTCACGCGCCGCCGCTGGCTGCCGAACCTCGTATCGATGCGCGCGCTGGTCCGCGGCAAGCCCGCGCGCGTGCGCGTATGCACCCGCTGCTTGAAGGCGGGCAAGGTCACGAAGGTCATTTAAGCACACAAGCACAAACGGGAGGGGGCCGTGCCCCCTCCCGATTGGTAACTGGTGGGAGGCCGCCACCCCCCACCGTAACTGCCACGTCCCTACTTCTTCTTCTTCTTGGCCGCCTTCTTCTTCTTCGCCATTCGAAATCTCACCTCCTCCGTGCTGCCAGGGTGACCGCGACTGCGGCGTCGTTACTTCTTCTTCTTCTTGGCCGCCTTCTTCTTCTTCATCGAGTTGTCACCTCCTTTCGTCAAACCGCGTCAGTAGCCCATCGCCTC
>VBPC01000285.1 GCA_005887895.1 Candidatus Rokuibacteriota bacterium
GGCGGTGGCGGACTCACCTGGACGGTGGACGACGACGCGAGGCAGTTGTTGGTCTCGTCACTCTCGACGATCACGGCCGTGTCGTCGGCGCATGCCAGCAGGTAATACGATGCCGGCGGCGTCGTGGCCGGGATGGTGAGGACCACGCTGCCGCTGGAGGTCGCCCCGGCGGCGAGGGCGGGAACGGCGCGCGCGCCGCTGAGCAGGACGTCGCCGGAGTTCTTCGCCGTGTCGACGGACAGGTAGTAGCGCGTCCTCGTGGCGACAGCGTCGGCGGAGCCCGCGTTCGCGGTGGTGTCCGTCGCCGTGAAGACGTCGCCGGTGAAGGCGGCGGCCGGCGGATTCGACACGGCCGTGACCGTCAGGTCGACCGGCGTCGGCGTGGAGGCGATCTGAAGCTGCGCGACGAACGTGCCCCAGTCGGAGGCGGCGGTGGAGCGCACGTACTCGCCGTACACCCACACGCTCGAGGGATCGCTCGGGTCCACCGCCGCGCCCTGGAAGTCGCCCCAGCGGCCCGACGGATCGGTCTGGGCGCCGCCACCGGCCCGGATCTCCGTCGACGGCTGGAGCGTCCCGAGAGGGTCGTCGACCAGCCGGCCCGTGATGCGGACGCCGGGGAACGCGGTCGTCGACGAGGCGCTGAAGACGACGTGCAGGTTGCCGGCCGAGTCCGGACGAAGCGCCGGGTAGTAGTAGTGGCCACCGGGCGTTCCATAGGTGATGTCCTGCACCACGCTGCCGGCCACCGTGTCGAGCTCGATCAGGCGCAGGCACGCGCGCGTCGCGGTGTCGCCGGACGGCGTGCACGCCTCGTTGCCGCCGAGCCACAGCGACCCGTTCTGCCAGGCTGCCGTGATGACGCGCTCGTCGTTGGTCTCGATCAGCACGGACGAGCCGGCCTGCTCGGCCCCCGGCGCGGCCGACCACGCGTTGATCGGGAACGACACCCGGCTCACGGCCACCGGCGACACACCCGGCTCGCCGGTGACGGTGAGGAGCGTGAGGGTCGCGTCCCCGCTGCCGGTGTGGGAGACGAGGAACGCGTCGGTCCCTGCGCTCAGGTTCTGCACCGGCTCGGCGGTGTTGAGCGTGGGATCGGGCGCGATGCGCGTCGAGCGCAGCGGCGCACAGCTCGTGAGGTCGGCCTTGTTGACGACGTAGTAGCCCGCCCCGATGAACACCTCGACGGTGAGCGGGAACTGGAATCCATTGTAGGAGACGACGACCTTGTCGTCGCTGACCCCGATCTGCGGAAAGTCCTGCAGGAAGGCCTCCGACGTGGGGTTGCCGAGCTTGTAGACGCAGAAGTTGCCGGTCGGGTCGCTCGTCTGCGAGACGGCCAGCATGATCGAGGAGTCGGAGAAGAACGGCGAGAAGTCGACGAACTCCAGATAGGTCGCGAACCAGCGGCCGCTGGACGCGTCGTAGACCACCTTGGGGTCGGACTCGCTGTAGAGGAAGTCCAGCGCGAAGAACGAGTTGAGGTCGAACGTCGTGGCCGCCCCGCCCGTCTTGTCGCTGGTTCGCCCCACGATGTTCACGATCTGGAAGACGTGATCGGGGCCGACGCCGAGGTTGTTGTCCGGGGGCAGGATGCCGAGCGGCGTGCCGTAGATCGCGTCGTTGTCGACGTTGGCGAGGCCCTCGAACTGGCCGACGACCGTTCCCGGCAGCGGTCCCGGGCCGCCGGGCGGCGGCGTCGTGTCGATGGCGATGCGCCCGTGTGCCCGCAGGTGGATCCGGCCGCTGCGCATCAGCTCTTTCAGCAGGCGCACCGCGTCGCCGTTCGGCATCAGCAGCGGCTTGTGTGGACCTCCGCTGCGGTGCGCGGCGACGGCCGGCGCCGGCAGCGTCTTGGGCCGCGTCACGGCGTGCAGCGGCACCGTGTCGACGTCGGTCACCGGCGCCGGGGGCGCGGGCTTCGTGAGCCCGGGGGTCGTGAAGGACAGGACGACGAGCGAGGCGGCGAAGCCAGTGAGGATCCGCATGCGTTCCTCCTGCCAGGGAGGGCAACGCCGCGCCCAGTGCGCGATTCCCGAGCGGCGAACGGACAGGCCTAACTATAGTAGCCGAAGCGGCGGCTGCGCGGGGAGTCTTTGCCGGGTCAGTCCTCGGGACCGGAAACGAACAGCACGCCCTGGCGCCATTCGCTCACGAACGAGCGGCGATGCAGCGGGCACAGGCCGTGGCGGTCGATCGCGGCGAGATGCTCGGCGGTCGCATAGCCCTTGTGCTTCGCGAAGCCGTAGTCGGGAAACTGGACATCGACCTCGCGCATCAGCCGATCGCGCGTCACCTTCGCCACGATCGACGCGGCCGCCACGCTGGCGCAGCGGGCGTCGCCGTCGACGAGGTTGCGCTGCGGACAGGGACACGCGCGCAGCGCGACGAAGTCGGTGATGATCAGGTCCGGCGCGACGGCCAGCGCGGCCAGCGCCTGGCCCATCGCCACTCGCGTCGCCTCCAGGATGTTGATGCGATCGATGGTGAGATGATCGACGATGCCCACGCCGACGGCGACGGCGCGCTCGTGGATGACGGCAAACAGCTCCTCGCGGCGCTCGGACGGGAGCACCTTGCTGTCGGCGAGCCCGCGGATCCGGCGGTCCGGCGCGATGACGACAGCGGCCGCCACGACCGGCCCCGCCAGCGGGCCCCGGCCGGCCTCGTCGACGCCGGCGATACGGCTGAGGCCCGTCTTCCAGGCCTTCGCTTCGTACCGGTACGGCGCCGCGGTCGGCACGCCGGGCGGGAGCCGCAGACTACTCTTCGCTCGCGGCGGTGGCAGGCACGACGCCGGCGCGCTTCTCCTTGAGCCGCGCCGCCTTGCCGGCGAGGTCGCGCAGGTAGTAGAGCTTCGAGCGGCGGACGCGGCCCCGCCGCACGACGTCCACGCGCTCGATCCGCGGCGAGTGCAGCGGGAACGTGCGCTCGACACCGACGCCGTAGGAAATCCGGCGCACGGTGAACGAGGCGCGCGCGCCCTCGCCGCGGCGGCGGATGACGGTCCCCTCGAACACCTGGGTCCGCTCCTTCTCGCCCTCGATGACCTTCACGTGCACGCGCACCTGGTCGCCGGGCGCGAAGCCCTGACGGTCCTTCTTGAGGTGCGTGGCCTCGACCAGTCGAATGGCGTCCATGGCCCTTCCTTCTCCTTGTCCCCTCAGGGAGCCGCGTCGCTCGACGGCGTCTCCCCGCGTTCGAATCGCTCGATCCAGCGCCGGTCGCCGGCGTCCAGCTCGGCCTGCGCCAGCAGATCCGGCCGCCGCTTCCACGTGAGCCACAGCGCCTGCGCCCGGCGCCACCGCGCGATGCGCGCGTGATCGCCGGAGAGCAGCACGTCCGGCACCCGCGCGCCGCGGAACTCCTCGGGCCGCGTGTACTGCGGCGGCTCCAGCAGCCCGCTCGCGAACGAGTCGCGCTCGGCGGCGCCCTCGGCGCCCAGCGCGCCCGGCAGGAGCCGCGTCACCGCGTCCGCCACCACCAGGGCCGGCAGCTCGCCGCCGGTCAGCACGTAGTCGCCGATCGAGAGCACGTCATCGGCCAGCCCGGCCGTCACGCGCTCGTCGACGCCCTCGTACCGCCCGGCCAGGAGGATCACGTGCGACTCGCGCGCGAGCTCGGCCGCGACCTGCTGCGTGAAGCGCCGTCCGCGGGGATCCGTCAGCACCACTCGCGCCGCCGGTGTCCGCAGCGCCTCGACCGCCGCGAACAGGGGTTCGGGCTTCAGCACCATCCCACCGCCGCCGCCGAACTGGTAGTCGTCGGTGACGCGGTGCCGGCCCTCCGCGTAGTCTCGGAGATTGACCACCCGGATGTCAACGAGCCCGCGGGCGCGCGCGCGTCCGAGGATCGACGCCGAGACGACCGGCTCCACCATGCCCGGGAACAGCGTCACGATGTCCATGCGCATGGGCAACGGCCGCTAGAGCTCCAGCAGTCCCTCCGGCGGGCGGATCACCACCCGGCGCGCAGCCAGATCGACCTCGCGCACGATCTCGGGCACCGCGGGGATCAGGTGCTCGCGCCCCTCGCTGCGCACGACCCAGAGGTCGTGGGCGGGCGAGGGCTCCACGCCGCTGAGCTCGCCGACCGCGTGCCCATCCTCGGTTTCGACGCGGCAGCCCACGAGCTGCCACGGGTAGACGTGGCCGGGCGGCGGCGTCAGCGCCTGCGAGCGCGGCAGCGCCACCAGCCGCCCGCTCAGGGTGCGGGCCGCCTCCGGCGAGTCGCAGCCGACCAGGAAGAGGAGCACGACGTCGCCCTGGTGCCGGACCTCGCGGATACGCCGCACGACACGGGCGTCGCTGGCCGGATCCCACAGCACGCACTCGCGCAGGTCGTCGAACCGCTCCGGCCGGTCGGTCTGCGGCGCCACCCGCAGCGCGCCGCGCAGGCCATGCGGGCGCGTCACCTCGCCGATGACGACGAGGTCGTCAGCCACTGCCGGTCAGGCGCCGGCCTTGGCGGCCACCGCGATCAGCTTCTTCACGGTGTTCGAGGGCTGCGCGCCCTTGCTGATCCACGCCTCCGCCCGGGCGCGGTCGATCTTCACCGTCGGCGGCTGGGTCACCGGATTGTAGTGGCCGATCACCTCGATGAACCGGCCGTCGCGCGGCGAGCGCGAGTCGGTCACCACCACGCGATAGCGCGGCCGCTTGTTCGAGCCCTCACGTCGGAGTCGAATCGTCACTGACACGTCGTCACCCCCTCAGGGTCGGGAAGCCCGGCAGGTTCTTCAGCTTGCCGAGCTTGCCCTCCATGCTCTTGAACTGCTTCATCATCTTCTTGAGCTGCGCGTACTGCTTCAGCAAACGGTTCACGTCCTGCACGCTGGTGCCGCTGCCGCGGGCGATGCGCTGGCGGCGGGAGCCGTTGATCACTTCCGGGTTGTGCCGCTCGCCCGGCGTCATCGACGAGATGATCGCGTCGAAGCGGCCGAGGTCGGCCTGCTCGGCGCTGAACTCCTCGGGCGCGCCCTTGAGCATCTTGCCGAACGGCAGCATCCCCATGATCTGGTCGAGCGGCCCCATCTGGCGGAGCTGATGGAGCTGCTGGCGGAAGTCGTCCAGCGAGAAGGTGTCCTCGCGGAGCTTTCGCACCATCTCCTGCGCTTGTTCCTGATCGACGACCTGCTGGGCCTTCTCGACGAGCGAGAGAACGTCGCCCATGCCGAGGATGCGGGAGGCGAGGCGGTCGGGATGGAACGGCTCCAGCGCATCCGTCTTCTCGCCCATGCCCACGAACGCGATCGGCCGGCCCGTCACGTGGCGGACCGACAGCGCGGCGCCGCCACGGGAGTCGCCGTCCATCTTGGTCAGGATCACGGCATCGATGCCGACGGCCTGGTTGAAGCGCTCGGCCACGGTCACGGCGTCCTGGCCGGTCATGGCGTCGACGACGAGCAGGACGTGGTGCGGCGCCACGTCGCGCTTGATCGCCTTCAGCTCGTCCAGCATCGTCTCGTCGATGTGCAGGCGACCGGCGGTGTCCAGGATGAGCGGGGTGAGGCCGCGGGCGGCCGCCTCGTCACGGGCGGTGCGGCAGATCTCGAGCGGCGTCTGGCCGGCGCCGCCGACGACGGGGATCGAGAGCTGGCCGCCGAGCGTCCGCAGCTGATCCTGGGCGGCCGGCCGGTAGGTGTCGGCGGCGGCGAGGATCGGGTGCTGGCCCTGCTTGCCGTACATCCTCGCCAGCTTGGCCGCGGTCGTCGTCTTGCCGGAGCCTTGCAAGCCGATCAGCATGATCACCGTCGGCGGATGCGGCGCCCACGCCAGCCGATGCCCGCTGCCGCCCAGCAGCTCCACCAGCTCGTCGTGGACGACCTTCACGACCTGCTGGGCCGGCGTGAGCGATCTGAGGACGTCGTGGCCGATCGCCTTCTCGCGCACGCGATCGACGAAGCCGCGCACGACCTTGAAGTTGACGTCGGCCTCCAGCAGGGCCACGCGGACCTCGCGCAGCGCCTCCTGGATGTTGTCCTCGGTGAGTCGACCGTGGCCGCCCAGGCGGTCGAAGATCGACTGCAGTCTCGTGCTCAGAGAGTCGAACATGGAAAGACGCAGTCTACGGAACTATGCGGAACATTTCAACTCATGGCCGTCTGAGCGACGGCGGAGGGCGAGGCGAGCCCGGATCAGGCGCCGGGGACGATCAGCGACGACGGAGAACGCGCACGCGAACCGGCTCCCACTGCAGGAGCAGCAGCACGAAACCGAAGGGCAGCAGCAGCGTGCCCATGGCGAGCCAGAAATCGAACTCGCGCCAGCAGGTCCTCCAATCCCATCTCCGAAATCCGATCGCTCTCAGGAATCTCACGCTCGGTCCTCCTGCCCCTGTCTCAGGGCAATCGGAATGCCAAACCAGACGGTCAGCAGAATCAACCGGTTGCCGGGACGCCTGGACATGGCGTGGTTACTCCCTGAGCGGCGCCACTGGCGGGTTCCTCACCAGGGGCCGGGCGGCGGTGCGCACGTTGACACCCGGGGACCGTGCCGCAAGGGCCCGGGGAGGAGGAGAGAGCACGAGTCCTCGATGTTCGCCGAATCGCGCTGTCGTTGCTGGCCGGGATTTCGCTCGTCGTCGGCGGCGTACCGCCGGGCGGCGATACGCAAGGCACGATCACGATTTCGGCCACGGATGTCGTGGCGATCTCTCCTCGACACGGGACATCATCGAGAACGGCAAGGCCGCAAATCCTGGCGGCGAAGGTCAACGCGCAGGAGGACGCCGGCCGCGTCGATGTCAACCTGCTCCTCACGGGTCAGGATGCCGGCTCAGTGCTCGTCGAGAACGGACAGCTGGAAAAGCTGTTCCCACAAGACGAGAAGCTTTTTCCCTCGAGAAGCTGAAACGGTCCCGTGGGCTCGATCCTGGCCAGCCCGCCTTGCCGAACGTAGCGGCTACAGCAGCTCGACGACGTCGCCGACCGCGATCGTGCCGCCCGTGACCACCGCGCTGTCGAGCGCCACGCGGCCGCCGAAGTCGTCCACGATGCGCTGGAGCACGCCGAGGTCCTGGGCCTGCGTGTCGGGATCGTAGGTCGTCATCACGCAGCGGCCCCGGAGCTTCTCGAGTGCGACGACGACGTCGCCGATGCGCAGGCGACGTCCCGGCCATTGCCGCTCGGCCATGCCCTGGACGCCGGCGACCACGATGTTGGGGCGCAGGCGTCGGCCGTCGACGCCGAGCGCGGCGATGGCGCCATCGGTCGCCACCAGCAGCGGCAGCACGTCGAAGCGCTCTGGACCGTCGAAGCGCACGAGCGTGGCCCGGGCGCCGGCGGCGGCGCGAACCGCCGCGAGCGACTCCGGCGCCGCCCACGGGCGCCCATCGATCAGCGGCTCACCGTCGGCGCCGAGCACGGCGCGCAGGCCGAGCAGTCGGGGATGCGTCCGCGCGGTGACCGTGCGGCCACGGGCATCGCGCACGTGCACGACGCGATCGCCGGCGATCCCGTTGGTCGAGACCTCAGCGCGGCCCAGGGCCTCTCCCGCCAGCGACTTGACGGGATACCGCCACAGCTCCGCCACGTGCAGACCGGGCGTGCGGGGTCGGAGCATCATGCGCTTGGGATGCCCGCCGCCGGCGCCGCGATTCGCGGTATCCTTCGCGTCCAACCCGGCCGGCAAGGAGGCGACCCTGGCCAAGCCGCTCGATCGCCAGCGTGTCCAGGAGTTCGCGCGGCGGATCTTCGGCCTCCACGCAGGGGCCGGGCACGAGCGCCGAGATTGCCCGGCGGGCGGGTCGCGGAAAGGGTCAGCCGCCGGCGGCGGCGCGCATCTCCTTGATCACGGCGGCAGGGTCCTTGGCGTCGAAGACGGCGGATCCGGCCACCAGGATCGACGCGCCCTGCTCGGCAAGCTTGCGCGCGTGCTCGGTCTTCACGCCGCCGTCGATCGAGATGTCGACGGCGCGTGGGCCGAGCAACGTGCGGATCTGGCGGATCTTCGGATACACGGCCGGGATCAGCTTCTGGCCGCCGAAGCCCGGGTTGACGGACATGACGAGGACGAGGTCGAGGTCGTCGGTCACGTAGTCGAGCGTCGACGGATGCGTCGCCGGGTTGAGGGCGGCGCCGGCTCGCACGGGCGCGCCGCGCCGGGCGGCGAGCTCGCGGATGCTCACGAGCGTGCGCTGCAGGTGCGGGCAGGCTTCCACGTGCACGGTGAGCAGGTCGGCGCCGCGCGCGGCGAACTCGGCGAGGTACTTCTCGGGCTCGACGATCATCAGATGCAGGTCGAGCGGCAGCCGCGTGCGCTTGCGAATGGCATCGAGGATCGGGAAGCCCATCGAGATGTTCGGCACGAACCGGCCGTCCATGACGTCGATGTGGATCTGGTCGGCCCCGGCCGCCTCGACCCTGGCGATTTCCTCGGCCAGGATGCCGAAGTCGGCCGAGAGGATCGAGGGCACGATCTTGATCATGCCCTTCTTATACCCCAAACGCCTAAGCGACGGCGGAGGCGAATCGCGGTGAAGCCGTCGGTCCCGTGGCGGTGGGACAGGCAGCGGACGAAGCCGGCCGCGTCGGGAGCGATCGGAAAGCCGGCGGGCGCGTCGACCACGAAGGCGTCGTGGGCGTCGAGGAACGCGCGAACGACGCCGTCGTTCTCCTCCGGCTCGAGGGAGCAGGTGGCGTAGACCAGCCGGCCGCCGGGCTTCACGAGCGCCGCCGCCGCCGACAGGATGCCGCGCTGGCGCTCCGCGGCGGCGGCGACGTCGCCGGGCTGGCGGCGCCACTTCACCTCCGGGTTCCGGCGCACGACGCCGAGGTTGGTGCACGGCGCGTCGACGAGGACACCATCGCCGGCGCCGGCCCACCGCGGCGCCAGCGCTTCCACCGGCCCCTCGACGGACTCCACGATCGTCACGCCGAGTCGGGCGGCCGCCTCGCCGACGCGGGCGAGGCGCGCGGGCTGCGGATCGAGCGCCAGGATTCGGCCGCGGTTGCCCATCAGCTGGGCCAGGTGCGTGGTCTTCGTTCCCGGCGCGGCGCAGGCGTCGACGATGCTGTCGCCCGGCGCCGGCTCGAGCAGGCGAGCGACGAGCATCGAGGCCTCGTCCTGCACGACGCAGGCGCCGTCGGCGAACGCGCGCCAGCGGCCGGGCGCGCCGCCGCCTTCCACGACGAGGCCCTCGGGGGCCAGCGCCGCCGGCCGCACGTCCAGGCCGTCCTCGGCGCGCAGTCGCTCGGCGACCGCCTCGCGGCTGGCCTGCAACGTGTTGGCACGCACGGCCAGCGGCGGACGCTCGTTCAGCGCGCGCATCAGCGCCTCGGCCTCCGCGTGGCCGTAGCGAGCGAGCCAGCGCGCCGCCAGCCAGGTCGGAAACGAGCAGCGCGTCGCCAGCGCGTCCACCGGGTCGCGCGGCGGCGCCGGCTCGCGCTCGGCGGCGCCGCGCCGTGCGAACGATCGCAGCACCGCGTTGACGTACTCCGCCACGCCCGGGGCGCCGCGAGCCAGCGTGACGGCGTCGTTGACGGCGGCGAACGCCGGGACGCGCGCCAGGAACACGAGCTGATAGGCGGTGAGCCGGAGCAGGACGCGCACCCGGGTGTCGAGCGACGCCAACCGGCGGCGCGAGTGCGGCGCCAGGATCCAGTCGAGATAGCGTTGCCAGCGCAGCGTGCCGTAGATCAGCTCGGTCGCCAGCGCGATGTCGCGCGGCGGCAGCGTCCGTCGCGCGAGCTCCGCGTCGAGGGCCAGCTCGGCGAAGGCCGCCTCGGCCTCCACGCCCTCCAGCACCCGCGCGGCGACGGCGCGCGCGGCCGCCGGCGGGGACGTCGCGCGCCGGGCCGGTTCGCTCGGGCGACGCGCGTGCGCGTCGCCGCGACGCGGGCTCATCGCACGGCCAGCGCGGCGCCGGCCGCCAGCCGGGCGCCGCGGAGGTAGTCGTCCCACGGGAGCGCGCGCCGGCTCGGCGGCTGCACTTCGAGGGGCAACAGCGCGCCCTCGCCGGCGGCGATGGCCAGGGTGCGGTCGTGGGCGATCAGCGTGCCCGGCGCGCCGTGCCCGGCCACCGCGCGGGCGCGCCAGATGGTCAGCGCTCCGGCGCTCGCGCCGGGCCAGGGGTTGCAGCCGCGGGCGAGGTTCGCCAGCTCGCGCGCCGGCCGGGTCCACTCGAGCACGCCGTCCTGCTTCTTGAGGCGCGGAGCCAGCGTCGCGCCCTCCGTCGGCTGGGCCGTCGGCGTGAGCGTGTCGAGCCGCGCGAGCGTGTCGAGGATCACCTCGGCGCCGAGCGGTGCCAGGCGCTCGCTCAGCTCGCCGGCCGTCTCGTCGGACCCGATGGGTGTCTCCGCCTGCAGCAGCACGGGGCCGGTGTCCATGCCCGCGTCCATCTGGAACGTCGTGATCCCGGTGACGGTCTCGCCGCGGATGATCGCCCACTGGATCGGCGCGGCGCCGCGGTACCTCGGCAGGAGCGAGGCGTGGATGTTGATCGAGCCGCGGGACGGCGCATCGAGCACGGCCTGCGGCAGGATCTGGCCGAACGCGACCACGACGGCGACGTCGGCACGCAGCGCGCGCAACCGCTCCGGCCACTCGGGATCGCGCAGCCGCGGCGGTTGCAGGACCGGAAGCCCGGCCGCTAACGCCGCCACCTTGACCGGCGGCGGTGTCAGGCGCTGCCCGCGGTGAGCGGGCCGATCCGGCTGGGTGACGACGGCGACGAGCGTGTGCGCGCGGCGCACGGCCTCGAACGCGGGGAGCGCGAACGCCGGGGTACCGTAGAAGAGGACCTTCAGTGGACTACAGCGCGAAGGCGCGGTGACCGACGTCCTCGGCGAAGCCTTCCTTCTTGATCCGGCGCTTGATGCGATCCCGGGTCACGGGATCGAGGCGATCGATGAACAGCACGCCGTCGAGGTGGTCGATCTCGTGCTGGAACACGCGCGCGCGCAGGCCGCGGGCGGTGATCGCGACCGGTCGCCCCTCGAGGTCCTGCGCCTCGAGCCTCACCCATTGCGCGCGCGTCACGTCGGCGAAGATCCCGGGCAGCGACAGGCAGCCCTCCTCGGCGGTGACGGTGCCGCCCTGCTCGCTGATGGCCGGGTTGACGAGGGCCTGGGCGCCGCGACCTTCCTCGTCGCCGACGACCATCAGGCGCAGCGAGGTGCCGACCTGCGGCGCGGCCAGTCCGATGCCGACCTCGTCGTACATGGTGTCGATCATGTCGTCGACCAGGCGCCGGATTTCGGGCGTCACGGCTTCGATGTCACGGGCGCGGCGGCGCAGGATCGGGTCGCCATAGCGGCGGACTTTCAGGACGGCCATTCGACGGGATCAACCTCCACGTCCATGATACCGCGGCTCCGCGGCCGCGGAGCGCGGAAGTCCTCCAGCGCCGCCGCCAGCACAGCCGGAAGATCGGCATGGCCCTTCACGACGATACGTCGCGCGCGCTCGCGCCGCTCGGCGACCGGCGGATAGACCGTGAGGCGCGACGAGGCGCGCAGCGCGGCCGCCACCTCGTCGGCCAGCCGGCGCCCCTCGGCGCCCCCCCGCACGGTCACCAGCGCCAGCCGCCGGAACGGCGGATAGCCGAGCTCGGCGCGAAACTTCACCTCGGCGCGGTAGAACCCCGCCAGGTCCTGACGGGCGACCGCCTCCAGCGCATAGTGCGTCGGATTCTGCGACTGGATCACCAGGCTGCCGTGGCCGCCGACGCGTTCGGCGGCCGCCCACACGAGGCCGAACATGCGCTCGCCCGCGCGGAAGTCCGGCAAGCGCAGCAGCTGATCGGGCGATACGAAGCCGGCCAGACCGAGCGACGCGGGACCGAACAGGCGCAGGGCCCCGCGCGTTCCGATGACGATCTCGGCTGCGGCGGCCGCCGCGCGCTGCGCCTCGCCGCGGGCGCCACGCGAGGCCTCGGGATCCCAGCGCGCCACCCGCGCCCTGGGAAAGCGCCGGCGCACGGCGTGCTCGACGCGCTCGAGGCCCCAGCCGAACGGTGAGAGGCGCCGGCCGCCGCAGTGCGGGCAGGTGTCCATGAGCGGCACCGTGGTCGCGCACAGGCGGCAGGCCAGCGTCGCCGCCGCGCGCGTGTAGACGAGCGCCAGCGCGCACTGCGGGCAGCGCGTGATCTCACCGCACTCGTCGCAGGCCAGCGATGAGGCCAGCCGGCTCACCAGCAGCAGCACGCGCCGGCCGGCGGCGAGTGTCTCGCGCACGGCCCGGGCGAGCGGCGGCGTGAGGGGCTCGCGTCGCAGGATGCCGCGCGTGTCGCTGATCGTCACTGCGGGCCACGGTCCCGGCGCCGGGGGCGCCATCGTCACGCCGCCGCGGTCGGCGGCTCGCACCCAGAGCTCGACGCTCGGGGTGGCGGCGGTCAACAGCGTGTGGCGCCGCTCGCGGGCGCCGCGCTCGAGCACGACGTCGCGCGAGTGGATGCGCGGCGGGCCGGGCGGCTTGTGCGCGATGTCGTGCTCGTCGACGAGGACCAGCAGCGCCCCCGGCGGCAGGGGCGAGAGCAGCGCCGAGCGGGTGCCGACCGCCAGCCCGCCATCGGCGCCCAGGCGCGCCCACGCCTCCGCGCGCACGTCGTCGTCGACGCCGGAGTCGAGCCGCAGGACCGGCCGCGCCTTGCCGAGCCGCTGGGCCCACCGCGCAGCCGCCTCCACGTCGGGCACGATCACGAGCGCGCCCGGCGCCTGCGCGATGCGCTCGAGCAATCGCCGCTCGCGCCCGGCCCCGACCAGCAGCTCGACGCCGGCGCCCGTCGGGGTCGCCGCCGGGCGCGGGGCCGGCGCGCGCTCGCCGGGCGCGGGCGTGGCCGGAGTCGCCACCGGCGGCAGCAGCGCGGCGCACGTCGAGCCGACCGACGACAGCGACTCGGCGGCGATCCAGCGCGCCAGCTCGAGGCCGGCCGCGTCCAGCACCGGCACGGGCTCGGCGAGCGACAGCAGCGGCTTCAAGGCGGCGTCGTCGCCGTCGCGGAGCCCGAGCACGATCCCGACCCGCCGCGCGCCACCCAGCGGCGCCAGCACGCGCTGGCCGCGCGCCGGCGCCCAGCCGGCCGGCACCCGGTAGGAGAACGGATGATCGACCGGGGCGTCGAACGCCACCTCGGCGATCACGGGCGGAGGTTGCCGGCTTTCATCGTGTCCTGCGCTGGTCGTACTCCCGCTTGGCGAGCTTCAGGTCGTCCCAGGCCATGCGCTTGTAGTCCTGGCCGGGGTTGCGGAGCAGGAACGCCGGATGGAAGGTCGGGATCAGCACGGCGTCGCCGTAGGGATGGAGGCGCCCGCGCAGCTTGCCGATCGGCTCCTTGGTGTGGAGCAGCGACTGCGTCGCGACGCTGCCGAGCGTGAGGATCACCTTGGGCTGGATGACGGCGAGCTTGTCGGCGAGGAACGGGGCGCAGGCCGCAAGCTCGTCGGTCTCGGGATTCCGGTTGCCGGGAGGCCGGCACAAGACGGCGTTCGTGATGAACACCTCGTCGCGCGTCAGGTCGACCGACGCCAGCATGCGCGTGAGCAGCTGGCCGGCGCGGCCGACGAACGGTAGGCCCTGGGCGTCTTCGTCGGCGCCGGGCCCCTCGCCGATGACGACGAGATCGGCCTGCGGGTTGCCGGAGCCGAACACGATCGTGCTGCGCCCTTCGCAGAGCTTGCACCGCCGGCAGCCCTGCAGCCGCTGCTCCTGCGCTGCCAGCGCCTCGGCCGGCGTTCGCAGGTACTCGCCCTCCAGGCTCACGTGCTCGACGCCGAGGTCGCGATGGAAGCGGAGCGTGGCCGCCAGGTCGCCGAGCGCGTCGGCGAGCGCGGCGCGCGGGTCGTCGCTCAGCGGACGGCCTTGCGCGCCGGGTGCGCGGCGCGCAGCGCGAGGATCGCGTCGAGGATGGCCTCGGCCACCGCCGGCTTCCCCATGCGCGGCAGGGCGCGGCTGCCGCCCCAGCGGTCGATCAGCAGCACCTCGTTGTCCTCGGCGTCGAACCCGATGTCGCGGCGGCTCACGTCGTTGGCCACCAGCAGATCGATGCCCTTGGCCTCCAGCTTGGCCCGCGCGTTGGCCACGACGTCGTTGGTCTCGGCGGCGAAGCCGACGATGAAGGCGCCGGTGGAGCGCGCCGCCACCTCGGCGAGGATGTCGGGGTTCGGCGTGAGGTCGAGCGTGAGATCGCGCTTGCCCTTGATCTTCTGCTCGGCCGGCCGCCGCACGCGATAGTCGGCGACCGCGGCAGCCTTGATCACGATGCCGGCGGCGCCGGTGTGCTGCAGCACGGCCTCCCGCATCTCCTCGGCCGTCTGCACCGGTACGAAGGTCGCGGCGGGCGGCGGCGTCAGCGCCGTCGGGCCCGAGACGAGCGTGACGTGGGCGCCGCGGCGGGCGGCGGCCGAGGCCAGCGCATAGCCCATGCGACCCGACGAGCGATTGGAGATGTAGCGGACCGGGTCGATCGGCTCGCGCGTCGGTCCGGCGGTGACGACCACGCGCTCGCCGGCCAGGTCGCGCTGCGGGGTCAGGGCGGCCAGCACCGCGTCGACGATCACGTCGGCCTCGGGCAGCCGGCCGCGCGCGCTCAGCCCCGAGGCCAGCGCGCCGGTGTCCGGCTCGAGCACGGTCACGCCGCGGCCGCGCAGCGTGGCGACGTTGTCGACGACCGCGGGATGCTGCCACATGCCCCCGTCCATCGCCGGCGCCATGACCACCGGGCAGCGCGCGGCCAGCAGCAGCGTCGTCAGGAAATCGTCGGCGATGCCGGCGGCGGCCTTGGCCAGCAGATTGGCGGTGGCCGGCGCGATCACCACCGCAGCCGCCCGCTCGGCGAGCGCCACGTGCTCCACCGCGGCGTCGCTCTGCGGATCGAAGAGGTCGGTCAGGACGGGACGTCCCGACAGCGTGCGGAACGTCAGCGGACCGACGAACTCGCGCGCGTGCTCGCTCAGGCAAACGCTGACCCGGGCGCCGGCGCGGGTCAGCTCGCGCAGCAGATAGACCGCCTTGTAGGCGGCGATCGACCCGGTGACGCCGAGGATGAGCTCTCGGCCGTCGAGCGTGGCGCTCATCCCTTCGTGGCTTCGCCCTCGTCCTTCACACGGTACTCGACCTTGGCGGCGGCGATCTCCTCCAGCGCCAGGCTGGTCGGCTTCTTGTGTTTGGACTCCACCCGTCCGGCGGCGCCCCGGTTGAGCTGGCGGGCCCGCTTGGCCGACAGCACCACGAGCAGGTAACGGTTCGAGACCTTGTTGAGCGCGTCTTCCAGCGAGGGGAACGACATCAATTCGGTACCTCCAGGTCGGGGAAGGTGAGAGCCAGGCGCGCCACCCGACAGCGTTCGGCCTGGATGATGGATTCCAGCTGCTCCATGGCTTCCTTCACGTCGCGATTCACGATCAGGTAGTCGTAGCGCCGCCACAGCGAGATCTCCTCGCGCGCGCGCTCGAGCCGGCGCCCGATCTCCTTCTCGGGATCGGACCGGCGCTCGCGCAGCCGCTGCTCCAGCTCGGCCATCGACGGCGCCACGACGAAGATCAGCACCGCGTCCGGGTAGCGCGCGCGGAGCTGGGCGGCGCCCTGCGTGTCGATGTCGAGCAGCACGTCGCGACCGTCGCGCAGCGCCGCTTCCAGCGGCTTGGCCGGCGTGCCGTAGAGGTTGCTGTGCACGGTCGCCCACTCGGCCATCTCGCCGCGGGCCAGCATCGCCCGGAAGTCGCCTTCGCTGACGAAGCGGAAGTCGCTGCCGTCGATCTCGCCCGGCCGCGGCGCCCGCGTGGTGACCGACACCGAGTAGGCCAGCTCGTGCAGCCGCAGCCGCATCTCGCGGCAGAGCGTGGTCTTGCCGGCGCCGGACGGCGCCGAGACGACGAACAGGGTGCCGCGGCGCTTGATCACTCGGCCGGGCCCCGATCGCTGGCCAGCTGCTGGGCCAGCGTGGCCGGCTCCAGCGACGAGAGGATCAGGTGATCGCCCTCGGTGACGATCATTGCCCGCGTACGGCGGCCGTTCGTCGCGTCGATGAGCTTGGTGCTGCCCTTGGCGCCCTCGATCAGCCGCTTCACCGGCAGCGAATCGAGCACCACGATCGCGACGATCTGCTCCGCGACCACCACGTTGCCGTGCCCCACGTTCATCAGGCGCACGGCGCCGTT
>VBPC01000283.1 GCA_005887895.1 Candidatus Rokuibacteriota bacterium
GCGCCCACGGTGATCGGGCCGACGTTCTGGGTCGTGTCGGTGACGGTGAAGGACGCGCCGGGCACGGCGGCGCCGGGCGGATCGCTCACCGCGGTGACGGCGAGGTCCGCCGTCGGCAGGCTGACCTGGATGGTGCCGACGGACGCGCGGCAGTTGTTGGTCTCGTTGCTTTCGGCGACGACGCCGAGGTCGTCGGCGCAGGCGAGCAGGAAGTACCGCCCGGCCGGGGTGCCGGTGAGGA
>VBPC01000284.1 GCA_005887895.1 Candidatus Rokuibacteriota bacterium
TTGGTGTCATCGGCGCAGGCGAGGAGGAAATACGGGCCGACGGGCACGCTGGCCGGGATCGTGACCGTCACCGTGCCGGACGACGAGGCGCCGGCGGCGAGGGCTGGGACGGCGCGGGCGCCGGTGAGCAGGGTGTCGCCGGCGTCTCGCAGGGCGTCCGTCGACAGATAGTAGCGAGTCGAGGTGGCCGGCGCCGTGCCGGTGACGCCCGCGTTCTGCGTGGTGTCGGTGACGGTGAAGCTGGCGCTGGCGGCCGCCGTGGCTGGCGGGTTGCTCAGCGCGGTGACCACCAGATCCGCGGTGGGCGGCGCCACGCTGACGGTGCCAGCGGCCGCGCGACAGTTGTTGGCCTCGTTGGCCTCGACGATCTGGTTGAGGTCATCGGCGCAGGCGAGCAGGAAGTAGGTGGCGAAGGGCGTGCCGGTCGGGATGGCGGCCGGAGCACTGCCAGCGGAGGGCACGCCGGCGCCGAGGGCGCCGATGCCGCGAGCGCCGATGACGATGTCGTCGGCGCTGCGGACGGTATCCAGCGAGAGGACATAGCGGGTCGTCGACGCGCCGACGGTGATCGGGCCCACGTTCTGCGTGGTGTCGGTGACGGTGAACGACGCGCCGGGCACGGCGGCGGCCGGCGGATCGCTGACGGCGGTGACGGCGAGATCCGCCGTCGGCAAGCTGACCTGAATCCGGCCCGCCGACGCCCGGCAGTTGTTGGTCTCGTTGCTCTCGGGCACCACGCCGAGGTCGTCGGCGCAGGCGAGCAGGAAGTAGGTTCCCGCGGGGGTCCCGGTCAGGATCGTGACGGTGACGGTGTCGGTGGAGAAGGCGTTGGGAGCGAGCGCCGGGATCGCGCGACTGCCGCCGAGCAGGATGTCGCTCGCGTCCTTGACCGTATCGAGCGAGAGGTAATAGCGCGTCGTGGATGCCGCGGCATTGACGACGCCGATGTTCCTGGTGATGTCCGTGGCGCGGAAGGTGCCACCGACCAGCCCGGTGGCCGACGGATCGTCCAGGCCGGTCACGGTGAGATCGGCGGCGGCGGGTGTGACCTGCACGGTCGTGGTGGACGCGCGGCAGTTGTTGGTCTCGTCGGTCTCGGGGACCTGGTTGGTGTCGTCGGCGCAGGCGAGGAGGAAATACGGGCCGACGGGCACGCTGGCCGGGATCGTGACCGTCACCGTGCCGGACGACGAGGCGCCGGCGGCCAAAATCGGGACGGCGCGGGCACCGGTGAGCAGGAAGTCGCCGGCGTCGCGCAGCGCGTCCGTCGACAGGTAATAGCGGGTGGACGTTGCCGGAGCGCTGCCGGTGACGCCCGCGTTCTGCGTGGTGTCGGTCACGCTGAAGGTGAAGGTGGCCGCCACCGTGGCCGGCGGGTTGCTGAGCGCGGTCACGACGAGATCGGCGGTGGGCGGCGCCACGCTGACGGTGCCGGCGGCGACGCGGCAGTTGTTGGCCTCGTTGGCCTCGAGGATCTGATTGTTATCGTCGGCGCACGCCAGCAGGAAGTAGACGGCCGTCGGCGTTCCGACCGGGATCGTGACCGGCGCGCTGCTGGTGGACGGCACGCCGGGGCCGAGGGCGCCCATACCGCGGCTGCCGATGACG
>VBPC01000286.1 GCA_005887895.1 Candidatus Rokuibacteriota bacterium
GAGGCGTCGACCTGCGCCAGGACCGTGGTGGGCAGCGTGACGAAGTTCGTGCCGCGCATGTAGGTCGCCGATACGAAGCCGGCGAGATCGCCGACGGCGCCGCCACCGAGACCGAGCACGGTGGAGGTGCGGTCGAGGCCGGCCGCCAGCAGGCGGTCCCAGCAATGCTCGGCCACCGTCAGCGTCTTGGCGGCCTCGCCCTCGGGGACCTCGATCACGGTCACCGAGAAGCCGGCCCTCTCGAGGCTCTCGACCACGGCGGCAGGGTAGGGCAGCCGGATGATCGCGGCGTCAGTGACCAGCGCGGCGCGCCGGCCGACGCCGAGCGCGCGCAGGCGCTCGCCGACGCCGGCGAGAGCGCCGGCCTCGACGACGATCGAGTAGGAGTGGCTGCCGAGGTTGACGGAGACGATCATGGCGCCTCGCCGCGGCGCCCGTTCGCGGCAAGGCGCCGCGAACGACGGTTCATGGCCGGCGCGGTGTCGTTCCCGGGACCGAGGCGGTGGTGGCGTCCCGCCGGAGGATCGACGGGGTGATGAACACGACCAGTTCGGTGGAGTTGTTGCGGTCGCCTCGCTGCTTGAACAGCCAGCCGAGGATCGGGATGTCGCCGAACAGCGGGACGCGGCGGACCGCCTCCTCGCTCTCGCTGTTCGTCACGCCGCCGATCACCAGCCGCTCGCCTTCCTTGATGAGCACCTGGGTCTCCGCCTTGCGCTTGTTGATGGCGGGCGGCTGGCCGCCGCTGGCGCCGAGGTCGACGGTGGCGCCCCGCGAGTTGTTCTCGACCAGCACGCTCATCTTGATGCGATTGACGTCCCCCTCGCGGACGACGGTCGGCGTGACCTCGAGCTTGAGCACCGCCTCCTTGAACTGGATCTGGGTGCCGGCCGAGCTCACCGTCGCGTACGGGATTTCCTCGCCGAGCGAGACGGTGGCCTTGTTGTTCTCGACGGTCACGATCTCCGGCCGGGCCAGCGTGCGGGTCTTGCCCTCGCTCTTCAGCGCTTCCAGCGCGAGGTTGAGGTTCAGGCGGCTGCCGACGATGCCGAACGCGATCCCGGCGGTGCCAGCCGATACGACGCCGGGGAGGATCGAGCCGATCGGCAGGTTCACGAGGTTGCCGCCGTTCGGCAGGCCGGTCGTGGCGCTGACCGGCAGGATCTGGCCGGTCCCCCCTCCGATGGTCAGAGCTCGTGAAGCCCCGGCCGACGAGCACGGCCTGGTTGTTGTTCGCCACGCCGCCGCCGCCCCACTGGATGCCCAGCGCGAAGAGATCGTTGCGCGCCAGGATCTCCATGCGCGCCTCGATCTTCACCTGTGGCAGCGGGATGTCGAGCTTCTCGCGGATCAGCGTCTTGATCCGCTCGAGGTCGGCCGCGTAGTGGCGGATGAACAGCGAGTTCGTCGGCTTGTGGGCCTTGATCGTGATGCCCTTGGCCAGCACGTCGGACGAGGGTGAGGGCGGCGGCGGGCCCGGCGGCTGGCCGGGACCGAACAGCTGCGAAAAGGGCGGCGCCGGGATCACGCCGGGCCCCGAGGCCGGCGCCGCCGGCGCGCTGCTCTGCCCGGGCGGAAGCCCGAGGATGCCGACGAGCGTGTTGGCGATCTCCTCGGGATCGGCGTAAGAGAGCCGGATCGTCTCTTCCTTCAGCGGCCCGCGCGCGACGAGGTCGGCCGCCGCCTGCTCGGCGGCGAACTGGCGGGCCGCCGCCTCCTGCTCCTTGAGCTTGGCCTCCGCGAGCTTGGTGCGGATTTCCGTCTCCGACTTGACCTTGGCCTCCTCCAGTTTGGCCCGCGCCTCGCGCTCCTTGGCGAGCTGGTCGGAGGTGACGATTCGCATGACACCCTCGCGCTCGACCTTCACGAGCCCCTTCGACTCCATCACGGTGTCCAGCGCGACCTCCCACGGCACGTTGCGCAGCGTGATCGACATCTTGCCCTTCACGTCCTCGCCGATGACGATGTTGCGCCCGCTCTCGGCGGCGAGGATGCGGAGGAGGTTCACGACGTCGGCGTCCTTGAAGTCGAGGGAGATCAGTCGCTGGCCGTTCGTCGCGAGCGGCGTCTGCACCGCCGGCGCCGGCGTGACCGGGGCGGGCGTGACCGGCGTCGTGGGTGCCTGGGCGACCACGGCCGGTCCGGTCGACTTCGCCTCGGTCGCGGCCGCGCTGGGCCCAGCCGGCTTCGCGTCGGCCGGGGCCGGCTTGGGCTCGGCGGCCATCCCGGGCGCGGGGGCCTTGGGCGTCGCCGCCCGCGCCGGCTTCGAGGCGGGCGTCCCGGCGGTCGCCGGCTTCGGAGCCGGCTCGGCCGCCGCGACCGTCGAGGTCGTCGGAATGACGATCGCCAGCCCATCGCTCTCCTCGCGGATCGCGTAGCCGACCTTGCGGGTGAGCTCGATGACCACGCGGGCCACGTCGGGCTTGTACTGGCTGCCACGGACCTGCGTGAGCGGCTCGGTCCCGATCTTGAGGGGGGTCTTGCGCCAGCCGTAGGTCGTGTTCTCGAAATCGACGACGAGCCGATACGGACGGTCCATGAGCTCGGCCTGGTACTTCGCCTCCCCCGACGTCTTGACGACGATCGTCACCGAGTCCGGCTGGGTGGTGACGGTGACGTCCTGGAGCCGCACCTCGGGCGCCGCCAGCGCGACCGACACGGCTCCGGCCGGGAACAGCAGGAGAAGCGCAATCCCGAACGCCCTCCGCAGTACAGCCATCCGTCGTCGATCAGTCATTTAGTTGGCCGCCAGTTTTAGGACCACGCGGTTAGAGATAGACCCAGGGGTCGCCGACACGGTGAAGACGACATTGTCGGCGCCGATCTCGAGCAGGCGACCGTCGCCGAGGGTGTCACCCGGCTTGAGGATGTAGCCGATGCCGTCCGGGGTTTCGACGAGGGCGAGCGTGGTTCTCGCGCTCCGCACGATCCCGGTCAGCTTCGTCGTGGACACCTGGAGCCCCTTCGCGCCACCGCTGAGCTCCAGCGACACGAATGGATCGCGCCGCCCCTTCGGATCGTAGCCGGGACCGTCGGACGTCGGCACCGTGGGCAACGGCACCAGCGGGGCCGAACCGGCGGTCAGCGGGGCCGGACCGGGTGCCGCCTGGGCCGGCCCGGGGGCCACCGGGGCTGGCCCGGGGGCCCCCGGGGCTGGACTGGGGGCCGCCAGGGCTGGACCGGGGGCCGTCGGGGCCGGACCGGTGGTCAGCGGAGCCGGACGGGGTGCCGCCTGGCCCGGACCGGCGGTTGCCGGGGCCGGACCGGCGGCCGGCGGTGCCGGCGCGGCCGGCTTCGACGTGGCCACGGCCGGGATCGCCGCCACGGGCTTCGGCGCGGTCACCTGGGGTGGCGGAGGCGGCGAAGCGCCGCACGCCACCAGCGTGCCGCAGAGACCGGCGAGTCCTGCGAGCGCGACCACGGGCTTCACGAGCGGGTCTCCGCGCCGCCGGGCAGTGCGGCCGCCGGCTTGCCGGCCGGCGGAGCCGCCGGAGGAGCGCCGGGATTGGCCGGTGGCGGCGGCGGGGTGCCCCGATACATGTAGGTCGCCATGCTCAGGTCCGCCTTCATCGAGTCCTTCGCTCTGCCGAGGCCGGTCATCTTGAAGTCGTTCACGGTGACGACGCGGGGAAGACCGGCCACGCGCTCGAAGAACTTGGCCAGCTGGTGATAGCTGCCCTGGGCGCTCACGATGATCGGGATCTCGTTCACCACGTCCTTCGGGAGCGCTTCCTTGGGCTGGAACAGCGCGACCCCCAGCCCCGCCTGCTCGGCCGCGGTCGAGAGCGCCCGGTAGAGCGTCGGCGTTTCCTTCTCCGAGGGCAGGCGGTCCTTGAGCAGCGCCAGGCGCTTCTCGAGCTCGGCGATCTCGCGACGAAAGCGCTCGAGCTCGGCCACCTGGGCGCGCGCGACGTTGACCTCGCCGGCCACCTGCGTGCGCTTCTTGACGAGCTCATCGATGCGCGCCTGGATCGGCGAGATCACGAAGAAGTAGCCGAGCGCGCCGAGCACGGCGACGCCGACCACTCCCAGCACGACCTTGGGAAGCTTCGGACCATCGACGAAATTCTGGAGGACCGGCGGGAGGGCCATCTCAGATCTCGAACTTGCACGTGACCTCGAAGGTCACGAGGCTGGGCGTCTTGTCGATGGCCTGACGGGACACGACGATGTCGACGTCCTTGAACTTCCCGCTGGCCTTGAGGTTGGACATGAAATCCGAGACGGCGGTGGTGGAGAACGCGGTACCGCTCAGCTTCAACACGGACTCCTTCTGCTCGAGCGTGGTGATCCAGAGGTCACGCGGAACCGTGTCGGCGAAGGCGTCGAGGATCGCGATCGGCCGGCCCTGGCCCTTGGTGAGGTCCTGCAGGATGTCGACGCGGCGCTTGACCTCGGCCAGGCGGCCCTTCACGTTGGCGCCGTCCCCGAGCGTCGCCTTCAGCGACTGCAGCTCGCGGGTGAGGCGATCGACGTCGGCGGCGGTGCGCGTTTCTTCGGCGTTGAGGCTCCACCAGGTGAGGCCCAGAGCGGCGAGGGTCAGGGCGTACACGATCGCGAACACGACCCCGAGATTGAGCGGCGGCAGCGACAGATTGAACACTGGCCGACTGCGCCGCGTTTCGGGCGGGGCGAGGTTGATCCGGATCACTTCGACGACTCCTTGTCACCCGAGCGGCGTAGCGCCAATCCCACGGCGACGGCCAGCGCGGGGGCCAGCGCGGTGACGTCTTCTCCGTACGCCGACGCCACCTCGATCCGCTCGAAGGGACGCGCCAGCTCCACCGGGATTCCCCAGTTCGACGACAGGTATTCGTTGAGGCCCGGCAGCTGTGCGCAGCCCCCGGCCAGCACGATCTTGCCGATCCGCTCGGACTCGGCGGTGGAGGCGAAGTAGTCGAACGTCCGCTGGACCTCCAGCGACAGATCGCGCGACACCGCCTCCAGCGGCGGCACCAGCGTCTCCCACTTCACGCCCACGTCCTTGCCGATCTTGGCCGCCTCGGCCTGCTCGAAGGAGATACTGAGACGCTGGGCGATGGCCTGCGTGTAGTTGTTGCCGCCGAACGGAATGTCGCGAGCGAAGATCGTGGCCCCGTTCCGCAGGACGTTGGTCTTCATGATCGAGGCGCCGATGTCGATCAGCGCCACCGCCTCGTGGTCCTCGCCCGGGAAGTTCGCCTCGAACTGATTGCCGAGCGCGAAGCCGTCCACGTCGACGATCGAGGGGCTGAAGCCGGCCTGCTCGACCACCGACATGTAATCGGTGACCTTCGCCTTCTTGACGGCCACCAGGATCAGGTCGAGCTGGCCGTTCTGCCGGCCGACGGTGTGGTGATCGATGAAGACCTCGTCGATCGCGAACGGAATGTGATGCTCGGCTTCGAGGCGCACGACGTCGTCGATCTCCTTGGACGGGACCTCGGGGATCTGGATCTTCTTGATGATGAGCTCGCGCCCGCAGATCGAGATGACCGCGTCACCGCCCTTGACCCCGGCCTTGGCGACGGCCTCCTTGATGGCGTCGGCAACCGTCTGGGGATCGTTGATGGTGCCTTCGGTGATGGTCTCGTTCGGCAGCGACACCATGCCGAAGGCCGTCACGGTCCGGGAATCCCCGCTCTCCCGGATCTGCACGACCTTGACGGCGCTGGAGCCGATGTCCAGGCCAAACGTGTCGCTCTGCCTTCGGAAGATCTTGTTTAACAAGTCGTTTTACCCGCTGGGTTAGTAGTATAGGTTTGCTCGGGTGTACGACCAACGTTTTCCCGCACACAAGGCTTGGGGGTTCGGTATTGCCCGGGCCCCACTGATCGGCCACTCATCTCGAGCGGCTACTTGCCGTCCGGAAAGTCGTCCCGAACGCGGAGGCTGTTCTGCGGCGTGAGATCCATCGCCACGTCCTGTCCGGCCGCGATGGTGACCTTGACACGCCAGCGCGGCTCGCCGGCGATCCGATCCATGAGCCGGTAGCTGCCCACCGGCACGCGGCTGAAGTGGAACCGCCCCTCCTCGGAGGCCCGCAGCACCTTTATGAAGTTCTCGTTCGGCTGACCCTTGATGCCCTTGAGGAACAGCTGGATGCGCGCGATCTTCACGGTGGGGTCGCCGTCCGTCCACGTGACCTGCCCGTGCACGGCGCCTTCCGGGTGCTCGGGATCGGTCGCCGCCGCCGCGTCGTCGCTGTCCCCGGAGCCCGAGGAGTCACTCGCGACCCTCGGTTTCGTGAGGGCGCCGGCGGCCAGCAGCCAGTTGCGAGCGGCGATGGCCTCCGGGGACCCGGCGGGGGCGTTGGCGAGCACCCACTGGAACTCGCGGATCGCCTCGTCGCGGAGCTCGAGATGCGTCACCGCCACCGCCAGCGAGTAGTGCAGGCGCAGGTCGTTCGGCTGCTTGGCGACCGCCTCTCGGAGCAGCCGCGCTGCCGCGACCCAGTCGCCGCGATCGAACGCCCGGAGACCCTCGGCGACGACGTCGGGCTCGTCCTTGGCCGCGGGAGGACTGCCGCAGGCGGCGAGGGCTAGGCCGACCAGGAGCGCGGCGAGAGCGCGACGCACGCTCAGATGTTGCGGAACCGCACGCGGCCCTCGACGACGGCGTGCTGGTCGCCGGGCGAACCGGCCTGCGCGGTCCGCTCGGTCTGGGTCTTGATCTGGATGAGGACCTCGCGGATGTTGTCCAGGTTGCTGTCGAGTGTGCCGCCGGCGTTGTAGCACCAGATCTGCAAGCTCTGGACGCCACCGATCAGGACGTCCGTCGTCCCGTTGTAGACCCGCTGCAGGTCGGTGCCGCTCATCTGGTACGTGACCGTCTTGCTGAACTGATCGGTGAACCCCATCGACGTGCCTCCGCCGCTGGTCGGCGGGGTTCCGGTGTTGCAGTTGGCGTCGATGCCGGTCAGCACCCGGGTGACCGAGCCGGCAACCGGCTGCGCCGCCCGGAGGTCGTTGACCATCATGTCGAGCGCGATCCGCGCGTTCTGCTGCACTTCCACCCGGGCGGCGCCGGTGAGGTAGGCCAGCTGCCCCTGGCGCTGCAGCGTGAAGAGCGCGCCCATCATGAAGCCGAGGACCGCGACGACGATGAGCAGCTCGGCCAGCGTGAAGCCGTGGGCGTCGCGGAGGAGCCGCTTCATTTCTGCGACACCAGCCATTCGAGGTACACCGTCTTGGGCGCCGGCGCCTGCCCGCCGCCGGCGGTGAGCGGCGTGTAGGTCACCGTCACGCCGACCCGGCGCAGCATGTGCGCGGAGTTCGTACCGGTCACGCCCGCGCAGGACAGGGTCGCGCAGCTGGTGACCCGGACCGTCCGCGTGAACGGCGAGTACCCGCTGACGCCGACCCCGCTCGTCGTCTCGTCCGGGAACTGTGTCGTCGTCACGCCGTTGCACGTCGCGCTCACGACGGTGTTCGTGCTGTCGACGATCTCCGTCGGCACCGGCGCCGCGGCGGTGCCGATCCCGAGACAGTCGACGGCCGGGTTCTGCGTCCACTGGGCCGACCGGGCTCGCTCGATCATCTGCTCGGCGAGGAACGTGGCCGTCGAGAGCTGGTTGCCCTCCTGCAGCCCGTAGCTCGAGACCGGAATGACGACGGCGAGCCCCACCAGCCCGAGGCCGATGATCGCCACTGCGACGAGAATCTCGGCCAGCGTCAAGCCGCGTTCGTTGAGGATCATAGTCGCACCTCGCCCGTGATCATTACTGAAGCCTGACCCGCCCGGGGGAGGCGATGACGATATTCATGCTTCCGCCCGAGGCTCGGGTGACCGTAATCGTGCCGGACATGTTGCATCCCACCGGGACCGGCGGTGGCGGCGGCCCGCCGAGCTAGCCGAAGCAGATGTTGCTCGTCCCGCTCAGCGTGAGGCCAGACGGCAGCTGCAGGTACCCGGAGGCGTCGGTGCCGGCCATCACGTAGGCGGCCGCGCTGCACGTGTCCTTGTGGTATTGCATCCCGGTGCTGTCGATCGTCACGCACATGGTCGTGTTGAGCCGGATCGCCAGCTGACGCGCGGTGTTGAGCATGACGACGGTCTGCTCGGACGCGGCCCGCAGCGCGGAGGCACGGTAGTACGTCCACAGCGAGGGAATGGCCACGGCAATCGTCACGCCGATCACGGCGATGACGACGATCAGCTCCGCGAGCGTGTAGCCGCTCGCGCGGCCTACGACCCGCCGAATGCGTTCAGGTACCACCGCACCATCCTTTCGCCCCAGAAGAGTCCGGCGGCGCCTCCTGCTGCAAGGAAGGGACCAAACGGGATCGGGTCTTTGCGCTTGCGCACTCCCGAGCCCATGAGGACTGCGGCGAGGATACCGCCCGCGATCGCCGCCGCAAAGAGGCTAAAAAGCAATACCTTCCAGCCGAGAAAGGCGCCAAGCATGGCGGCCAGCTTCGGATCGCCCATGCCCATGGCTTCCTGCCCTTCCCACCACGAGCCGACGACCACGATGACCATCAATGCCCCGGCGCCGACGACGATTCCGAGGAGCGACTCCTGCCATGACACCCGTCGGGTCGCCAGATTGGCAAGAAAGCCTGCCAGAATGCCAGGCAGCGAGATGGCGTCGGGGATGATGTAGCGCTCGAGATCGATCATGGTGATGGCCAGCAGCGCGGCCAGCAGTGCGGCTGCCACCACGCCGTCGAGCGTCGGCCCAAAGACGACAGCGGCGGCGCCGAACAGCGCGCCGGTCACCGCCTCCACGAGAGGATAGCGCCACGGGATCGGCATCGTGCACGCCCGGCAACGGCCGCGGAGCGCGACGAACGACAGCAGGGGGACGTTGTCATGCCAGGCGATCGCGGCCCCGCATCCGGGGCAGGCCGAGCCCGGCCGCACCAGGCTGCGCCCTTCGGGCAGCCGCGCGATCACGACGTTCAGGAAGCTGCCGATCACGAGCCCGACGACGACGAAGATCCCGATCATCTGGCCACGCTCCTCACGCGGACACGATCCCGGCGGCCGGAAGTCCGGCCGCCGGGAGTGCAGCGTCGAAACCGAGCGTGCCCGTCACGGGCAGGTGGCGCCGCCGTTGCTGTCCGCGGCCGTGCTGTCGCCGCTGCCGCAGAGCACGAACGTACCCGTCGCGCTGCTCGAGTACTTGTAGCTCGTCCCGCTGCCCGTCCAGCCGGCCGGAAGTGTCGGCAAGCTGTTCAGGAATGGACCGCCGACCTGGTTCTGCGCGTTGGTCTGCTGCGTGAGCAGCACGGTCGGCAGCGCGCCCGACTGGTTCGTGGTGCTCGGGCAGTTCGTGGCGGACGAGCCGTTGTCCGGCAGGCCGCCGCAGAGCGCGGAGTAGATGCTGACGGCCGAGGCGATGGCCCGCGTGTCGGCCTGCGCCTTGGCGATGCGCGCCCGCGCCTGCACGTTGGCGTAGAGCGGGACGGCGATGGCGGCCAGGATGCCGATGATCGCCACGACGATGAGCAGCTCGATCAGCGTGAAACCGCGCTGACCCTTCGACGGGAACAGTGTCCGCATGACGACGACCCCTCTGGAGCCAATATGTGACTGCGTGCGTCTGATGGGCGAAGTGCAGGCTCGGTGCCAGACGGCGCGCAGCGCTGCCGATCCGAGAAGTCGAGGACTTATAGCGCATGCTCTACTCGACCGGCAGCGCGCCGACTGACGTTGCCGGGCACCATTTCTGACGAGAATTGTCAGTCGCGCCGGAACCTCACCGCGACCGCTGCTGGAACTTCTGGAGCTTGTAGCGGAACTGCCGGAAGCTCACCCGCAGCAGCTCGGCGGCCCGCGTCTGCACCCCGCCGACCCGGTCGAGGGCCAGCTGGATGTAGCGTCGTTCGATCCGGTCGAGCGTGGCCTCGAGATCCAGGCCCTCGGTGGGCAACTCCACCGGCAGCTCGTCACGATCGCGCGGCTGGCGCACGCTGGCCGGCAGCGCGTCGACCACCAGCATGTCGCTGGAGCCCAGCACGAGCGCGCGCTCGACGACGTTCTCCAGCTCACGGATGTTGCCGGGCCAGTGGTACTGCTCCAGCACGGCCACCGCCTCGGGCGTGACGCCGTGCACCTCGCGGCCGACCTCGCGGGCGAGCTTCTTGATGAAGTGGGCGACGAGGAGCGGAATGTCCTCCCGCCGGTCGCGCAGGGGCGGCAGGTGGATCGGGATGACGTTGAGCCGATAGAACAGGTCCTCGCGCAGCACGCCGTCGGCCACCGCCTTGCCGAGATCGCGGTTGGACGCCGCGATGAGCCGGACGTCGACCTTGACGTCGCGCGTGTCGCCGACGCGGCGGACCTGGCGCTCCTGGATGGCCCGCAGCAGCTTCACCTGCACGGTCTGGGGGATCTCGGTGATCTCGTCCAGGAACAGCGTGCCGCCGTCGGCGGCGGCGAAGAGCCCTTCGGTGCTGGCCACCGCGCCGGTGAAGGCGCCCTTGACGTGGCCGAACAGCTCCGACTCCATCAACGTCTCCGGCACCGCCCCGCAGTTCACCGACACGAAGGGCCGGTTCCGCCGGCTGGACTCCCAGTGCAGCGCCTGGGCCACCAGCTCCTTGCCGGTGCCGCTCTCGCCCGTGATCATGACGGTGGAGCCGCTGTCGGCCGTCTTGCGGATGGTCTCGAAGACGTCCAGCATCTTTGGGCTGTGCCCCACGAAGTTCTCGAAGCCGCGCTCGCGGCGCAGCTGCCGCTTGAGCGCCTGGTTCTCCTCCTGCAGGCGGCGGCGCTCGAGCGCGTTGGCGACGGTCAGCTTCAGCTCGTCGAGCTTGAACGGCTTGGTGACGTAGTCGTAGGCGCCGAGCTTCATCGCCTCGACGGCCGTCTCCGTGGAGGCGAAGGCGGTCACCACCAGCACGACGGTCCGCGGCGAGAACTCCTTGGCGGCCTTCAGCACGCCGAGGCCGTCGACCTTCCGCATGCGGAGGTCGGTGACGACGAGATCGAAGCTCTCGCTCTTGAGCATCTGGATGGCCGCCTCGCCGCCGTCGGCGGCGGCGACCTGGTAGCCGGCCTGGCGCAGCATGATGCCGAGCAGCTCGCGCATGCTCTGCTCATCGTCGACGACCAGGACGCGGATGTCAGGCATCGGCGGCGGGCAGGGTGAGGGTGAAGGCGGTGCCGACGCCCGGCCGGCTCTGCACGTCGATCTCGCCGCCGTGATCCTGGACGACCCGGTGCACGAGGGCGAGGCCCAGCCCGCTGCCGCCCGGCTTGGTGGAGAAGAACGGCTCGAAGATGTGCCCGAGATCGCTGACCGGGATGCCCTCGCCGGTGTCGGCGATCCGCAGCAGGAGCTGCTCGCTCACCCGCGCGATCGACACCCGCAGCTCGCCGCCGTCCGGCATCGCCTGCAGCGCATTGAGGGCGAGGTTCCACACGGCCTGGCGGAACTGCTGGCGGTCGACGCTCCACACGAGCGAGGGCGCGAATTCCCGCACGATCTTCAGCGTCCCCGGCGCCGCCCGGTGCTCGAGGAGCAGCAGGACCTCGTCGAGGATCTCGGCGACGTTGACCGGCGCGCGACTGATCGGGACAGGCCGCGCGTACTCCAGGAAGTCTCGGATGAGGCCGTTCAGCCGCTCGGCTTCCTTGAGCACGATCTGGGCCAGGCGCTCCCGCGTCTCGCCGGCCAGTGCGCCGGCGGCCAGGACCTCGACGGCTCCCGACAGCGACGCCAGCGGATTGCGGATCTCGTGCGCGATGTTGGCGGCCATCCGTCCCAGCGACGCCAGTCGATCGGCCGCGCGCATGCGGGCCTCCATGGCGCGAATGGCGGAGAGATCCTCGCAGGCGGCGATCACACCGATGCGGCGGCCGTCGCCGGCCCGCAGGGCCGAGAACGTCATGCGCACGGGCACCTCGTCGCCGGCCCGGCGCAGCGTGACCTCGCGCCAGGCCGATCGGCGCTCGGCGGATTCGATCTCGGCCTCGATGGTGGTCAGCGACACCTCGTGACCGAACACGCTCCACGGGCGCCCCACCGCCGCCTCGGCATTGATCCCGGTGATCTGCTCGGCGGCGCGGTTCAGCGCGGTGACCCGGTGGTCGCGATCGACGGCGATGAGGCCGGTGCCCACCGACTGAAAGACGAGATCGGTGAAGGCCTCGAGGTCCTTGAGGTCGGCCTGCTTCGTCTCGAGCTCCTCGCGGGTCGACCGAAAGCGCTCGGCGAGGCCGCCGGCGACGATGGCCACGATCAGGAACGTGCCCGCGTTGAGGAAGATCGTGATGACCTCGAGGGCGGTGCTTTCCTTGGGCGCCTCGAAGAAGGCCGTCATCGGGAAGACCGTGCGCCCGAACACGAGCCCGGTGTACATCGCGCTGCCGGCGGCGGCGATCGTCAGTCCGCCGGTGCGCGACAGCAGCAGGCAGGCGGCGGTGACCGACAGGACGTAGAGGAAGGGGAAGATGGAGCGCGGCCCGCCGGTGGCGGCGACCACGGCGGTCACCAGCGCGGTGTCGAGCAGACAGATCAGCCAGGCGATCCGGACCGGCTTGGCGACCGGCGTGAACATGGCGAGGGCGCCGGACGTCACGACCACGGCGAGCAGGGACAGCGCCAGGATGCTGCGGTTGGCGCCGGGCATGAGCTCCTCGGGGAGCATGGGCCCGAGCGTCAGCAGCAGCGCGGCCACGCCCAGCCGCGCCAGGCCGAAACCGCGCAGCAGCCTATTCGAGTCGACGAGCTTCATTCACCGCCGTGTCCCTCGATCCCTACTTGATGAGCGTGACCATCTTGAAGATCGGCAGGTACATCGCGATGACGATGCCGCCGACCGACACGCCCAGGAAGACGATCATCATGGGCTCCAGCAGCGATGTGAGGGCCGCCACCGCGGCGTCGACCTCGTCGTCGTAGAAGTCGGCGATCTTGTTCAGCATCGCATCGAGCGCGCCGGTGTTCTCGCCGACCGAGATCATGTGCACGACCATGGCCGGGAACACCGGCGTCGTCTTGAGCGGCTCGGCCAGGGTGCCGCCGGCGGTGACGTGCGTCCGGGCCGCCATGACGGCCTTCTCGACGACGCGGTTGCCGGAGGCGCGGGCGGTGATGAGCAGGCCCTCGAGGATCGGCACGCCCGAGGCGATCAGCGTGCCCAGCGTGCGGGTAAAGCGCGCCACGGCGATCTTGCGGATCAGCATGCCGACGACCGGCACCTTCAGCATGAAGGTGTCGATCATCATGCTGCCGCTGTCGGTGTTGTAGTAGCGCTTGAGCGCGTAGATGGCGCCGCCGATCGCCGCCAGCAGGACGATGATGTACTTGCGCGTCATGTCCGACATCCAGATGACGATCTTGGTCGGCAGCGGCAGCTCGGCGCCCATGTTCTTGAACATGTTGGCGAAGGTGGGCAGCACGAACACCATCATGAAGATGATGACCAGGCAGGCCACGCTGATGATCGTGACCGGGTACACCATGGCGCTCTTGACCTGCCCCTTGAGCTTGGCGGCCTTCTCGATGTACGTCGACAGCCGCTGGAGGCAGACGTCCAGCACGCCGCCGGACTCGCCGACGGCCAGCATGTTGACGAAGAGGTTGTCGAACGTCTTGGGGTACTTCGCGAACGACTCGGCCAGGGTGGCGCCGCCCTGCACGTCGGCGGCGATGCGCGCCGTGACGTCGCGCAGGACCTTGGACTCGCTCTGCTCGGAGAGGATCTGCAGGCACTGCGCGATCGGCAGGCCGGCATCCACCATCGTGGAGAACTGCCGCGTGTAGATCGCCAGCTCCTTGGCCTTGACGGATCCGCCGAGCTTGGCCGCCGCGGCGGCGGCCGCGGCCGCCTTGCCCTTCTTCTCCTCGACCGCCGTCGCCACCACGCCCTTGGCCCGTAGCGCGGCCACCGCGGCCGGACGGTTGTCGGCCTCGATCTCGCCGTTGACTTCCTCGATCGTGGTGGTCCCCTCGAGGACCTTGACCAGGCCGCCTTGACGCAGCGTCTTCATGCCCTGGCTCTGCGCCAGCTCGCGGATCTCCGAGGTGGTGCCGTTCTTGAGGATCACGTTGCGCAGCTCCTCGGTGACCGCCATCACCTCGTAGATCGCCACCCGGCCCTTCATGCCGGTGAAGTCACAAGTCTGACAGCCCTTGCCCTTGTAGAAGGTGACTTTTCCGCGGCCGTCCGGAACGTGGCCGTAGGGCACCAGATCGTCTTCGTGGCCCTCGAACGGCTCCCGGCAGTCCCGGCAGATGCGCCGCCCGAGGCGCTGGGCCAGGATGAGCAGCAAGGCCGAGGACAGCAGGAAGGGCTGCACGCCCATGTCGACCAGCCGCGCCACGGTGGACGGGCAGTCGTTGGTGTGGAGCGTGGTGAAGACCAGGTGGCCGGTGAGCGCGGCGCGGATGGAGATCTGGGCCGTCTCGAGATCGCGCGTCTCACCGACGAGGATGACGTCGGGGTCCTGGCGGAGGAAGGAGCGAAGCACCCCGGCGAACGTCCGACCGATGCTCTCGGCGATCTGGACCTGATTGACGCCTTTCAGGTTGTACTCGACCGGATCCTCGGCGGTCATGATGTTGTGCTCGGGAGAGTTGATCGTGGAGATCGCCGAGTACAGCGTCGTCGTCTTGCCGGAGCCGGTCGGCCCCGTGATGAGCACCATGCCGTAGGGCTGGTGGATGGCCGCGTTGAACTTCTCGTAACTCCAGGGATCGAAGCCGAGCTTGGTGAGATCGAGCTGCAGCGATTCCTTGTCGAGGATCCGGAGCACGGCCTTCTCGCCGAAGATCGTCGGGAGGACCGACACGCGGAAATCGATCTCCCGCGAGCCGTACCGGAGCTTGATGCGGCCGTCCTGTGGCAGCCGGCGCTCGGAGATGTCGAGATTCGACATGATCTTCAGGCGCGAGATGATCGCGGGCTCCAGCCGCTTGGGGGGCGAGAGCATCTCGTGCAGCACGCCGTCGATGCGGAACCGGATGCGGAACGTCTTCTCGTAGGGCTCCCAGTGCAGGTCGGAGGCGCCCTTGCGGATGGCGTCCACCAGGACCATGTTCACCAGCTTGACGACCGGCGCCTCGTCGGCCGACTCCTTCAGCTCGAAGACGTCGACCTGGCCGGCCTGGTCTTCGCCCAGGATCTCCACGCTGCTGGGCTCGCCGGTGATCTCCGACATCATCTCGGACATCGAGGCCGTCTGCGTCGCGTCGTAGTTCTTGTCGAGGGCGCGCCGGATCGCCGCCTGCGGGGCGACCACCGGCAGGATCTGTAGATTCGTCATGAAGGCGACGTCGTCGAGGGCGAACACGTTGGTGGGATCCGCCATCGCCAGCGTCAGCGTGCCGCCGATGCGCTTGACGGGCAGGACCTCGTACTTCTTCGCGATGTGGGCCGGCACCAGCCGCAGCGTCTCGGCGTCGATGTCGAGGTTGCCGAGGGTGATGGACGGGATGCCGTACTGGCGGGAGAGGAAGCCGATCAGCTGCTCCTCGGTGATGAACCCGAGGCTCACCAGGATGGTGCCCAGCTTGTCGGTCTTGCCCTTCTGCTCGGTGAGGGCCTGGCGCAGCTGCCCGTCGGTGATCAGGCCCTCGACGACGAGAAGATCGCCGAGGCGGCGGAGCATTTGCTGGCCGAGCTTCACTTGCGCCATCGCGAACTATTACTGTAGCGCACCCAGCCGCTTCAACGTATCGCTAAAGGCGCGAAAGGCCTCGTCTTGATAGAGCACGAAAACCACTCGTTTCAGCGTTGTTTTCCCGGCCTTGAGGTGCGCCACCACGGCCGTCACCATGGCCTCGGCGGCGGCCGCGGGCGCCACCCGGCCGACCCCCGTTCCGAGGGCCGGCAAGGCGATCGAGGTCAGCCGGTGCTTGTCGGCGATGGCGAGAACCGATCGCGTCGTCCGCCCGACTGTTTCCGGATCAGTTTTCAGGTCCGGCCCCATCGCGACCGCGTGGATCACGTGGGTGGCGGCCAGGTTGCCGCCCGGCGTCAGAACCGCCTCGCCGACCTCGATCGGACCCTGCCGCGTCGCCTCTTCCTCGATCAGGACGCCGCCCTTGCGCTTGATGGCGGCGGCGACGCCGGTACCCATGACCAGCGTGGAGTTGGCGGCGTTGATGATCGCGTCGACGTCCCAGTCCGTGATGTCGCCGCGCTCGACGGCGACCGACGCGGAGCCGACTTTGACTTTCACCGCGTCCGCTCCTGCGCCTTGACCGCTTCCCAGGACCGCTCCAGCTCTTCCGGCGACACGCTGCCGACCGAGGTCCCCCGCGCGTTCAGATCGGCCTCCATGGTGGTGAATCGGCGTCGGAACTTCTCGATGGCCCGCTGCAGGACGTCCTCGGCGTCGAGGGACGACAGGCGGGCGACGTTGACGAGCGAGAACAGGACGTCACCGAGCTCCTCGGTGAGGCGGGCGCTGTCGCCGGACGCGAGCGCGGCGGAGGTCTCGCGGACCTCCTCCTCGACCTTCGTCCAGGCCGCCCGCGCGTCGGGCCAGTCGAAGTTCACGCGGGCGGCCTTGCTCTGCATCCGCTGGGCGCGGACGAGCGCCGGCAACGCGCGGGGCACGCCGTCGATCACCGAGCGCGGTCGTCCCTGCGCCTGCGCCTCGCGTTGCTTGATCGCTTCCCACTGCGCGAGCGCTTGCCCCGGCGTGTCCACGGTGGCGTCGCCGAAGACGTGCGGGTGGCGACCGACCATCTTGTCGGCGAGTCGCTCGAGCAGATCGGCCATCGTGAACTCGCCGCGTTCGGCGGCGATCTCCGCGTGGAAGACGACCTGAAAGAGGAGGTCCCCGAGCTCCTCGCGCAGCGACTCCAGGCCGCCCGCCTCGATCGCCTCCAGCACCTCGTAGGCTTCCTCGATGAGGTAGGGCTTGAGAGACGTCCGTGTCTGCTCTCGATCCCACGGACATCCGTTCGGCCCACGCAGGCGGTGCATGATGTCCAGGAGCCGCTCGAAGAGAGCACCGGGGGACTGGGTCATGTAGTACCTGGCGGTCGAGTGATTATACAGCAGGGGTTTGCGCGTGTGCTAGGCTCGCAGCCGTCATGGCCGCCAGCGAGCCGGACGAGGGATTCAAGGTCACCGATCGACGGCGACGCGCCGACGACGATGCGCCGCCGCCCACGCGGCCTCCTCACGAGGCGCCGGCGCCGCCTCGGGGCGCGCGCGCGGAGCCGCCGCCGCGAGCGACCGCACCCCCGGCACCTCCGCGCGAGACGACCGGCGCGTCGGAGCGCAGCCTCGTCGGCCTCTTCATGATGCTCGGGAGCTCCGCGCTCATGGCGCTGGGCGAGACGGCCGATCCCATGACCGGCCAGCGCCAGCAAGACCTTCCCGGCGCCGCCGATGTCATCGACGTGCTGCTCCTCCTGCGCGAAAAGACCGAGGGCCATCGCTCGGCCGAGGAGGCGCAGGTGCTCGACGAGCTGCTCTACGACCTTCAGCTGCGGTACGTGAACGCTACGAAGCGGTCCGGATGACCACCCGCCCCGGCTCGACGCCGACGCTGTCGACATCCCGCGGCAGCGACCAGCGCAGGAGCCCGACCGCCGCCGGGTCGAGCAGCAGGCGCAACGCCGCCGCCGGCAGCCGCTGTCGGCCGACCGCGAAATCCTCCACGTCCAGACGCAGCTGACGCGCCGCGCGCTCGTCGACGCGCACGTGGGCGCCGACCCGTAGCCACACCGGACGCGCCCGCCAGCCTGGCGTCAGGACGCTGCCCAGCGCGGGGACGCCGGCGTCGTCGAGGAGCTGCTGCAGCGGCACGTGCGCGGTCAACTGCACGCGGTCGTCCCCGACGAGACGCGCGCTCGGTGCGCCGAGCCTCACGCCGCGTGCTTCGACGAGGTGCCGCGCCAGCAGCGCGTTCACCTCTGCCTCGGTCAGCGTCACGGTCGTGGCGGGGCGCCCTCGGCGCGCCAGATCGAAGAGCTTCTGCTGCGCCCGGGCTCCGTCGGCCGGGCTGGTGGCCGGCGGCTCCGGCCGATCCGGCCTGGCGAGGGCGCGGCTGGCGGCACCGATCGCTCCCCCGACCGCGAGCGCCGCCACCGCCAGCACGACGACCGACGCCAGGCAACTCCTAGGCCTCATGGGCGCCACCCTATCACCGAGCCTGACAACACCTTGGGTTAGCAGAGATCACGCCGCTTCCTTGACAGCTTGGGACTCAGATGATATAAGACTGATGTACTCAATAAGCCGGACCAGGGAGGCCGGCCGCGAAACCAAGGAGGGTCACGAATATGGCGATGGAGCGTTGGCGTCCATTCGGGTCCACGGAGCGTTGGGAGCCATTCCGCAACCTCACGGACATTCAGAGCGAGGTCAACCGGCTGTTCGATACCTTCGTCGGCCGACCGACCGGCTCGGCGGCGGCCGGGCGATGGCTGCCCGCGGTGGACATGCACGAGACGAAGGACGATCTCGTCCTGACCGTCGAAGTGCCCGGCGTTCGCGAGAAGGACATTGCCGTGTCGATCACGGGCGATCTCCTCTCGATCAAGGGTGAGCGCCGCTGGGAGGACGAGTCCAAGGATCAGAAGTTCCTCCACGTCGAGCGCGCCTACGGCCAGTTCGAGCGGCTGGTGCAGCTGCCGATGGCCGTCCAGGCCGACAAGGTGAAGGCGACGTACCGCGACGGCGTGCTGCAGATCACGCTGCCGAAGGCCGAGGAGCTCAAGCCGCGCGAGATCAAGATCGACATTCTCTAAGCCCCTGGGAGGGGGCCGTCGAGGCCCCCTCCCAAGCCTCCCCCAGAAGGGAGTGCGCCGGCAAAGCCGGCGCTCGATGAGGCGAGAAAGGAAGCGCAGGAATCATGGCGAAAGTGATCGGCATTGATCTGGGGACGACGAACTCGGTCGTCGCCGTCATGGAAGGTGGCAACCCCACAGTCATTCCAAATCAAGAGGGCAGTCGCCTGACCCCGTCGGTGGTCGCCTTCACGAAGGACGGCGAGATCCTCGTCGGGCAGGTGGCCAAGCGCCAGGCGATCACGAATCCCGAGAACACCGTCTTCTCCATCAAGCGCTTCATGGGCCGCCGCCACGACGAGGTCGTGCAGGAGATCAAGCTCGTTCCCTACAAGGTCGTGAAGGCCGCCAACGGCGAGGCCCGCATCGAGGTGCGCGGCAAGCAGTACGCGCCGCCCGAGATCTCCGCCATGATCCTGCGCAAGCTCAAGGAGGCTGCCGAGGCCTACCTGGGCGAGAAGGTGACCCAGGCCGTGATCACGGTCCCGGCCTACTTCAACGACAGCCAGCGGCAGGCCACCAAGGACGCCGGCAAGATCGCCGGCCTGGAGGTCCTGCGCATCATCAACGAGCCGACCGCCGCGTCGCTGGCCTACGGCCTCGACAAGGAGTCCGACCAGACCATCCTGGTCTTCGACCTGGGCGGCGGCACGTTCGACGTGTCGATCCTGGAGATCGGCGACGGCGTGTTCGAGGTCAAGGCCACCTCGGGCGACAACCACCTGGGCGGCGACAACTTCGACAAGGCGGTCGTCGACTGGCTGGTGGCCGAGTTCAAGAAGTCCCAGGGCATCGACCTGAGCCAGGACCCGATGGCCCTTCAGCGCCTCTACGAGGCCGCCGAGAAGGCCAAGATCGAGCTCTCGACGACCCAGGAGACGCAGATCAACCTGCCGTTCATCACGGCCGACGCCAGCGGGCCGAAGCACCTGGTGACGACGCTGACCCGGGCCAAGCTGGAATCGCTCGTCGCCGATCTCGTGGATCGCACCCTCGGTCCCTGCCGGCAGGCCATGCAGGACGCCGGCGTGACGGCCAAGGACATCGACGAGGTCGTGCTGGTCGGCGGCCAGACGCGGATGCCGAAGGTGCAGGAGGTCGTCAAGCAGCTCTTCGGCAAGGAGCCCCACAAGGGGGTCAATCCGGACGAGGTGGTCGCCGTCGGCGCCGCCGTACAGGCGGCCGTGCTCACCGGCGAGGTCAAGGACGTGGTGCTGCTGGACGTCACGCCGCTCTCCCTCGGCATCGAGACGCTGGGGGGCGTCATGACGACGTTGATCCCGCGCAACACCACGATCCCGACCAAGAAGAGCGAGACGTTCACCACGGCCGCCGACAACCAGGAGTCGGTCGAGGTGCACGTCCTCCAGGGCGAGCGGCCGATGGCGCGGGACAACCGCACGCTCGGCAAGTTCCACCTGGTCGGCATTCCGCCGGCGCCGCGCGGCATGCCGCAGATCGAGGTGACGTTCGACATCGACGCCAACAGCATCCTCAACGTGTCGGCGCGCGACAAGGCGACCGGCAAGGAGCAGAAGATCACGATCACGGCCTCGTCGACGCTGACGAAGGACGACATCGATCGCATGGTGAAGGAAGCGGAGGCCAACGCCGCCGAGGACACCAGGCGGAAGCAGGAGATCGAGACGCGCAACCAGGCCGACTCGCTCGTCTATTCCACCGAGCGCACGCTGGCCGAGCACGGCGCCAAGCTCCCGGAGGCCGACCGCAAGGCGGTGGAGGAGGCGCTGAACGAGGCCAAGGAGGCGCTCAAGGGCGAGGACGTGGAGCGCATCAAGCGGGCGCAGGACAACCTCACCCGGGCCTCGCACAAGCTCGCCGAAGTGATGTACCGCGAGGCCCAGCAGGCCCAGGGCGCGCCAGGGGCGGGGCCGCAGCCGAGCGGGGCGGCCGGCGGCCCCAAGGAGGGCGAGGTCGTCGACGCCGAGTTCGAGGATCTGGGCGAGAAGAAGTAGGCGGAGACGTTCCATGCGTCGCGACTACTACGCGGTGCTCGGCATCGCCGCGACGGCGCCGCCGCGCGAGATCCGCCAGGCGTACCAGCGGCTCGCGCGGCAGTACTCGCCCGACGTCAATTTCTGGGACACCGCGGCGCTCGCGCTCTTCGAGGAGATCGCCGAGGCGTATCGCGTCCTCAGCGATCCCCAGGCGCGGGCGCTCTACGACCGCTTCGGCCCGGCGCTCGACGCCGACGGGGTGGCCGCCGGGCGGCGGGGTGACGACGTGCACGTCACGGTGGAGATCGACTTCGCCGACGTCGCGCGCGGCGCCACTCTGCGGCTGAACGTGCCGCGCTTCTCGCCGTGCGGCGCGTGCGGCGCCAGCGGCCGGCGCGATAGCCGAGCCTGCGCCGTCTGCCAGGCGCGCGGCGTGCGGCGGGCGGTCGACGCGCTCACGGTGGTCGTGCCGCCCGGCGTCGATTCCGGCACCCAGGTCCGGGTGCCGGGCGAGGGCAGCGCCGGCCCGTTCGGCGGCGCGCGCGGCGACCTGATCGTGAGTACCCGCGTGCGGGAGCACCCGCTCTTCACGCGCACGGGCGACGGCGTGCACTGTGAGATTCCGATCGGGGTATGGGAGGCCTTGCGCGGGGCGCGCATCCGCGTCCCGACGCCGCTCGACGACACGGTACTGGTGGTGCCGCCGGGCACGGCGGCCGGTCAGGTGTTCCGCCTGCGGGGTCACGGACTGCCGCGGCTGGCCGACGGAACGACGGGCGACCTCTATGTGACGGTGCGGGTCGAGATGCCGACGGGCCTCGACGCGCGGACCGACGAGCTGGTCCGCGAGCTCGAGCGACTCCTGCCGGGGCCCTCCCGGGCCGATCTCGCCCGCTTCCGGGGAGGAGCGTCGTGAACGACCGATCGAAGCCGCTGTACATGATCGGCGTCGTCGCCGACATGCTGAAGGTGCATCCGCAGACGCTGCGGTTCTACGAGAAGAAAGGGCTGGTGAGACCGAGCCGTACCGAGGGGCAGACGCGCATGTACTCCGCCGAGGACGTGGAGGACATCGCGCGGCTGCTCCGCCTCACCCGCGATCTCGGCGTGAATCTCGCCGGCGTCGAGATCATCCTAAAAATGAGGCGGCGAATGACCGAAATGCAGCGACAGATCGAGGACCTGCTGGCCTATGTTCGCGAGAGCGGCGGCGAGGTCCCCAGCGCCGGCAGCCCCCCGCGGGAGGCGCTGGTCCGGGCGGCCAGCAACCAGCTGAAACCCGTCGATCTGTTCTGAGAAAGCGACGGCGCACTCATGAGTGACGCAAAAGAGTATCGAGCCGGGCTCGTGCCCGACATCCTGGCCATCCTGCCCCTGCGCGGCACCGTCTTGATGCCCCACGCGGTGCTGCCGCTCGGCGCCGGCCGGCCCTCGTCCGTGCGCCTGATCGAGGAGGCCGTCCAGAGCGGCCGCCTCGTCGGCGCCGTGATGCAGCGGGATCCACAGGACGACGCGCCCGGCCTGGAGGGCCTCCACCCGGTCGGAACCGTGACCGTCATCCACAAGATGGTCAAGCAAGCCGACGGCAGCCTGCGGGTGATCGTGCAGGGCCTCGGCCGCTTCCGCCTGCTCGAGGTCATCGAGCGGCAGCCGTTCCTGAGAGCGCGCGTGGAGGCCATCGACGAGGCGGCCCCGGCCGTCGATCTGGAGCTGGAGGCCCTCGTGCGCAGCGTGCGCTCGTTGTTCGAGAAGGTCGTGTCGCTCTCGCCCGGCCTGCCGGACGAGCTGATCAACGTGGTCGGCGACACCGAGGCGCCTGGTGCGCTGGGCGATCTCATCGCCGCCTCGCTGCCGACCCTCGCCAACGAGCGGAAGCAGGAGCTGCTGGAGACGTACAACGTGCGCGAGAGGTTGCAGAAGCTCGCCGGCATGCTGGCCAAGGAGGCCGAGGTCCTCGAGCTCGGCTCGAAGATCCAGTCCGAGGTGCAATCGGAGGTCTCCAAGAGCCAGCGCGAGTACTACCTGCGCGAGCAGCTCAAGGCCATCCAGAAGGAGCTGGGCGAGTCCGACGAGCGCGCGCAAGAGATCGAGACGCTGCGGCAGAAGATCGACGCCGCCGGGATGTCCGAGGAGGCGCGCACCGAGGCCCTGCGCGAGCTCGACCGGCTGGCCAAGATGCCGCCGGCCGCCGCCGAGTACACCGTGGCGCGCACCTACATCGACTGGCTCGTGGCCATGCCGTGGAAGCAGGAGACGACCGACGACGCCGACCTTGCGCGAGCGGCGGCGATTCTCGACGACGACCACGAGGGTCTCGAGAAGATCAAGGAGCGCATCCTCGAGTACCTCGCCGTGAAGAAGATCCGGCCGGAGGGCAAGGATCCGATCCTGTGCTTCGTCGGCCCGCCGGGTGTCGGCAAGACCTCGCTGGGGCGGTCGGTGGCGCGGGCCCTCGGCCGGAAGTTCCACCGCCTCTCGCTGGGCGGCATGCGCGACGAGGCGGAGATCCGCGGCCATCGGCGCACGTACATCGGCGCCCTGCCCGGCCAGATCGCCCAGGGTCTGCGCCGCGCCGGCAGCCGGAACCCGGTGCTGATGCTCGACGAGATCGACAAGCTGGGGATGGATTTTCGCGGCGATCCCGCCTCGGCGCTGCTCGAGGTGCTCGATCCCGAGCAGAATTCCGCGTTCCGCGACCACTATCTCGACGTCGCATTCGATCTCTCGCGCGTGCTGTTCATCACCACGGCCAACGTGATCGACACCGTGCCGCCGCCGCTGCGCGATCGGATGGAGATCATTCATCTGGCCGGGTACACCGAGGAAGAGAAGATCGCCATCGCCCGGCGCCACCTGGTGCCCAAGCAGGCGCGCGAGCACGGCCTGGCGCCGGAGGACATCGACTTCGCGCCGGGGGCGCTGCGGCTGCTGGCGCGCGGCTACACCCGCGAGGCGGGCGTCCGCGGTCTCGAGCGCGAGATCGCGAGTATCTGCCGCAAGGTGGCGCGCCGCCGGGCCGAGGGCCGGACCGAGCCAGCGCAGATCACGCCCGACGCCGTCACGTCCTTCCTGGGGGCGCCGCGCTTCGAGTTCGAAGAGCTGGAGGAGCGCACGCGTGTGCCAGGAGTCGCCACCGGGCTGGCGTGGACCCCGGCCGGCGGCGACATCCTCTTCGTCGAGGCGACGCGCATGCCCGGCACCCACACGCTGACGCTGACCGGGCAGCTCGGTGACGTGATGAAGGAGTCGGTGCAGGCGGCCCTGGCCTGGGTCCGCTCGCACGCGATCGAGCTCGGGATCGCGGCCGATTTCTGGCAGCGCTCGGACATTCACGTGCATGTCCCCGCCGGCGCCATTCCCAAGGATGGGCCATCGGCCGGCGTGACGATGGCGACGGCGCTCGTCTCGCTGTTGACCGAGCGCCCCGTGCGGCCGGGTCTCGCGATGACCGGCGAGGTGAGCCTGTCGGGGCGCGTCCTGCCCGTCGGCGGCATCAAGGAGAAGATCCTGGCCGCGCACCGGGCCGGCGTCCGTACCGTCATCCTGCCGCGGCGTAACGAGAAGAACCTTCTCGAAGACGTCCCGGCCACCGTGCGGGACGTGATGACGTTCCACCTCGTGGACTCGATCCCCGAGGTCCTGCGCGCGGCGTTCGACGCCGTGCCGAGCGCCGCGCCCGAGCTCGCCGGCAGCGGGGTCTAAGCCCGCGATTCCCCTGGCCCCGGCGGCGTCGCCGCCGGGGCGTTGCACCACCGCACCGGACTTGGCTAAGATGGTGTCACCGTGTGCCCTCGCCTGTTCCTTCCTGTGGCGGCCCTGCTCGCCACGATCGTCTGGGCCGCTCCCGCGGACGCCGAGACGTTCAAGCTGACCGCCCCCGACGGCACGGTGCACTTCACGAACGCGCCCAGCGACCCGCAGTACCAGCGCATGGGCGTCACCTCGGGAACGGACGCCGGCTGGCTGCGCCTGCCCGACGGCGACACGGCGCCGTACCTGCAGGAGATCCGCGACGCGGCCGAGCGCTACGGGCTGCCCTTCAAGCTGGTGTCGGCGGTGATCCGCGCGGAGTCCGGTTTCAACCCGCGCGCGGTCTCGCCCAAGGGTGCCAGGGGTCTCATGCAGCTGATGCCGACGACGGCGGCGACGCTCGGCGTGCGAAATTCCTTCGACCCGCGCCAGAACATCGAAGGGGGCGTGCGTCACCTCCGTAGCCTGATCGACCGGTTCATCAACCTGCCCTTCGCGCTCGCTGCCTACAATGCGGGCGAGAAAGCGGTCGTGCAGTACGGCGGCATTCCCCCGTATCCGGAGACCCAGGACTACGTGACGAAGGTCCTGTACTTCTACGGGGGGCCGGTCGAGGGCGGCACGACGCCGCCGACCCGGATCTACCAGACCGTCGCCCCCGACGGCACGATCGTCTACACGAACATCCCGCCGCGCGGACGGCCTTAAAACAGATGAGGGGCCTCGAACGGGCCCCCCCAATGGCGGCTCGGGGCGCCCCGGCGGAGCCGGGGCGCCCCTCGATGACGCACGACCCGCCCGCTGATGTGACGGCCCCTCGATGACGCGCAACCGCCCCCCCGGTGGCGCGGTGGCCCTGACGCCCCCTCGATGTCGCAGAACGCGCGAGGGCTCTGGCGGCCCTCCGTCGGGCGCGGCCGAGGCTCAGCGGAGGAGCTTGCTGAGGTCGCGGAAGGCTTCGGTGTCGGCCCGGCCGAGGAGCTGGAAGACGAGGGTTTCGGTTCCGGTGACGACGGCGCCGGCCTGGCGGGCCTGAGCCAGGCCGATCTCCATCGCGGCCGCGCGGCGCGAGCACACGGCGTCGGCGACGATCGACACGCGGAATCCCTGGGCGAGCAGCGCCAGCGCGGTGAGCAGGACGCACACGTGGGCTTCGACGCCGGTCAGGATCACGTGGTCGGCGTCGAGCGCCTGGAGACGCTCGACGAAGCCGGCAGCGTCGGCGCACGAGAACGTCGTCTTCTCGAACGGCGTCGTGTCCTCGAGCAGCATGCGCACCTCCGGCAGCGTCCGTCCCAGCCCCTTCGGATATTGCTCCGTCGTCAGGATGTGGACGCCGAGACGCCGGGCGGCGGTCACGAGGATCTTGACGTTGGTCACCATGTCGTCGCGCCGCTCGGCGTCCATGGCGTTGAAGAGCCGTTCCTGCACGTCGACGACGACCAGCACGGGACGCCCCATGACCGCTTCCTCCAGCCGGCGGATCGGACCGCGGGGCATTCTCGCACGAGCGCCCCTTACGACGCCTCCGCTGTCGCGCTACCGCCGTCCTTTCTGACGAGATTGGCGATCGCGGCGACCAGATCGGCCGGCTCGAGGGGCTTGGCCACGTGCATCTGGAACCCGGCCGAGAGCGCCCGCGTTCGGTCTTCGGCCCGCGCATAGGCGGTCACGGCGAGCGCCGGGATCGACCAGCCACGCCCTGTTTCCCGCTCTCTGAGCCGCCGGATCAGCACGTAGCCATCGTCGCCGGGCAGGCCGATGTCGCTGACCAGAACGTCGGGGCGCCACTGCTCCACCTGCTCGACGGCCTCGTCCGCGCTGGCGGCGGCCATGACGTCGGCGCCGGAGGACCGCAGGACCATGCGCATGAGCTCGCGCGCGTCTGCCTCGTCGTCGACGACCAGGACACGGAGCCCCTGCAGGCTGGCCGGTCGAACAACCGCCTCGCGATCGACCAGGCGGCGCGCCGGCGCCGGCGCGACCTCGCTGGCGAGGATGGCGTTGATGGGCAGGTCGACGGTGAAGACCGCCCCGCAGCCCTCCCCTCCGCTTTCGGCCCGGACGTCGCCGCCATGCAACTCGACGATGTGCCGGACGATGGCAAGCCCGAGACCGAGGCCGCCGTATCGGCGGCCGATCGACGCCTCGCCCTGGCGGAAGCGGTCGAACACGAACGGCAGCAGGTCAGGCCGAATGCCCTTGCCGGTGTCCGTGACGATGATCCGCGCCACCGAGTCGGCACGCTCCAGCCGGATGTCCACACGGCCGCCCATCGTCGTGAACTTGATCGCGTTGGTGAGGAGGTTCCAGACCACCTGCTGCAGGCGACTGGGGTCGGCCGAGATGGGGCCGAGGGCTCCGTCCAGGCTCGCCTCGAGCCTGATGCTTCTGGCATCGGCCGCGGTCTGCACCGCTTCCACGGCGGCCACGATGACGGAGACCAGATCGACCGATCGGACATCCAGGCGGAGTTTGCCGGTGATGATGCGGGAGACGTCGAGGAGGTCTTCGATCAGCTGGGCGAGCACCCGGGTGTTGCGCTCGATCACCTCGGGACCCCGGCGGGCGCCGACGGCATCGAGCGTCCCGGACCGCAGCAGGCGCACCCAGCCCAGGATCGCGTTGAGCGGGGTGCGCAGCTCGTGTGAGAGCGTCGCCAGGAACTCGTCCTTCGCGCGGTTCGCCTCGTCCAGCTTCCGGCGGGACTCCTCGAGGTCGCGAACCACGATCTCGTAGGCGCGCATGTCGCGCAGGATGCCGATTGCGCCGATCACGGTGCCGTCGGGGTTGCGCAGGGCCGACGCGTTGAGCGTCGTGGGGATGACCGCACCCGAGGCGCTCCGCGGATTCAGCCGCGCGTTCCGGGTGACGCCGCGGGCCACGACCTCCCGCAGGGCGGCCATGAACTCCCGCGCCTCGTCGACGCTGATGAAACGCGACAGCGACTGCTCGACGACCTCGGCGGTCCGGAACCCCAGCAGCGTGTAGACGGCGTCGTTGGCCTGCAGGATCTTGCCTTGGAGATCAGAGACGAAGACGGGATCGGGCGCGTTCTTGATGAGGCTCTCGGCGTAGGCGCGCGCCTTGTCGAGCTCGCGCATGTCGCGCAGGATGCCGATGACGCCGATGACCTCGCCGGCGGGGCCGCGCAGGGCCGAGGCATTGAGAGTGGTAGGAATGACTTCGCCGGAGGCGCTGCGCGGATTGAGCCGGACGTTGCGCGTGACGCCACGGGCCACGACCTCGCCGAGGGCCACCATGAGCTCGCGGGCCTCGTCCAGGCTGACGAAGCGGGAGAGCGACTGCTCGAGGACCTCGTCCTTGCGGAACCCCAGCAGCTCGGAGACCGCCTCGTTCGCGAGCAGGATCTTGCCGTCCAGGCTGGACACGAAGACCGGGTCCGGAGCGTTGGCGATGATGAGGTTGGCGTCGAGGTCCTTCATCGCTGCGCCGGAGCCGACCCTCGGGACGAGGTCGTAGTCCGCAAAGCTGCCCAAGCTGTCCATGGATAGCGGTGCCTCGTGCCGAGCACAGAACCGGGGACAGCAAACGCGACGCCATCGGCTTGGCCAAGCCGGTCCGGGACCCGGGTCGGCTCTCCGACGCGGCCTGCGGTCACCCTTTGGTGCGCCCGCTGGCGGTTATCCCCGCCAGGAGCGGTCGAGACCGCGGTACTGGACGGCTTCGGCGCAGTGCTCGGCCGCGACCGTGGCGAGGCCGGCGAGGTCGGCGATCGTGCGGGCCACCCGGAGCGCCCGATCGTGGCCGCGAGCCGAGAGGCCGAGCCGCGTCATGGCTGCACCCATGAGACGGGCGCCTTCGGGAGCGAGCGGGCAGAGGCGCCGGAGCAGACGCGGGCTCATCTCGGCGTTGACGCTCAGGCCCGTCCCGTGGAGCCGCTCACGCTGGCGCTCGCGCGCGACCAGCACGCGGGCCCGAATCGTCGTCGAGCCGATCCCGCCGCCGCCCCCCTGGAACTCGGCGGCCTCGAGGGCCGGCAGCTCCACCTGCAGGTCGATCCGGTCCAGCAGGGGGCGGGAGAGGCGCCCGAGATAACGGTTGCGCTCGGCCGGCGTGCAGAGGCATCGCTCGAACGATGGACAGCCGCGGCGGCAGGGGTTGGCGGCCGCCACGAGCAGAAAGCGTGCGGGGAAGTCACCGACGCCGGTGGCCCGCGCAATGGCGACGCGCCCGTCTTCGAGCGGCTGGCGCAGCGATTCGAGGACGTGCTGCTGGAACTCCGGCAGCTCGTCGAGGAAGAGCACGCCGCGGTGCGCGAGTGTCACCTCGCCGGGATGCGGCGGGCTGCCGCCGCCGATCAGGCCGGAGACGGAAATCGTGTGGTGGGGCGCCCGGAACGGCCGCTCGGTCATGAGTCCCCCGCGCCGCGGCAGCAGCCCGGCGACCGACCAGATCGTTGACACCTCGATGATCTCGTCGCGGCCGAGCGGCGGCAGGATCGCGGCCAGCCGTCGCGCCAGCATCGTCTTGCCGGCGCCCGGCGGGCCGACCAGCAGCACGTTGTGGCCACCCGCCGCCGCGATCTCCAGCGCGCGCTTGGCGTGCACCTGGCCGCGCACGTCGGCGAAGTCGACGTCGTCGGCCGCGACCGTTGCCGGCGGTGCCGCCGGTGGCGGCGTCGCCGCGAGCGTTTCGCCGTTCAGCATGGAGACGGCGTCGCGCAGCGTCGCCGCCGGCAGCACGCGCAAGCCGTCGACGGCCGCGGCCTCGGCGCAGTTGTCGCGCGGCACCAGCAGCGTGGCGATGCCCCGGCGGCGGCAGGCGAGGCCGACGGCGAGGGCGCCGCGCACGGGCTGGATCTGGCCATCCAGCGCCAGCTCGCCGACGACGGCGAACGGGTCGAGCGCTCCGTCGCGTAGCGACCCGGTGGCAGCGAGGATGCCGAGGGCGATCGGTAGATCGAACGACGCGCCTTCCTTGCGGACGTCGGCCGGCGCCAGGTTCACCGTGATGCGGTCCGCCGGGAACGCGAAGCCGGCGTTCCGGATCGCCGTGCGCACGCGCTCGCGGCTCTCCCGCACTGCCGAGTCCGGCAGCCCGACCGTGGTGAACGCCGGCAGCCCGGGGGCGACGTCGACTTCGACACGCACGAGCGCGGCCTCGACACCCCTCAGCGCCGCCGACAGCACACAAGCCAGCACGCCGCGATTGTTCGCCTTCGCGGAGTCACCGTCAATGTCCGAAAATCCAGACACTTAGCCGGCCCGCAGCCTCCCCGACGCGCGACAGAGGATCGCCCCACCTTCGTTGGCGCCGGACAGAGGACTGCCCCACCTCCGTTGGCGCGGGACAGAGGAGCGCCCCGGCTCCGCCGACGCGCGACAGAGGAGCGCCTCGGCTCCGCCGGAGCGCGATGAACGGGTGGGGGTTTGGGGGCCATTCCGGGGCCCCCATGATGCTAGAGTCCCAGCGGCATGACAGCGCAGGTGCGGCCGCTCGAACCCGGGGACGGCTCCCGGGCGCTCCGCCCCGTCATCCTCGTCGTCGACGACGAGCCGGGTCTGCGGGAGTCGTTCCGGCTGATCCTCGACGACGACTACGAGGTCGTCGACGTGCCCGACGGGCCGGCCGCCCTCGACGTCCTCCGCTCCGCCCAGGTCGACCTCGTCCTGCTCGACATCCGGCTGCCGGGGATGGACGGCATCGAGGTGCTCGAGCGGATCAAGGCCCTCGACGAGAGCGTCGAGGTGATTCTCGTCACCGCGGTGAAGACCGTCCGCACGGCGGTGGCCGCGATGAAGCTCGGTGCCTTCGACTACCTCACCAAGCCGTTGATCGTCGGCCAGCACCCCGAGGTGCAGAAGCTCTTCCGGCTGGTGTCCCACGTGTCGCGCACGTCGACCACCGTGCTCATCACCGGCGAGAGCGGCACCGGCAAGGAGCTGATCGCGCGCGCGATCCACCGGCAGAGCCCGCGGCGCGACAAGCCCTTCGTGGCGGTCAACCCCGCCGCGATCGCCGACACGCTCATCGAGTCCGAGCTGTTCGGGCACGAGAAGGGCGCCTTCACCGGGGCCTTCCAGCGCAAGCTCGGCCGCTTCGAGCTGGCCCAGGGCGGCACGCTGTTCCTCGACGAGATCGCCACGCTCAGGCCCGAGCTGCAGGCCAAGCTCCTCCGCGTCCTGCAGGAGCGCGAGATCGAGCGGGTCGGCTCCGGCCGCGCGATCAAGATCGACGTGCGCATCATCGCCGCCACGAACGTCGACCTCACCGAGGCCGTCGCCCGCGGCGGCTTCCGCGACGACCTCTACTACCGGCTGAACGTCGTGCACCTGGCGGTGCCGCCGCTGCGCGCGCGCCGCGAGGACATCCCGTTGCTCGTCCGGCACTTCATCCGTCGCTTCAACCACGAGTTCGGCAAGCGGATCGACGGGCCGACGCCGGAGGCGCTGGCGGCCCTGTGCGCCTACGGCTGGCCCGGCAACGTGCGCGAGCTGCAGAACGTCGTCGAGCGCTCGGCGGTGCTGGTCGAGGGCGCTTCGATCGGCGTGGACGACCTGCCGATGGAGCTCTCGGTGGGGGCCCCCGGCGACACGTTCAGCGAGGCGGTGCCGCTCAACGAGGCCACCGACCGGTTCGAGCGCCAGATGGTCCTGCGCATGCTCGACCGCGTCGACGGCAACGTGAGCGAGGCCGCGCGCGCGCTCGGCATCCACCGCAACTCCCTCAAGGCCAAGCTCGCCCGCTGGAAGATTCGCGCGCGCGATCTTCGGAGTGGCGCCCAGTAACGGGCCAGGCTGCACCGTAGTTGGCCACATCGTTCGAACGGGCCCGAGAATCCAGCGCTTGCGGCGTACGGCCGCCTCGCGCGGATGCACTGCAGCTGTGCACACGGCCCGGGGCAGTATCGGCGCGACCGTGAACGACGCCACGAAGAATCGGCCGTTTCCGCAGCGCTCCACCGCGCGAAGGCCGTGGCGACCGATTTGCTTTACGCTCTCCCGAGTCGGAGCCCTCATGGTGAGGGCCTCCAAACCGCCGAAAGGGGAGCCCCATGAGCAAAGTCCTGGCCGCCGCACTTCTGCTCGCCTCGTTCCTGCTCGTCCTGCCCGTGATCGAGTCGGGCACGTCCGGGTCCACCCAGCTGTTCCAGGCGATCGGCACTGCCGACGGTGGTGGCGGCGGGTACTAGGCCGCTGCTCGACAGCGCCGGCCGTGGGCAGGACCCGATGGTCCTGCGCTACGGCGAGGAAGGGGGGCGTAAGCCCCCCTGTCCTCGTGGCGCTGATGCTCGTCATGCTGGTGATGCCGTGGGCGCCGGCCCGCGCGCAGGAGCGCAGGACTGATGCCGCCCGGCCGCTCGTCTATCGTCGTCCGCTCGGCAACGAGCCGGCGACGCTCGATCCGGCCCGTATCGGTGACGTGTACGGCCGCTCCGTGGCCCAGCAGATCTTCGACGGTCTCGTCGAATTCGACCAGACGCTGACGATCGTGCCCGCTCTTGCCCAGTACTGGAAGGCCTCGCGGGACAACCTCACGTGGACGTTCACGCTCCGTAAGGGCGTGAAGTTCCACCACGGGCGGGACGTCACGGCCGAGGACGTCGTGTACTCGCTCACGCGCCTGCTCGACCCCCACGTGAAGTCGGCGGCCGCCGACCTCTTCGCCAACATCCAGGGAGCGCAGGACTACCGCGAGGGCCGGGCGGCCACCGTGCGCGGCATCACCGCGCTCGATCCGTCCACCGTCCGGATCGTCCTCGACGAGGCGCAGGTGCCGCTGGTCTCCATGCTGGCGGTGGGACACGCCAAGATCGTCCCGCGGGACGTGGTGAGTCAGAAAGGCGAGGCCTTCGGCGCCGCCCCGGTCGGCACCGGTCCCTTCCGCTTCGAGCACTGGGAGCGGGGCAAGGAGATCGTCCTGACCGCCAACCCCGCCTACTTCGACGGGGCGCCCCGCATCGGCCGCATCGTGTACCGCATCTTCGCCGGCGAGCAGATGGCCGCGATGTACGACGAGTATCGGCGCGGCAACCTCGAGGACAGTCCGCTGCCGATGCAGGATTATCCGAATCTGGTGAAGACGGTTCGCGGCACCCACGTGAAGCGCCCGATGTTCAGCGTGCGCTTCATCGGTATGAACACGCGCGTCAAGCCGCTCACCGATCCGCGCGTGCGCCAGGCGCTGATCTACGCCATCGACCGCGAGGCGGTCATCCAGGAGGCCACGCTCGGTCGCTTCGTGCTCGCGCGGGGCATCCTGCCGCCGGGCACGCTGGGTTACAACCCCCAGCTGAACGGCTATCCCCACGATCCCGCGCGCGCCCGCGTGCTGCTGACCCAGGCCGGGTATCCGGGCGGCCGCGGCCTGCCGCCCCTGACGATCTGGGCCAGCGTGAAGCTCGACAAGGAGCACCAGGCGATCGTGCGCGACCTGGACGCCGTCGGTGTGCACGCCGAGTTCAAGTACCTGACCGACTGGCCGCAGTTCTCCCGGATGCTCGCCGAAGGCCAGTTCCCCCTCTTCCAGTACGCGTGGTTCGCGGACGTCCCCGACCCGGACAACTTTCTCTTCAAGCTGTTCCACTCCCGGAGCCCCCGGAACTACACCGGCTACGCCAACCCGCAGCTCGACGAGCTGCTGATCCGCGCCCGCAACGAGAGTGACGGCCAGCGGCGTGTGGAGCTGTACCGGCGTGCCGAACAGCTGATCCTCGACGACGCCGTCGTCATTCCCTTCTTCCACTACACGTACGAGCGCGTGTTCCAGCCCTACGTGCGCAGCGTCCAGGTGAGCGGGCTCGGCGATCCCTACATCCCGTTCCGCAAGATCTGGCTGGAGCCGGCGCGGTGAAGCTCGCCACGCTCGCCGGTCGCTCGCTCCAGAGCAAGCTCCTGTGGGGGACCGTGCTGGTCATCTGCCTGCTGATGGCGGCCGTCATGGCGGTCGTCGAGCACCGCCAGCACACCGCCGTCGTGGACGAGGCTCAGCGCCGTGGCGAGGTCCTGGCCCGCGACCTCGCGGCGATCTCCCAGAGCCCGCTGTTGCTCTACAACTTCACCGCGCTCGAGCAGAACGTCGCCCAGCTGGCCGCCGAGGAGGACGTGCAGTACGCCATCGTCCTCGACGGCGAGGGCCGCGTCGCCGCCCACAGCGCGCGGCTGGAGCGTGTGGGCTCGGTGCTGCCGGGCGAGGTGGATCGACGCGCCGTCGCCGCCGGCCAGCCGCTGCTGCAGGAGACGACGACGCGGAGCGGGCAGGCGGTCTACGACTTCGCGGAGCCCATCGTCGTGCAGGGCCAGCGGTGGGGCACGGTGCGCGTCGGCCTGTCCAAGCAGCGCATGGAAGCGCTGATCCGGCGCACGCGCTGGGAGCTGGCGGGCCTGACGGCCGTCACGCTGCTGCTGGGTGGCCTGGCCGCCGCCCTGGTGGCCCGGCGCATCTCGCGCCCCGTGCAGGCCCTCGCCGAGGCCGCCGCCGCCATCTCGCGCGGCGAGCTCGACCTGCGCATCGAGCCGGCCACTGACGACGAGATCGGCCGGCTGGCCGCCGCTTTCAATCACATGGCCGCGCAGCTCCGCCAGCAGCGCACCGCGCTGGAGGGCGCCAACACCGAGCTGCGCCAGCGCCTCGAGGAGCTGGCCGACCTCAAGAGCTACACCGACAACATCCTGGCCTCGCTGACCACCGGCATCGTCACCGTCGACCTCGACGGCCGCGTGGTGACGCTCAACTCGGCCGCCGAGATGCTGACGGGCTTCTTCGCCGGCGAGGTGGCCGGCCGCTACTGCACGGAAGTCTTCGTCGAGACGCCGGAGCTCGGCGAGATCCTGATGGAGACGATCGCCAGCCGGGCCGCGTCGGCGGGCCTGCCCGCCACGCTGCGCCGCCGCAACGGCCGCACGCTGCCGGTGGAGATCAGCGCGGCGCCGCTCAAGGGCGGCGAGGGCAAGGACCTCGGCGTCATCGCCGCCATCCGCGACGTCAGCGTCGTGCGCGAGCTCGAGCATCGGCTGCGGCGCTCCGACCGGCTGGCCGCCCTCGGCAGTCTGGCCGCCGGTCTCGCCCACGAGATCAAGAATCCGCTCACCTCGCTGCTGACGTTCAGCCGTCACCTGACGCGGCGCTTCGACGACGAGCAGTTCCGGGCGAAGTTCCAGGCGGTGGTGCCGCGCGAGCTGGAGCGGATCAACGGCATCGTCGAGCGCCTGCTCGAGCTGGCGCGGCCGGCCCGGCTCAGCTTCTCGCCGGTGCGCCTGCCGGCCCTGATCGAGCGCACGATCGAGCTGTACGCCCACGAGATGGAGACCGCCTCGGTGCGCGTCGTGCGCGAGTACGCGCGGGACCTGGCCCCCGTGTGGGCCGACCCCGACGCGCTCTATCAGGCGCTGGTCAACCTCGCGCGCAACGCGCTCGACGCGATGCCAGCCGGCGGCCGACTGACCGTGCGCGCCGGCTGGACCGACGGCCCCGACTTCGTCCTGCCTGGACGGCATCGCGCCGGCGGCGGCCGCCGGGTGCGCATCGAGATCGAGGACACCGGCATCGGCATCCGGGCCGACGATGCCGACCGGGTCTTCAACCCGTTCTTCAGCACCAAGGACGGCGGCACCGGCCTGGGGCTGGCGCTGACCCACAAGATCGTCGAGGATCACGGCGGCAGCATCGATTTCCGGAGCGCGAGCGGCGGCGGCACCACGTTCCGGATCGAGCTCCCGCTCTTTCCGGACCCGCCGACCGGCGCGGGGACGCATGGCGACGACGTTAGGTGACCTCGTCCCCTCCGGCGGGCGCGCGCCCATGAAGCGTCGCGACCTCACGCTGTCCGAGGCGATGGCGGAGGCCGAGCGCCTCGGCGCCGAGCTGGAACGCGCGCGCGCCCGCGCGCGTCAGCTTGAAGACGAGTTGCGCGAGGCGCGGCGGCTGGAGACGGTGGGCCGCCTGGCCGGTGGCGTGGCGCACGACTTCAGCAACATCCTGGCGGTGATCAGCGGGTACAGCGAGCTGATGCTCAAGCGGATGGACCCGACCGATCCGCTGCGCTCCGGCGCCGAGTCGATCCGCAAGGCCGCCGTCTGGGGGCTGAACCTCACCCAGCACATGCTGACCTCGAGCCGGGCGGCGGCGCCGGCGGCGACGCTACTCGATCTCAATGCGACGGTCGGCGGCGTCGTGCGCACGCTGGCGCCGCTGCTGGGCGACACGATCACGGTCGCCCAGACGCTGGACCCGCGGCTCGGCCGCGTGCGGGTCAACGCCGGCCAGCTCGAGCAGGCGCTGGTCAACCTCGTCCTGAACGCGCGCGACGCGATGCCGGGCGGCGGACGCCTCACGATCGACACGGCCAACGTCGATCTCGAGCAGACGCCGACCGGTCCGTTGCGCGCGGTGATGGTGCGGGCCACCGACACCGGCTGCGGGATGGATGCCGCCACGCTGTCGCGCGCCTTCGAGCCCTATTTCACGACGAAGCCGCCCGGCCGGGGCACCGGCCTGGGGCTGGCCACCGTGTTCGCGTTCGTCAGCCAGAGCGGCGGGCACATCGAGGCGGCCAGCGAGGTCGGCGAGGGCGCGACGTTCACGCTGTACCTGCCGCGCCACGACACGATCGCCGAGGTCCCGGCCGCCGGCGCCGGCGGGCCGCCGACCGTGCTCGTCGTCGAGCCCGAGCCCGGCGTGCGCGATCTCATCGCCGAGATCCTCGAGCTGCACGATTACCACGTGCTGGCCGCGCGCGACCTCGACGAGGCGATGGCCGCCAGCCTCGGTCATCAGGGCCCGATCGCGCTGGTGATCGTCGACCTGCTCCTCCCGGGCGCCGCCGGCCATGGCGTGCTGCAGCGCCTCGGCCCCGCCCGCGCGGCCGCCAAGGTGCTCTACCTGTCGGGCGACCTCGAGGACACCGTCGAGGAATATCGTGGGCTCGGGCCGGGCCGCGGCTTCCTGCACAAGCCCTTCACCGTCGACGCGCTCGTGCAGAAGACCCACGAGATCCTCGGCCGGTGAGCGCGGCCGCCCTCACTGGTTGAGGCGGCGGCGGAGGAACCCCAGCAGGCCCTGCGGCAGGAAGATCACCATCAGCGTGAAGATCACGCCGACCGGAATCAGGTAGTATTCGTAGAAGACGCGCGAGAAGACCTCCTTCATCAGCAGGAAGAAGGCCGCCCCGGCCACCGGCCCGACCAGCGTCCCCATCCCCCCCATCACGTTGAAGATGACGGTCTCGCCGGAGACGAGGAAGAGCACGAAGTCCGGCGCCGCGAACTTGTTCTGGATGGCGTACAGGACGCCGGCCAGCCCGGCGAAGAGCCCGGACAGCATCACGGCCACGATCTTGTAGCGCTCCACGTGGTAGCCGATGGCGCGGGTGCGCGGCTCGTTCTCGCGGATCGACTGCAGCACCATGCCGAAGGGCGACTGGGTGATCCGACGCAGGAGCAGGTAGGACACCGTCACCACGCCGAGCACGAACCAGTGCAGGCCGTCGCGGGTGAACGGCAGCGAGAGGAGCCCGGGGATTGCGAAGGGCGGCCGCTGGAAGGTGAGGCCGTTCTCGCCGCCGGTGACGTCGGTCCAGGTGAAGATCACGACGTAGAAGATCTGCGAGAAGACCAGGGTCGTGATGGAGAAGTAGATGTCGCGCAGCCGGGTGGAGAAGAACGCCACGAACATCGCGACGACCGCGGCGGCGAGGAGGCCGGCCGCCAGCGCCAGCCACAGGTTCGGCGGCCGCACGGCGAGCAGCGCGGCGGCGGCGCCATACATCCCCAGGCCGAAGAACGCCGAGTGGCCGAACGACACCATCCCCGTGTAGCCGATCAGCAGATCCGACGACATGGCCAGCAAGCCCCAGATCAGGATCTCGGTCGCGAAGCGCTGCCAGAACTCCGGGAGGACGATCGGGCTGGCGGCCAGCGCGGCCAGGACGATGACGAAGCCGGTCCAGTAGGCGGCGCTCGGCCCTTCGCCCCGGGCGCGGGTGTCGAGCGCCCGCTCGGCGGCGCCGGCCGAGAATGGTCCGGTCATTGTAGCGAGTGGCGCGAGGCCGGCGTGAGCCGCGGGTGGCCTGTTCGAGATGCGCGTGGCGTCATTTCGGCGTCGGCACGAAGAGGCCGGTCGGGCGCACGAGCAGCGTGATGATGAGCGCGACGAACGATACGATCACGGCCTGAGCTGGGCTGACCCAGATCGCCGCCAGCGACTCTAGCAGGCTGATGAAGATCGAGGCGAGGATGGAGCCGCCGAGATTGCCCATGCCACCCACGACGACCACGACGAACGCTCTCAGCGTGAAGTCGAACCCCATCGCGTGGTTGACGCCGACCGTCGGGCCGAAGAGCACGCCGCTGGCGGCCGCCATGCCGGCGCCGATGGCGAACACGACCGTGTGGACCCACGGCACCGGGATGCCCATCGCGGCCGCCATCACGCGGTCCTGCGTGGTCGCGCGGATCCAGATGCCGTGCTTGCCGTACTTCATGAAGAGGTACAGCCCGCCGATGATGGCCGCCGACAGCACGGCGATCAGGAGTCGATACCACGGGTACTCGACGTAGAAGAGCCGGAAGTGCCCGGTGATCGGCTCCACGATCTTGCGGGGCACCGGGCCGTACTGCCACAGCGCGTAGTTCTGGATCACCAGCGAGAGCCCGAAGGTGGCGAGGATCGTGGTGAGCGGGTCGCGACCGACCAGCGGGCGCAGCGCGGTCACCTGGAGCCCCGCGCCGATCACGGCCATCGCCAGGACGGAGGCGACGAGGGCGACCCAGAAGTTCCCGGTGGTGAGGAACGCGGTCGTCCCGATGTAGGCGCCCAGCATGAACAGATCGCCGTGGGCGAAGTTCACGATGTCCATGATCCCGAAGATCAGCGTGAGCCCGGAGGCCACCAGGGCCAGGATCATGCCGTTCACGAGGCCGTTCACGATCTGCACGAGGATCTGGTCGACGGGCAGCATCGTCCGTTCAGACTCCGAGGTACTGGTGGATGACAGTGGCGTCGAGGCGGAGATCGGCCGCCGGCGCGTGGTGGCGGACCACACCCTTTTCCATGATGTACACGCGGTCGGAGACGTCGAGAGTGAGCGGCACGCTCTGCTCGGGATGATCCTCGGCTCCAGCATCATCGCGCGGGCGATGGCGAGCATCTGCTGCTCGCCGCCCGACAGCGTCCCGCCGGCCTGGTGGCGTCTCTCGGCCAGGATCGGGAAGCTCGCGTAGACCTTGTCGAGCAGCGCCTGGCGGCGCTCACCGGAGACCGCGGGCCGATCCAGGCCGGTCCGGAGATTTTCGAGCACGGATAGCAGGCGGAAGATGCGCCGGTCTTCCGGCACGTAGGCGATTCCCAGCCGGGCCAGGCGGTAGGGCGCCTGCCCGGCGATGTCGCGCCCCTCGAACGCGATCCGACCCCCGGCGGGGCGCACGATCCCCATGATCGTCTTGAGCGTCGTCGACTTGCCGACGCCATTGCGGCCGAGCAGTCCCACGACCTCGCCGGCGCGCACGTCGAGCGACACCCCGTGCAGGATGTGGGACTTCGCATAGTACGTGTGGATGCCGTCGAGCGTCAGCATCAGGTCTTGAGGTAGACCTCCTGCACGCGCGGATTGGCCTGGATCACCGCCGGGCTGCCCTCGGCGAGCACCTCGCCGTAGTGCATCACGGTGATCGTTCGGGCCAGTCCCATCACCACCTCCATGTCGTGCTCGACGATGAGGATGGTGAGGTTCGCGGCGATGCGGCGGATCAGCTCGACGGTGGCGTGCGTCTCGGTGACGCTCATCCCGGCCGTCGGCTCGTCGAGGCAGAGCAGCTTCGGTTCCGTCGCCAGCGCGATGCCGATCTCGAGGTTCCGCTGCTCGCCGTGCGACAGGTTCGCGGCGAGCTCCTCCGCCTTGTCAGCGAGGCCGACGGAGGCCAGCACCGTGCGCGCCTGCTCGATCACGTCACGGTAGGCGCGGTGGTGTCGCAGCAGGCTCCACGAGTGGTGGCGGGACTGCACGGCGATCCTGACGTTCTCCAGCACGGTGGCCCCGGGCAGGATGTTGGTGATCTGGTAGGAGCGCGCGATCGC
>VBPC01000287.1 GCA_005887895.1 Candidatus Rokuibacteriota bacterium
GCCCACCAGCCGCACGAAGCGCGTGGTCGAGCCCACCCCGAGGGGCACGCCGAGGTCGACCTCGGGGATCCACAGCTGCGCCTCGGCCGCCGCTATGCGGAAGTCGCAGGCCAGCGTCAGGCCCCAGCCGCCGCCGACCGCGTGGCCGTTGATGGCGGCGATCGTCGTCTGCTCGAGGTTCTCGAGCAGCGTGTTGGTGCGCTCGAAGAGCCGGCGGAACTGGCTCTTGCGCCGGGCGAACGCCTGGCGGCGCTCCTCGGGCGACATGCTGCTCTTGAGCTCGGCGTCGGCGCCGGCGCAGAATACCGGCGGCGCGCCGGTGACGATGACGACCCGGGTGGAGGCGTCATCGCGCAGGGCGGCGAACGCGGCGCCCAGCTCGGTCAGCATGGGATCGCTCAGCGAGTTGCGCTTGTCGGGCCGATTGAGGGTGACGGTCGCGATGACACCGTCGCGGGTGAGCAGGGCGTTGGTAGCCACAGCGGAACCTTTATCATAGGGACGGGTCCATGACCATCGAGACCAGCGAGATCGTCTGGCGGCCGACGCCCGAGCACCTCGAGCGCTCGCGCATCGCGCGCTTCATGAAGGCCCAGGGGGTCGCCTCGCTCGCCGAGCTGCAGCGGCGCTCGGTCGCCGACCCGGAGTGGTACTGGGACGCGGTCGTGCGCGATCTGGGCGTGCGCTGGACGGTACCGTACACGCGCGTGCTCGACGCCTCGCGCGGCCTCCCGTGGCCCACGTGGTTTCCCGGCGGCCGCCTGAACTTCACCGACAACTGCGTGGACCGCCACGTCGACGCCGGCCGCGGCGCCGAGCCCGCGATCCTCTGGGAGGGCGACGACGGCCGGTCGCGGACACTGACCTACGCCGAGCTGGCCGCCGAGGTGAACCGCCTGGCCAACGCGCTCAAGGCGCTGGGCGTCGGCGAGGGCGATCGGGTCGGCGTCTTCCTGCCGATGTCGCCGGAGGCGGCCATCGCCACGCTGGCGGTCGTCAAGATCGGCGCCATCTACACGCCGTGCTTCTCCGGCTTCGGCGCCGGCGCCGTGGCCTCGCGCCTGTCGGACTGCGAGGCCCGGCTGCTGATCACTGCCGACGGCTTCCACCGCCGCGGCCAGGTTGTGAAGATGAAGGAGACCGCTGACGAGGCCGTCGCCCAGTGCCCGTCGGTGAAGAGCGTGCTCGTCTACCGTCGCCTCGGGCGCGAGATCCCGTGGACGGCGGGACGCGATCAGTGGTGGCACGAGGCGGTGGCCGGCCAGAGCGATCGCGCGCCGGCGCTGCCGGTCGAGGCCGATCGCCCGTGCCTGATCATCTACACGTCGGGCACGACCGGAAAGCCGAAGGGGGCGGTGCTCACGCACGGCGGCTTTCTCATCAAGACCGCGCACGACTTCGGCTACTGCATGGACGTCGGCGAGAACGATCGCCTGTTCTGGCTGACCGACCTCGGCTGGCTCATGGGCCCGATGGCGTTCACCGCTGCGCTCTTCCACGGCGGCACCGCGGTCGTCTTCGAGGGCGTGCCGGATCATCCGAAGCCCGACCGCCTCTGGAGCCTGGTCGAGCGCCACCGCATCAGCGTGATGGGCCTCTCGCCGACCGCGGTCCGCGCGCTGATGCCGCACGGCCCCGAGCACGTGCACGCGCACGACCTGTCGTCCCTCCGGATCCTGGGCTCGACCGGCGAGCCGTGGAATCCGGAGCCGTACCGCTGGCTGTTCGAGAACGCCGGCAAGGCGCGCATTCCGATCATCAACTACACCGGCGGGACGGAGATCTCGGGCGGCATCCTCGGCTGCTTCCCGATCGCGCCGATCAAGCCCTGCTCGTTCGCCGGCCCCATCCCCGGCATGGCCGCCGACTGCTTCGACGAGGACGGCCGCTCCGTCCGGGGGCAGGTGGGCGAGCTCGTCATCACGCGGCCCTGGCCCGGCATGACGGCCGGCTTCTGGAAGGATCCGCAGCGCTACGAGGAAACCTACTGGTCGCGCTGGCCCGACGTCTGGGTCCACGGCGACTGGGCGTTCGTCGACCCCGAGGGCTTCTGGTTCATCCAGGGCCGCTCCGACGACACGCTGAAGATCGCCGGCAAGCGGCTGGGGCCGGCGGAGGTGGAGTCGGTGCTGGTCGGGCATCCCGCCGTTGCCGAGGCCGGGGTGATCGGCGTGCCCCACGAAATCAAGGGCGAGGCGGTCGTCTGCTTCGTCGTGCTGCGCCCAGGCCACGCGGCCTCCGAGCCGCTGCGCCGCGAGCTGTCCGATCGCGTGGCCTCGGAGATGGGCAAGGCGCTCAAGCCCGAGAAGATCCTCTTCACACGCGATCTTCCCAAGACCCGCAGCGCCAAGATCATGCGCCGCGTGATCCGCGCGACCTACCTCGGCAAGCCGGCCGGCGACGTGTCGTCGCTGGAGAACCCGGACGCCGTGAAGGCGATCGGCGAGGCCAAGTAAGAGCGGACGACGGCGGGTGTATACTCCACCCCGTCGCTCGTGGGGGGAGGATTCCTGAGAACCGGGTGCGGCCCGGGACCCCTCGAACCTGATCCGGATAATGCCGGCGAAGGGAACACGGCGGCGGAAGTTCCGACGGCCGCACCCTAGAAGGGGAGCGGCCGTTTGTGTCTGTGAAGATCAGCGTCAACGGCAAGCCGATGGACGTCGCGCCCGGGCTCACCGTGGATGCGCTGCTCACCCTCCTGCACGTCAAGCGCGAGTACACGGCCGTCGCGGTCAATCGCGAGGTCACGCGGAAGACCGACTACGGCACGGTGACGCTGTCGGAAGGCGACAAGGTGGAGATCGTTCGGCCGATGGGGGGAGGCTAGCAGCATGTACGACACGAATCTGGTGCTGGGCGGCAAGGAGTTCACGTCGCGGCTGATCGTCGGCACGGGCAAGTACGCCTCGATGGACGTGATGCGCGACGCCCACGAGGCCTCGGGCACCGAGATCATCACGGTCGCCGTGCGGCGGGTCAGCCTGCCGAGCGGCGAGTCGATCCTCGACTACATCGACAGCAAGCGCTACACGCTCCTGCCGAACACGGCCGGCTGCTACACCGCCGACGAGGCGATCCGCACCTGCTATCTCGCGCGGGAGGCGGGGCTGGGCGAGATGGTCAAGCTCGAGGTCATCGGCGATCAGCGCACGCTGTTCCCCGACGTCGAGGGCCTGCTGGAGGCGACCAAGACGCTGGCGCGCGAGGGCTTCACCGTGATGCCGTACACCAACGACGACCCGGTGATGGCCAAGAAGCTCCAGGACGCCGGCGCCGCCTGCGTGATGCCGCTCGGCGCGCCGATCGGCTCCGGTCTCGGCATCCGCAACCCGTACAACATCAAGATCATCCTCGAGACGGTCACGGTGCCGGTGATCGTCGACGCCGGCGTCGGCACCGCCTCCGACGCCGCGATCGCGATGGAGCTCGGCTGCGACGGCGTGCTCATGAACACCGCCATCGCCGGCGCGCGGGACGCCGTCTCCATGGCCCGCGCCATGAAGCTGGCGGTCGAGGCCGGGCGGCTCGCCTACAAGTCCGGGCGCATCGGCAAGAAGCTCTATGCGACAGCGTCCTCGCCGCTCGAGGGCCTGCCCGATTGGACGAGCTAGCCCTCACCCTCGTCACCGACCGCACGCAAACCCGCGGCCGGGACCTCGTCGCCGTCGTCGGCGAGGCCCTGGCCGCCGGCCTTCGTTCTGTTCAGCTTCGCGAGAAGGACCTCGGCGCCGGCGACCTCGCGTTCCTCGGGCGTCGCCTGCGCGACCTCGCCCGCGACATGCGGGCGATGCTGATCGTCAACGACCGCGTCGACGTCGCCCTCGCGGTCGGCGCCGACGCCGTCCAGCGCACCCACGCGTCGCTCGGCGTGGAGGACATGCGGAGAGTCGCGGGCGATCGGCTGCGGATCGGCGCCTCCGTCCACTCGCTGGAAGACGCGGTCGACGCCGAGCTGAAGGGCGCCGACTGGGTGACGTTCGGTCCCGTCTACGACACGCCGAGCAAGCGCGCGTACGGCCCCGCCCAGGGCCTCGAGCGTCTGGCCACGGTGGCGCGCGGGCTGCGCATCCCGGTCGTCGCGATCGGCGGGATCACGCCCGCCCGCGTGCCCGAGGTGCTGGCCGCCGGCGCCCGCGGCGTCGCCGTCATCTCCGGCATCCTCGCGGCGGACTCGCCCGCCGACGCCACGCGCGCCTACCTCGGAGCGCTGAAGCGCTAGATAGGCCGAGCTACCTCCGGCCGGACTTGCGGATGTCGAGCATCGGCGGCAGCGGTCCGGCCGAGGGCACTTCCGCGAGCTGCGTGATGTGGTTCATGTGCTTGACGATGTCGCGGATCTGCTCGGCGCCTTCCTTGGCGCTGGCCATCCACTTGGCCTCCTCGCTCCCGGGCGGCAGCGAGCGGTTCGCCAGCGCGAGGCCGCCGAGAACGGCGGTGAGCGGATTGTTGATCTCGTGCGCGGCGGCGCGAGCCAGCGAGGCCACCGCGCGGAGCTGGGCGGCGTCACGGCGCGCCGCCTCGGTCGCGTGGCTCTTGACGACGTCGCCGTAGAGCCGGGCGCCGGCGCCGATGCCGATCACGCTGAGCGCGAGGAAGTCGAGCCAGAGCGGCTCGAACATCGTGAAGCCGCGCGCGCCGAGGACCAGGAACGAGCCAGCCGTGATCGCCCACACGGCCACGATCAGGCTCACGATGTGACGCCGGGTCTGACCGCCGTCACGTCGCGCCCACCGTCGCACGGCGGCGGCCGCCGCCGCCGTCGCCACGATGCCCAGCACGCCCGCCGGCGCGCCACTGCCGCCTTGCCAGATGCGGTAGAGGGCGGCGATGGCGGCCGTGACCGCGCCCGCCTCCGTGCCCTCGATCAGCGTGACCAGCGCGATGGGCACGGCGCGCGCGTCGATGAAGCGATCGTGCCCGACGTAGATGCGCGCGATCATCAGCGCGATGGCCACTGCGCCGAACGCGACGCCGGTGGCGACTGGCCGCCACCGCCGCCAGGCCGCGGGCGCCCCGTCGAGCGCACGAATCAGATAGGAGTAGAAGACGAGGCCGAGGCTGACGATGCCCGCCGCCTCGATGACGTGGTGGTAGTCCATGGCGGGTAGAATAGCGCCGGAGGATCGACCATGACCAGGAACGAGCTGAAGCAGCGCGTCTATCGGGCGATCGACCAGCGCGGCGAGGACATCGTCGGCCTCGGCGAGCAGATCCGGAAGAACCCGGAGCTCGGCTTCAAGGAAGTCAAGACCGCGCGCCTGGTCGAGGAGACGCTGGGCAAGCTCGGGCTGAGCCCCAAGGCCGGCCTGGCGCTGACCGGGGTGCGGGCCGACGTGGCGGGCCGCGCCGGCGATGGCCCGACGTTCGCGCTGCTCGGGGAGCTCGATGGTCTCGTCGTCACCGGCCACCCGGTGGCCGATCCGCAGACCGGCGCGGCCCACGCCTGCGGCCACAACGCCCAGGTCGCCGGCCTGCTCGGCGCCGCCATGGGGCTGCTCGACGCGAGGGCCTTCGATCACCTGGCCGGGCGCGTCGTCTTCTTCGCGGTGCCGGCCGAGGAGTACGGCGACATCGAGTGGCGCGTGGCGCAGGCGCGCGCGGGCCGGCTGGAATTCCTCGGCGGCAAGCCGGAGCTGCTCCGGCTCGGCCACTTCGACGACGTCGACATGGCGATGATGATCCACATGACGTCGCGGCCGGAGGACGGCAAGACCGGCGTGCCGGGCTCGAACAACGGCTGCATCGTGAAGACCGTGCGTTACCTGGGGCGCGCCTCGCACGCCGGCGGCGCGCCGCACATGGGGGTCAACGCGCTCTACGCGGCGCAGATCGGCCTGGCGGCGATCAACGCCATCCGCGAGACGTTCCGCGACGAGGACACGATCCGCGTGCACCCGATCATCACCCACGGCGGCTCGCAGGTGAACGTGATCCCGGGCGAGGTGCGGATCGAGACCTACGTGCGCGGCCGTACCGTCGAGGCGATCCTCGACGCCAACAAGAAGGTCGATCGGGCGCTGCGGGCGGGCGCGCTGGCGCTGGGCGCCAAGGTGGAGATCGAGACGCTGCCCGGCTACATGCCGATGACGTGCGACGCCACGATGGCCAGGATGTACCGGGAGAACGCCGCCGCGCTGGTCGGCGCCGAGCACTTCCGCGAGATCGGCCACCGCACCGGCTCCACCGACATGGGCGACCTCAGCATGGTGATGCCGGTGCTGCATCCCTACATGGGCGGCGCGACCGGCTCCGGCCATGGCGCCGACTATCAGATCGTCGACCAGAGCCTCGCATACCTGGGGACCGCCAAGGGCCTGGCCGGCATGGTCATCGACCTGCTCGCCGATGCCGCTGCCGGCGCGCGCGAGGTGCTGAAGACCGCCAAGCCTCCGATGACACGCGAGCAGTACCTGGCGTTCCAGCGCGGCATCGCCAGGCGCGAGACCTACGAGGGGTGAGCGAACGACGGGCGCCGGCGTCGCGCCGGCGCCCGTTCAGGGATCACTTCGCGAGCACGGCCTTCGCGTGGCGGAGCTCGGCGCGCTCCGTGTCGGCGCGGTCGCAGAGCGCCACCGCGCGCCCGTACAGCGTCCGCGCCTTCGCCGCGTCGCCCGAGAGCTCGGCGGCCCGCGCCGCCCCGAGCAGGCCGTTCAGGCGGTTCGGCTCGCGTCCCGCCGAGGCCTCGAACTCGACGAGCGCCTGGGCGGGCTGCTTGAGGTCGAGCAGCAGCTCGCCGAGCAGCTCGCGCGCGGGCAGGACCGGCGCCGGCGTGACCGGATGCTTCTCGGTCGAGTCTTCGAGCGTCGCCGCGGCGCGCATGAGCTTGACGGCCTCGTCGTTCTTGCCCTCGGCGCGCGCGACCCATGCCGCCGCCGCGTGCTGCTGGATGTCCACCTGCTCCGCCCAGTACGACTGCTTGGCGGCGACGAGCGCCGCGCGGTAGCCATCGAGCTTCTGGACCTCGGCGCGCGCCGCGGCCGCATCACCGCTGCGGGCGGCGCCGATGGCGCGCGCGAACGCGGTGATCGCCTGGCCCCACGCGAAGCGGTCCCACGGGAACGACGCCGAGGCCGGGGTCAGCGACGCCGCCTCGCTCCAGCGGTGTTGCTCGAGCGCCACCCGCGCGGGAATGGCGGCGTAGGCGTAGGCGGCCACGAAGCTCTCCGGCTCCGCCTTCGGCATCGCGCTCAGCTCCTCCAGCGTGGCGCGTGCCTGCTTGTCCTGGCCGGTCTGCAAGTAGGCGTACACCACGTAGTCGAGGGCGTGCAGCGTCTGGTCCCAGACGGTGTCCTTGCCCTGGCGCGCGTAGTACGCCTTGCCGGCGTCGGCCGAGGCGCGGTTGGAGTCGATCGACTCCGGCCACAGTCCCAGGCGCGTGAAGATATGGGCAGGCATGTGCTGCGCGTGCGGGACCGAGGGCGCGATCTTGGCGTAGCCGCGCGCCGCGGCCAGCCCGCGGCTGGCCAGGGGCGGATAGTCGTAGCTGTGGATGATGTAGTGGGCGACGCCGGGATGGTTCGGCTGCTCGGCGAGGACCTTCTCGAGGATGGCCCCTGCCTTGAGCTGGTTGGCGTACGTCTTGTCGGTGGGCGCCGCGGTCGCGTTCAGCGCGAGGGCGTAGAAGACGGCGGCCTCCCGATCGTCGGGGTAGCGGCGGTAGACCTGTTCCATCGCCTTCTCGTAGGCCACGGCCCGCGTGCGGTGATCGAGCTTGTCGTGGTCGCGATAGTACGTATCGATCGCGCCGATGTAGTCCTTCTCGCGCGGCGAGGCGCCGAGCGCCCGCGCCTTCTCGAGCGCCGCTGAGCCCTTCTCGAGCATCGCGGGGCTCGGCGGCGCCCAGAGCGGGTAGTAGACGCTCATGGCGACGCCCCAGTAGCCCATGGCGCACGTGGCGTCGGTGGTGGTGACCGCCGTGAAGGTCTTCAGCGCCTCCTCGTACCAGAACGAGTGCAGCAGCGCGACGGCGCGCTCGAACTGAGCCTGAGCGGCCGGGCTGCACGAGGTCGGGAAGCGCACGGTGCCGAGCTTGTCGTCCTGGCCCGCCTTGTCCTGGGCCCCCGCAACGACGGCGCCGACGAGCACCAGAGCCGTGAAGGTGGTCGCGAGCCGGTGAACGATCATGGTGTTTCCTCCTGTTCGCGCGCGGATATCCCGTTCATTCGTTCACGTCGAGGCCCGGGGCGAGCCGCCCGGCATACCGCCGCTGGGCGGGGCCACGCAGGGCATGGTAGCGCGCGCCCTGCACATCGCGGAAGAGCCGTTCGACGCTGCGCAACGCCGCCTGCGCCACCAGGGTGCGGCCGATCATCACCTCGTTGGTCACCTCGGGCCCGACCCTTCCGCGGTTGGCGGCGTCCACCATGGAGCGCCACGCCAGCCGCGCCGCGGTCAGCTCGGTGTCCATGGCCCCGACCAGTTCCTGGACGGCGGTATCTCGCGACGGCGGCCGGCCTCGCGCGCGGCGGTCTCGCGGGCTGCCTCGGCCACGCCGACGTAGACGGAGTAGACGATCGGCACGGCGGTCGCCGCCACGACGTGCCAGGCGTGCGACCAGCGCCCCGACGGCCGCCGGACGCCGATGGCCGCGTCGGGGACGAAGACACCATCGAGCGTCACGTCGTTGGAGCCGGTCGCTCGCATCCCGAGCGTGCGCCAGTTGTCGTGGACCTTCACGCCCGGCGCGTCGACGGGATCCTCGTACACCGCCATCGTCGAGAAGAGATCGGCCGCCGGCGAGCCACTGGCGAAGATCTTCCGCGCCGTGACGCGATAGCCGCCCTCCACCTTCTCGGCCCGGCCGGAGCCGGTCAGCCAGTCGGAGCCGCCGCTCGTGGCCAGGATCAGCTCGTCGGCGGCGAGTCGGCGCAGGAGACCGTCGACCGGCGCATGCTCGTGACGCCACCGCCAGACCGGAATCAGAACCTGGTGCGTGTGCATCGACAGCGCCAGGGCGGTGGACGAGCAAGCATGGGCCAGCGTGCGGAGGACCTCGCACATCTCGGGGTGCGAGGCGCCGCCCCCGAGCTCGGCGGGAACGGCCGCCGAGAACACGCGCCGTCGGCGCAGATCGGCGTAGTTGTCCGAGACGAACGTATCGTCAGTGTCATGCCCCGCCGGCCGGGCAGCGAATGCCGGCGCAAGCTCCTGGGCGACCGCGACCCAGTCGGCCCGGGATCGCCGGTCGGTCGGGACGGTTCCTGAGGTCGCCATGGCTGCCTCCTTCACGCGGAAACCATCGCAGGCGGCGGACGGTACGCCAAGACCAAAAAATGGACTTGCCGGAGCCCGGCCGCCTGCCTAGAGTCGAGGGCCATGAAAGGCTATGGCCAGTTCTGCCCGGTCGCCGTCGCCTCCGAACTGCGGGAGCTGGAGAGCGCCGGCGTCATCGAGAGCAGTCCGCTGCCGGCGGGCCGCGGCCGCGAGTATCGCCTGACGAAGGCCGGGGAGGAGTTTCGCGACGTCGTCGAGCATCTCGGCGCCTGGGGCCAGCGGCACGCCGCCCAGCAATTCGCGCCGGAGAATCTGGATCCCGCGCTGCTGATGTGGGCAATGCACCGCCGCATCGACCTCTCGCGGCTGCCGGCCCCGCGCGTGGTGGTGCGCTTCGAGTTCCGCGGCGTGCCGGCGCGCTGCCTGCAGATGCGCACCTCCTGGCTCGTGCTGGAGCGCTCCGGCGCGGACGTCTGCGTCAAGGATCCCGGCTTCGACGTGGATCTCGTGCTGCGCGCGGACGTCGGGACCCTGGCCCGCGTCTACACCGGTCACCTCAGCTTCGCCGATGGCCTGCGAGCCGGCGGCCTCGAGCTCGAGGGGCCGCGCGCGCTCGTCCAGGAGTTCCCCCGCTGGCTGGTGCAGAGCCACTTCGCCGAGGCGCTGAAGCCCGCCCGCGTCGGCTGAGCACGCGATGTACGGCAAGACGGCCGTCGACTTCCCCCAGCGCATCGTCTGCCTCACCGCCGAGACCGCCGAGATCGCCTGCACCCTCGGCGCCGGCGACCGCGTGATCGGGGTGCCGGGCACCGCACGACGGCCGGAGGCGGCGCGCGAGAAGGCGCGCGTGGGCGGCTTCACGACGTTCCGCACCGACAAGATCCTCGCGCTCGAGCCCGATCTCGTCCTGGCGTTCTCCGACCTGCAGGCCGACGTGGTTCACGAGCTGATCGCGGCCGGCGTGACGGTGCTGTGCACCAACCAGCGGTCGTTCGACGACGTCCTGCGCGCGATCCTCCTCATTGGCGGCGCGCTCGGCCTCGAGCCGGCCGCTCGCGCGCTGGTCGACGACGTCCGCGACGAGGTGAAGCAGATCCGCGAGTACTCGGCCGGGTGGCCGGATCGCCCGCGCGTGTACTTCGAGGAGTGGATGGACCCGCTCATCGTCGGTATCCGCTGGGTGTCCGAGCTGATCGAGCTGGCCGGCGGCCACGACGTGTTCGCCGAGCTCCGCCAGCACGGCGGCGCCCGCGAGCGGGTGGTGACCCCGGACGAGGTGGCGCGCCGGGACCCCCAGATCATCCTCGCCTCGTGGTGCGGCAAGCCGGTCGACCGTGCGGCCGTGGCGGCGCGCCCGGGCTGGTCGTCGGTGTCGGCGGTCAGCGCCGGTCAGATCCACGAGATCCCCGGCGAGGACGTGCTGGTGCCGGGCCCCTCGCTCGTGCACGGGCTCCGTCGCATCCACGAGATAATCCAAACCTTTCAGGCGGCCTGAGCGCTTCGGGCACCCGTTACAATGGTGGGTGGCCGAAAAGCTTGGGGCGCGGCCGCGGCCGCGTTAGGATTGGAGCCCTCCGGAAATCATGGACGATCTCGCTCACATCAGCCCTGACCGCTTCTTCGCCGACCGCTTCAACGTCACGCCCTCGCTGATGGAGCGCCTGCTCGGCGGCAGCCTGGCCGGCCGGGTGGACGACGCCGACATCTACCTCGAGTACCGCGTCAACGAAGAGCTGGTGCTCGAGGAAAACGTGGTGAAGAAGGCCTCGCGGCACGTGAGCCAGGGCGCCGGCGTGCGGGCCCAGGCCGAGACGCGCACGGGCTACGCCCACACCGACGACATCTCGCTGGCCAATCTCGAAGAGGCCGCGCGCCAGGCCCGCGCCATCGCCGACCGCTCGTCGGCGGGCGGGGCGCTCGCGGTCGGCCGGCCCGGCCGTGCCCACGACCTCTACACGCTGAGCGAGCCACCAATCGTCACCGCGCTCGAGCGCAAGCTCGACCTGTTGCGCAAGATCGACACGGCCGCCCGCGCCGCCGACAAGCGGGTGACCCAGGTCATCGCCAGCCTGGCGAGCGAAGAGGTCGTCATGCTGATCGCCACCGCGGCCGGCTGGACGATCGGCGACGTGCGACCGCTCACGCGGCTCAACGTGACCGTGATCGCCGAGGAGAACGGCAAGCGCGAGATCGGGTCGTGGGGCGGCGGCGGGCGGGTGCCGTTCGACTACTTCCTCGAGGCGGAGCGCTGGCGCCACTTCGCCGCCGAGGCCGCGCGCCAGGCCACGCTGAAGCTGCGCGCGATCGACGCGCCCGCCGGCACGATGACGGTCGTGCTCGGCCCCGGCTGGCCGGGGATCCTGCTGCACGAGGCGATCGGCCACGGCCTGGAGGGCGACTTCAACCGCAAGGGCGTGTCGGCGTTCGCCGGACGGCTCGGCCAGAAGGTCGCCTCCGAGCTGGTCACCGTCGTCGACGACGGCACCATCCCCAACCGCCGGGGCTCGCTCAACGTGGACGACGAGGGGACGCCGACCGGGCGCACGGTGCTCATCGACAACGGCGTGCTGACCGGCTACATGCAGGACCGGCTCAACGCGCGGCTGATGAAGATGACCGCGACCGGCAACGGACGCCGCGAGTCCTACGCGCATCCGCCGATGCCGCGGATGACCAACACGTTCATGCTGGCCGGTCCCGACGATCCGGCCGAGATCATCCGCTCGGTGCCGCGCGGCCTCTACGCGGTGGCGTTCGGCGGCGGGCAGGTCGACATCACCAGCGGCAAGTTCGTCTTCTCGGCCAGCGAGGCCTACCTGATCGAGGACGGCCGGGTGACGGCGCCCGTGAAGGGCGCGACCTTGATCGGCAACGGTCCCGACGCGCTCACCCGCGTGAGCCGGGTGGGCCACGACCTGGCGCTCGACGAGGGCGTCGGCACGTGCGGCAAGGAAGGCCAGTCGGTGCCGGTCGGCGTCGGGCTGCCGACGATCCGCATCGACGGCATGACGGTCGGCGGGACCCAGGTGTGAGCGCCGCGGGCCACCGCACCGATCTGCTGGTCGACGTGCTGAGGCGCGCGCAGGCGCGCGGAGCCACCGCCGCCGACGGCTTCCTGATCGAGGAGCAGCACTTCACGGCGTCGGTGCGCCTGGGGCAGGTGGACACCGTGAAGCACTCGCGCGACCAGCGGCTCTCGCTGCGCGTCTTCGCCGGCCGCGCCTCGGCGGCGGCGTCGACCTCGGACCTCTCGCGCGACTCGCTCGAGCGCGTGGTGGACGAGGCGACGGCGCTGGCGCGCGTGACCGCCGAGGACCCGCACGCGGGGCTGCCCGATCCGGGCGAGCTGATCGGCGCCGTCCCCGATCTCGAGCTGGAGGACACCGCCGGCGAGGAGCTCGAGCCGGAGGCCAAGATCGAGCTCGCCCGGCAGACCGAGGCGGCCGCGCTGGCCAGCGATCCCCGCATCGCCAACTCCGAGGGCGCCGAGTACTGGGACCGTCGCGCGCGCTACGCCTACGCCACCTCGCACGGCTTCGCCCGCGGCTACGCGACGAGCGCGTTCGGCCTGTCGGTGTCGCCGGTCGCCTGCGAGAACGGCGAGATGCAGCGCGACTACTGGTACTCGGCCGCCCGCCACCGCCGGGCCCTCGAGGAGCCGGCCGCCATCGGTCGGACGGCGGCCCGCCGGGCGCTGCGTCGCCTCGGCGCCCGCAAGGTGAAGACCGTCGAGGTCCCGGTGGTGTTCGATCCCGACACGGCGGCGTCGCTGGTGCGCGCCGTGGCCGGCGCCGCCAGCGGTCCCAGCCTCTATCGCCGGGCCTCGTTCCTGCTCGACCGCCTGGGCAAGCGCATCGCCGCGCCGGCGGTCAACATCGTGGACGACGGCCTCATGCCGCGCGCGCTCGGATCGCGCCCGTTCGACGGCGAGGGCCTCGCCACGCGCCGCACCGTGCTGGTCGGCGACGGCGTGCTGGAGTCCTACCTGCTCGACAGCTACAGCGCGCGCAAGCTCGGCCTGCGCTCGACGCACCACGCCTCGCGCGACGGCAGCGGCGTCGGCGTGTCGACGACGAACCTCGTGCTGCAGCCGGGGCCGGCGACGCCCGCGCAGCTGATCGGCTCGGTGAAGAGCGGCTTCTACGTGACCGAGCTGATCGGGTTCGGCATCAACGGCGTCACCGGCGATTTCTCCAAGGGCGCGGCGGGGCAGTGGATCGAGAACGGCGAGCTGGCCTACCCGGTCGAGGAAGTCACCGTGGCCGGCAACCTGCTCGAGATGCTGGTCGCGATCGAGGGGATCGGCAACGACCTGGTTCTCCGCGACCGCACCGTGGCGCCGACGCTGCTGATCGGCCGCATGGTAGTGGCCGGGAACTGAGAGGGGTGACGATGGTGATCGACAGCCACTGCCACCTCCACGATGCGGCGTTCGCCGACGTGCGCGAGACGCTGGTCACCTCGCTCGCCTACGACGTGTACGGCGTGATCGGCGTCGGCTGCGATCCCGAGAGCAACATCCGCACGATCGTGGCCACGACGGCGGCGCCCAAGGGCGTCTGGGCGTGTCTCGGCTTCCATCCGGACTGGACGCACCTGACCGACGCCGACTTCGAGGTGGTCGAGCAGCAGATCCGCGCGCATCACTCGCACATCGTCGGCATCGGCGAGATCGGCCTGCCGTGGTACTCGCTGGCCGACGCCCCCGACGCCGCCCGCCTGACGGCGCGCGGCCGCGCCCGGCTCGAGCGGCTGCTGGCGCTGGCCGCCCGCTACGACCTGCCGGTGACGCTGCACGCGCCGCACGGCGCCGCCGTCGGCGCGCTGGAGGCGCTGGGCCGTCACGGGATCGAGCGCGCGGTGTTCCACTGGCACAAGGCGCCCGTCGACGTCACGCGCCAGATCGTCGAGCGCGGCTACTGCATCTCGGTCACGCCCGAAGTCGTCTACCGCGAGCGCGACCGCGAGCTGGTCCAGCGCGTCCCGCTCGACTCGCTGCTCGTGGAGAGCGACGCGCCCTGGAAGTACGCCGGCGAGTTCGCGACGCTGCCGTCGGGGCCATGGCTGACCGCCCGCGTGGCGGAGGAGATCGCCAAGATCAAGCGGCTGCCGGTCGAGGACACGATGGCGCAGCTCTCCGCCAACACCTGCCGGGTCTTCGACCTCATCTGGGCGTGATCGCGGTCGAGCAGCACCGCGTCGCGCTGGCTGGCGGCGCGCTCGCCGTCGTCCTTCACGTGCCCGAGTCGTCCACCCCGGCGCCGTGCGTCGTCGCCTGCCACGGCCTCGGCGCCTCGAAGGACAGCGACAAGTACCTCCTGCTCGCCGCGGCGCTGCCGGCGGCCGGGCTGGCCCTGGCCCGCTTCGACTTCCGCGGCTGCGGCGAGTCGAGTGGGGTGGAGGAGGCGATGACGATCGCCACGCGCGTCGAGGACACGGAAGCGGTCCTCGACTTCCTCGGGCGGCACCCCCGTCTCGACGGGCGCTTCGGCCTGCTCGGCTCGAGCCTCGGCGGCTTCGTCGCCCTGCACGTGGCCGCCCGGCGGCCGGGGCTGCCGGTCGTGACGTGGAACGCGCCGGCGAGCCTCACCGAGCTGGCCAACGACGATCTCGAGGATGGGCGAGGGCTGGGCGTGCCGTTCGCGGTCGAGTACGCGAGCGGGCGCTACGCGCTGGCGCCGCGCGGCGTACCCATGCACCTGGTCGTCCAGGGGGCCGCCGACGACGTGGTGAGCCTCGAGCACGGCGTCGCCCTGCACGAAGGCGCCGGCGAGCCGTGCGATCTCGTCATCATCGACGGTGGCGATCATCGATTGACCGATCCCGCCCATCGGCGTCGCGCCGTCGAGCTCAGCCGCGAGTGGCTCGTCCGTTACGTGACCGCCGCCAGATCACCGGCAGGCTCGGCGTGAACCTCCGGGCGGAGCGGTGGGCAACCGGCAGTGGACGCGTCTGTACGGTCGGCGGGATGGGCACGGATGCGTCGGGCAACGGCGCGACGAAGCGGTCGCCATGACCGTGCCGCACCATCAGGGAAGGTAGGTCGCGCCCCGCTCGAGGGCATTGAACGGGACGCCGGGCGCGGTCGGGTCGGGCGCTACACGGCGTACGGTGAGACGGCGCCGGTGACCGGCACGGCCTCGGGCTCGGGACAGTAATCGTAGTGCTCGGGCGCCCGGGCGAGCAGCGGCGCCAGCTCCGGCAGCAGCGCCTCGAGGCTGAAGGCGGAGGTCGCTCCGGCGCCGAGCGCCGTCGAGTCGTGCACGGCCATCAGCAGCAGCGACGTGCGCGGCTCCTCCAGCGAGTGGGCGAGCAGCAGATAGCCGGGCTGGTAGAGATCGACCGCGCGCTCGACGAAGTGCGCGATGGCGGCCACGACCGGCACCGCCCGGCCCGGGTTGGCGGTGAAGACCGTCATCGCCAGCGACGAGGCCGCCAGCGGCACCCGGCGGAACTCCCGGACAGCGACCAGCGTGTGCTCCCCCTTGCGATCGCTCCCGAACGACAGCGGCGGAAGGCTGTCGGTGTGTACGGAGTAGAGCGCGAAGCGCTCGGGGTCGACGACGCTGCGGAAGCGCGAGCGCGCGTGGACGCCGGCGTCGAAGAGCGAGGACTGCTCGTCGAGCACGGCCGCCGGCGTCAGGGTGTCGTCGGAGATGTCGTACAGGCGAAGGACTCGAAGCCAGGTTGCTCGTGAGCGATACATGGGGCACCGGCCAAGCAACGAGCATGCCGCAGCGATCGCCGTACGAAACACGCGCCGAATGGCGCACATGCAAGGTCTGCCGGATCTTTCAAAGCTGTCCGGACGACGCACGATGTCATCGGCCTGACGGGAGGATCGGGCATTGTAAACCTGCGCATGGGAGAAATGTCGCAGCGGCTGAACTTGCAAGCCGCCCGGAAAATCTTTTCCCAAGATTCGGCGGCCGGCGCTTCGCGGGCAAGAAACCCGTGTGTATCA
>VBPC01000288.1 GCA_005887895.1 Candidatus Rokuibacteriota bacterium
GTCCTCCATCACGTAGGCGTTGACGGCGGCCGCCAGCGCGTTCTTCGCGTGATCGCGGATCGAGGCGAACGCGGCCAGCGCCAGCCCCTCGATCAGCACCTGCATGCCGAGGTAGGTCATGTCCCAGCGCGCGTCGGTCAGCACGTTGTCGAGCAGCGCCTTCAGCGTCGGCGTGATCGGGTAGGCCAGCTCGAACTTCTCGTGCAGCAGCCGCGCGTAGACCTCGACGTGCCGCGCCTCGTCCATCACCTGGGTGGCGGCGTAGAACTTGGCGTCGATGCTCGGCACCTGCTGGACAATCTTGGAGGCGCACAGCAGCGCGCCCTGCTCACCGTGCATGAACTGCGAGAGCTGCTGCGCCTGCAGGTGCCGGCGCAGGGTGGCGCGCTCGGACTTCGTCATCCGGTTCCAGATGTCGGAGCCGAAGATCGAGATCTGCTCGTCGGGCAATTCTTGAGGATTCTCGGGATCGAGGTTCAGCGACCAGTCGATGCGCGTGTTGCCGTTCCATTGCCGATCCTTGCCCTTCTCGTACAGGTTCAGGAGCGAGGCGCGGCCGTCCTCGTACTCCCAGCGCATCAGCGAGTCGAAGGCGCTCGGAATGATCCACTCGGGCGGGTCGACGGCCATCGCGTAGCGTTGTCGGGTGGTCATCGCCTCGGCCTCCTGCGGCTGGCGCGGATCGGTCGGTCGCTGGATCGGACAGGGCGAGGATACCACGCGACGTGACCGCGGCGGGGCGGCTCCGCTATGATGCCGGAAATGGCCAACCGCTGGACGGCGCTGGCGCTCGTGTTTCTCACGCGCACGTCGATGGGGTTCCAGTTCCAATCCGTGGCCTCGGTGGCGCCGCTCATGATCGCCGACCTGGGTCTGAGTTACACGCAGCTGGGCACGCTCACCGGACTCTACATGCTGCCCGGTGTGCTGTTCGCAGCGACCGGCAGTCTCATCGGTCAGCGCCTCGGAGAGCGTCGCGTCGTGCTGGGCGGGTTGGGGCTCATGGTCCTCGGCGGCATCGTCACCGCCAGCGCCGCCGGCTTCACGGCGGCGGCCACCGGCCGCGTGCTGAGCGGGATCGGTGCCGTGCTGATGAATATATTACTGGCCAAGCTCGTCGCCGACTGGTTCACAGGCAAGGAGATGTCCACCGCGATGGCCGTCATGCTGACGTCATGGCCGGTCGGCCTCGGCCTGGGCCAGGTGACGCTCGGCGCGCTGGCGGCCCGCACCTCCTGGCGTACCGCGCTCGTCGCCACCGCGCTCATCGCGGGGCTGGGGCTCATCTTGATGTTGCTCTATCGCGACCCGCCCGTTGCAACCCCGGCCGCGCCCGCACCGGGCTTCCCGCTCTCGGCGGCTGATGCCCGGCTGGCCGGCGCCGGCGGCTTCGTGTGGGGCTGCTTCAACGCGAGCATCGTCGTGATCATCGTGTTCGGTCCCACGCTGCTGATCGCACGCGGCGCGACCCTCGCCGACGCCAACGGGGTGGTGAGCCTCGCCACGTGGCTGACGATGGTGTCCGTGCCGCTCGGCGGTCTCCTCAGCGACCGCCGGGGCCGTTCGAACAGCTTCATCGTCGCTGGGAGCCTGCTCGCCGCCGGCACGATGCTGCTGATCCCCGTGATATCCTCCGCCCTCCTCGCCTTCTCGCTGCTCGGTCTCGCGATCGGCGTGGCCCCCGGCGCCATCATGGCCCTGCTGCCACGGACGCTGCCGCCCGAGCGCGTGACGACCGCCTTCGGCGTCTTCTACACCGTGTTCTACGTGATGATGGTGCTCACGCAGCCGGCCGCCGGTTTCGTGCGTGATCGGGTGGGCGATCCGGCGGCCCCGATCGTGTTCGCGGCGGTGGTGATGGCGGTCAGCGCCCTCGGTCTCGCGATCTTCCGCCGCCTGCAGCGCGCGACGCGCCCGGCCTAGCCCGTCCGTGGACCATCCCGCGCGCGAGCGGCAAGACCCTCACGCGTGGCCGGCGCTCGCCGGCGCCGCGCCCGGACGCACGGCGTTGACGTAGGTCCAGCAGCACTGGAAGGCCGGCCGCCCGCCGAAGAGCGTGTCCATCGCGTGGCGGATGAGCGCGAGCCGGTCGCGCATGGCGTCGTCCGTGGGCGCGCGCCCGTCCACCTTGACGGAGCCGCCGACCCAGCCCAGCACCGCCTCGTGGTAGGCGCCGAGGAACTCGAACCAGTCGTCGACGCGCGCCTCGATCGTGCGGGCGGTGACGTCCGCCACGCGGAACCCGGCGACTTCGAGGCAGCGCACGTAGTACTCGAGCGGACGCACCGGCAGGAACACGCGATCGCGGTGCGCCAGGTGCGCGCGCATCCGCGCCTCGTCGTCGAGCAGCGGCCGGTAGGCGGCATAGCGCGGATCGTTGCGCACGAGGCCGACGGCCACCTCGTGAATGGCCCACACGGTCTCGTCGAGGATCCACTCGCGCGGCCCCGCCTGTGGATTGCGGATGTTGCCCGACTGCACGAACACCCGCCCGCCCGGGCGCAGCACGCGCGCCCACGAGGCGACCGTCTGCGGCAGGTCGAGATAGAGATGGATTGCGTTGGTCGACGCGATCGCGTCGACGCCGCGCGCGACCAGCTCCGGCCCCAGCACCTCCTCGACGTAGGCCAGGCGGTTCTGCTCCTTGAGCCAGCGCAGCAGACGGAACGCCACGCGCTCGTCGTCGCGGAACTTGTCCAGCGCGACCCGGAGGAACTTCGGCGAGCTGTCGGCGATCAGCACGCCCACCTGGCGATCGAAGATCCGCAGCTTCAGCCGGTCGAGCAGGATTCCGGTGCCGCCCGAGTAGTCGATGAGGAGCTGGCCCTCCCCGAGATGCCGCGCGAGGTCCTCGACCGTCGGATCGAGGTTGCGATACCAGCCGTGGTTCTCGACGGTGTCGTAGCGCAGGCCGAAGGTGTCGACGGGCTGGCGCGTCCAGTCGTCGTCGGGCACGCGCTCGAAGCCGGCCGGCCACGTCAGTCGCCGGCGGGCGCCGCCGCGCTGGTGGACCGGCGCGCTCAGCTCGCGATGGATGCGCAGCAGCGCGGGGATCGTGGCCGGCGGCCGCCGGCCCCAGCCGCACTCGGTCGCGATGCCGAACCCCGACACGAAGCGCTGGGCGACCGTCAGGCGCCGGCGCGTGCCCTCGACGCCGTCGGTGTGATGAACGAGACCCAGGTAGAGCTCGGTCTCCGGCCGCAGGCGCAGCTCCGCCAGCGGCGCGTAGTAGGCCTCGTCGTCACGCCCGCGCGGCACCGGCAGGTGGATCCAGTGCAGCGGCCGGCCCAGGCTGGCGGTGAGCGCGTTGGCGACTTCGACGAGACGGCCCGCGTCGCCCGGCTCCTTGAAGTGCCGGTGCTGGACGTCGCCGTAGCAGAAGTGATAGCCGAGCTCGATGTCCGGCGGCACCCGGCGCGAGATGCGCAGGAGGCGCTCGAGGATGCCGCCCTTGACGTCCTCGAACCACACCGGGAAGACGCCCTCCAGCATGCCGAACTCGAAGTTGGTGTCCCACTGCACGGCGAGCTGATCGTGCGGCACCTCGTCGAGCACGACCTGCAGCTCCTCCAGCAGCCGCGCCTCGTAGATCGGCTCCAGCGCGGCCTGGTGCTCGGGTACGACGAACGCGCTGATCGGCGCCAGCGGCGTGGGCAGGCAGACCTGGAAGCGGCACCCGACCGGCACCAGCCCATCGCGCTTGAGCCGCGCGAACACGCGGTACGATGCCACCGCCGCCTCGGCGTAGCCGAGCGCCTCGAACCGCACGCGCTCGGGACGGGCGCCGTCCTCGAGCCGCACGCGCGGCAACGGGCGCCAGCTGTTCGGCGCCGGCGGCACGACCTCGAACGCGGCCTGCGAGGTGAAGACCGGCAGCTGCCAGACGATCCAGTCGGCGCGCGGGCCCGTCTCGCCGTCGGGAATCCGGCGCAGGCGGTCGCCGATCGCGCCGGCGACGGCCTGGAACACCGCCTCCGCGCTGGCCAGCGGAACGCTGCCGACGAGGTGGGCGCCGTGCGCCGCGGACGGATCGGGAGTGGTCATCGTGACGTCACCTCACGACGGGCTGCCGCGGCTACTATACTGCGATCGGACGGCGATGATCGCGACTCCCCTGCTCCCCACCTCGGTCGTCGGCAGCCACGGGCTCCCGGGCTGGGTGTGGCTGGCGCGCGAGGCGATGGCGGCGGGACGCCTCGGCGCGCTCGACCTGCGCGAGCTGACCGAGGACGCCACCCAGCTCGCGCTGCTCGACCAGGAGCGGGCCGGCGTCGACGTGCTGACCACCGGCGAGATGGGCCGCGTGCGCTTCATCATCGGCTTTTACGATCGCCTCACCGGCATTCGCGCGCTGGAGGCGACGCGCAAGCTCGGGCAGCCGCTGTGGGACACCAACACGCCGTTCGAGGTGATCGAGAAGATCGGCGCCCCGCAGGGGCTGGGCATCGTCGACGAGTTCAGGCTCGCCCGCTCGCTCACCGGCAAGCGACTCAAGGCCACCGTGCCCGGCCCCTCCACGCTGATGGTGCCGCTCAAGCTCGGTGGCGCCTATCGGGACGAGACCACGCTGCTGGCCGATCTGGTGACGCTCGTCAACGCCGAGTGCCGGGCGCTGGTCGCCGCCGGCGCCGACTTCATCCAGATCGACGAGCCGCACCACGGCATGTACGCCGGCCGCGTGCACGACGTGACGCGGGGGCTCAACGCGGCGGTCGCCGGCATCGACGCCAAGATCGCGGTCCACGTCTGCTTCGGCAACCTCTACGGTCGCCCCTTCAGCGCCGTGCGCGACTACCGCAACCTCTTTCCCGTGCTCGGCGAGCTCGCGGCCTCGCAGGTCGTCCTCGAGTTCGCCAACCGTGGGCTCGAGGACGCCGCGCGGTTCAAGGAGTGGCCGCCGCACCTGGAGCTGGGCGCCGGTGTCGTCGACGTGAAAGCGTTCAAGGCGGAGACGGCCGAGGACGTGGCCGCGCGCATCCGCGCCCTGCTCGGCTGCGTGCCGGCCGACAAGCTCTGGCTGAACCCGGATTGCGGTTTCTGGGAGACGCCGCGCTGGATCGTGAAGCAGAAGCTCGCCGCCCTGGTCGGCGGCGCGCAGATCGTCCGCCGCGAGCTCGGCGCCCGCGACGCCCGGACCTGATCTCACCCGGTTCGTCGACCCCGCCGACGACCCACGCAAGAAGTAGTATCCTGACGGCGGCGAGGAGACAGCCATGACGACGCAGGCGACGGCCGCGGTCCTGTACCAGGTCAAGCAGCCGCTCGTGATCGAGGACGTCGAGGTGCTCGATCCCGGCCCGCACGAGGTGCTGGTGCGCTGGAAGGCCAACGGCGTCTGCCACAGCGACCTGCACGTCATCACCGGCGACTATCCGCATCCGCTGCCGGTGGTGCTTGGTCACGAGGCGGCCGGGGTCGTGGAGCAGATCGGAGCCGGCGTCGAGTCGGTGAAGGTCGGCGATCACGTCTGCTCGAGCTACATCCCCTCCTGCGGCAGGTGCGGCTACTGCATCGGCGGCCAGCCGACGCTGTGCGCGCTGCGCGACAGCCCGCGCTGGTTCATGCTCGACGGCACCCCGCGCTTCCGCAAGAACGGTCAAGGCCTGCACCACTTCCTGCAGGTCTCGGGGTACGCGACGCGCTCGGTGCTGCTCGAGCAGGGCGTCATCCCGATCCGCCGGGACGCGCCACTGGAGGTCGCCTGCCTGGTGAGCTGCGGTGTCCTGGCGGGCGCCGGCCCCGTCATCAACCGCGCCAAGGTCCCGCCCGGCGCCACCGTGGCGGTGTTCGGCTGCGGCGGGGTGGGGCTCAACACGATCCAGGCCGCCCGGCTGGTCGGCGCCGCCAAGATCATCGCCGTCGACGTGCTGGCGCGGAAGCTCGAGTGGGCGCAGGAGTTCGGCGCGACCCACGCGGTGGATGCCTCGCGCGAGGATCCGGTCTCGCGCGTGCAGGCGATCGCCGGCGGTGGCGGCGTCGACTTCGCCTTCGAGGTCGTCGGCACCCAGCGCACGATCGAGCAGGCCGTGCTGTCGACCCATCGCGGCGGCATGGCGGTCGTGGTCGGCGTGTCGCCGGCCGGCACCCGGCTCAGCCTCGATCCCGCGCTGTTCCTGCAGCAGCGGACGCTCACCGGCACCTCGTTCGGTGGAGGCCACCAGCGGACCGATGTGCCGATGCTGATCGACCTGTTCATGGACGGCCGTTACAAGCTCAAGGAGCTGGTCACGCGCGAGCTGCCGCTGACCGAGCTGAATCACGCCTTCGACCTGCTCCAGCAGGGCGAGGTCAAGCGCAGCGTGATCGTGTACCGCTGAGGGCGAGGGGGGAGCGCCCGGATGGCGTTGACGTTCGGCCGGCTGCATCCGCTCTTCGTGGGCGAGGCGAGCCCGATCGACCTGCGCAAGGTCCACGACGCCGACACGCTCGCGCGGATCCGACAGGGGATGGACGAGTACGCCGTGCTCGTCTTCCACGATCAGCCGTTCACCGACGAGGAGCATCTGGCGTTCGCCGAGCGCCTCGACGGCCGGCTGCACACCCGGCTCGGCTCGGCCGCCATTCAGAAGAACCGCTTCGGCAACGAGGCGCTCGGCGACATCTCCAACGTCGGCGCCGACGGCGAGATCCTCCAGACTGGCGACCGGCGACGGGCGTACGGGCTCGGCAACCGGCTCTGGCACACCGACGCGTCGTTCCAGGATCCGCCCGGGCGCTACTCGATGCTGTCGGCCAAGGTCGTGCCGCCGGTCGCCGCCGACACCGAGTACGCCGACATGCGCGCCGCCTACGACGCCCTGCCGGCCGAGACGAAGGCCCAGCTCGAGGGCCTGCACGCGCACCACTCGATCGCCTACTCGCGGCAGACGCTCGGCTTCGAGTTCTCCGGCCCCGAGCAGGAGGCGCTCAAGGGCGCCGTCCATCCACTCGTGCGCACGATCCCCCGCTCGAACCGCAAGGCGCTCTACGTCGCCTCGCACGCCTCGCGCGTCGTCGAGTGGCCGGTGCCCGAGGGCCGGCTGCTCCTGCGCGATCTCATCGAGCACGCGACGCAGCCGCAGTTCGTGTACCGCCACGCCTGGTGCGTGGGCGATCTCGTCATCTGGGACAACCGCTGCACGATGCACCGCGCCCGCCCCTTCGAGGACACGCGGCACCGCCGCGAGCTGCGCCGGGTCACGACGCTGGACGTCGGCTGATTCGTCAGCGGTGGCGCGCCGCCGCGGCGGCGCCGGCCGGCAGCACGATCGTGAAGCGCGCTCCCCGCCCGACGCCCGGGCTGCTGGCGTCGACACGGCCGTGGTGGAGCTGCACGACCTCGCGCACGATGGCCAGCCCGAGGCCGAGGCCCGACCGCGCACCCTCGCCCTGGCGATAGCGCTCGAACACGTGCGGCAGCAGCTCCGGCGCGATGCCGCAGCCCTCGTCACTCACCTCGATCCACGCCTCGCCGGCGGTCGCCTCGAGCCGCACGCGCACCGCCCCACCCGGCGGGCTGTGCTTGATGGCGTTCACGACGAGGTTGTCGACCGCCTGCCGCAGGCGAGCCGCATCGGCCCACAGCCGTGGGCACGTCGACGTCGCCTCGAGATCGAGGCTGACCCCGCGCGCGTCGGCGACCGTCGTCGTCGCCTCGACGGCGGCGACGACGACGTCATGGAGGTCGACGGCGCCGAGCCGCAGCGACAACGTGCCGTGGGCGATGCGGGCCAGATCGACGATGTCCTCGATGATACGCGCCTGGAGCGCGACGTTGCGCTCGATGGCGTGCAGGGCGTGGGCGCGCTGGCCGGGGTCGAGCCGCTCGTTCCGCAGCGCGGCCGCCCAGCCGCCGACGGCGGTCAGCGGCGTCCGCAGCTCGTGGGCGACCATCGCGACGAAGTCGTCCTTGGCCCGGTTGGCGGCCTCGGCGTCGGCGCGCGCCGCCCGCTCGCGCTCCAGCGCGCGGGCGCGCTGCTGAACACCGCGACGACCAGGAACACGCTCAGTCGCGCCAGCACGTCCTCGTTGACCACGAACGAATGGGGCCCCGGCGACATCACGACGTCGAGCACGACCACGGAGAGGCCGGTGGCCACCAGGCCGGGGCCGAGGCCGCCGAGCCAGGAGGTCACCAGCACCGCGGCGACGAACAGGGGCGATTCCGGCGCGTGCGTCACCGGCCGCAGGGCCTGGTTCGCGAGCGCGGCGATGAGAACGGCCGCGCCGGCGATGCCGTAGCGCATCGCCGGCGCGGGACGCCGCCGCAGTCGATTACGCGCGCAGGACGCGGGCGCCGCCGCAGTCGGCATGACCGAGCCCCTTGCGGTCGGTGAACATGCCGACGTCTTGCATGCCGCGCACGGGCGTCTCGCACGCCGTGCACTTGCGACCGGTCTTGTCCCACTGCGCCCAGCACCCGCTGCACACGAACGCGCCCGAGGCGTTCCGCGCCCGCCGGGCGTCCCGCCGGCGCACGCGTGTCCCACAGAACAGGCAGCTCACTTTGCCGAATCCCAGCATGGAGAGTGCTCCTGTCGCGCTCCAGCCGACGCCGGGGGCGTCGGCCCCAGGCCTCGAGGTTGTCGGTCTCGAACGGTCCCTCGAAGGAACGACGACGGAGCTAGGCGCGCGGCGGAACGAAGGGCGGGCGGGGGCCCGCCGACGACGGCATCGCCGGGACATCGAAGGAACGTGGCCCGGCGAGACCGGCGAGGACGACGGGTGGCGACGGGGTCGCGGCGGCCGGGGTCGTCTTCGACACCCCGTGGGGCGCCCCGACCTGGCTGGCGGAGTGCCGGGGGGGCTTGTTCCAGATGTGGAGGGCCTGATCGCCGGCGGCGAACCCCGCGGCGGGCCCGAGGCCGAGCAGGATGTTCAGGATCCACACGCTCACGCGGAACGCTGTCATCCCTGTCTCCCGTGCGTAGTGGTACCGCCGGGGCCCCGGGCTGTCAACCGCACCGGTCGCCGCTCGATCAGCGGGGCGCGCCGCCGGCGCCGTGCAGGCGCGGGTCGAGGACGTCGCGCAGGGCGTCGCCCAGCATGTTGAAGCCGAAGACGGCCAGCGAGATGGCGGCCCCCGGGAACAGCGCCATCCAGGGCGCGTAGTACATGAACGAGCGCCCGGAGCCGGAGAGCATCGCGCCCCACGACGGATACGGCGGCGGAATGCCGAAGCCGAGGAACGACAGCGCCGACTCGGCCAGGATCACCTGGCCGAGGCCGATGGTGGCCAGGATGAGAATGGTGGCCAGGACGTTGGGCAGCACGTAGAGCGCCACGATCCGCAGGTGGCCGGCGCCGATCGCCCGCGCGCCCTCGACGTACGGGTTGGCGATCACCGACAGGGTCGCGCCACGGATGACCCGCGACGCGCCGGCCGCGCCGAGGATCGACAGCGCCAGGATCAGGTTCGGCAGCCCGGGACCGAGCGCGGCCATCAACGAGAGGATGACGACGAGCGCGGGGAACGAGATCCAGGCGTCGACCACACGCTGAACGACGATGTCGAAGGCGCCGCCGAGGTAGGCGCTGGAGACGCCGACCGCGGTGGCCACGAGCGTGGCCAGCGCCACGGTGGCGAACCCCACCGTGATGGAGATCCGGGCGCCATACACCACCCGGCTCCAGATGTCGCGCGAGAGGTTGTCGGTCCCCATCCAGAACTGCGCGCTCGGCGGCTTCATGCGCGCGCCGGCGATCGACACCGCGTAGGAATGTGGCGCGATGCCCTCGGCGAAGGTCGCCATCACCAGCAACCCGAGGACGATGACCGCGCCGATGGCGCCGAGCGGCTTCTGCCGTGCGAAGCGTCCCAGCGCCGCCACGTAGCGAATGGCGAGCGCTGGCCGGGCGTGTTCGAGCGCGGGCTTCGCCCGCGCCATCGAATCCTCGAGCTCCGCTCGCGTACTCACGCTGGGGGGTATCGGGGGGAGCGGCGGCGCTCCGCCCGATTAATACCGGATCCGCGGGTCCAGCACGGCATAGGCGAGGTCGACCACGAGATTCGTCGCCACGATGATGACGACGATGACCAGGTTGATCCCCTGGATGACCGGGTAATCACGCTGCACGATGGCATCGACCAGGAACTGCCCCATGCCGGGGATCCCGAAGATCCACTCGATGATCACGGCCCCGCCGGCGATGGCCGCGACCTGCAGGCCGAGGACCGTGACGACGGGAATCACCGCGTTCTTGAGGGCGTGCTTGAGCACGACCACGCGCTCGCGCAGGCCCTTGGCCCAGGCCGTCCGCACGTAGTCGTGCCGGAGCACCTCGAGCAGCATCCCGCGCGTGAGCCGCATGATCCCGGCCGCCGAGGTGATGCCGAGGATGATCGCGGGCAGGACCAGCTGGAGCACGTAGGCGGCGGGGTTGCTGGCGAACGCGACGAACTGCATGCGCGGCGTCCAGCCCCACCAGATCGCCGGGAGCAGGGTCACCAGGATCGCCATGACGAAGGCCGGGACCGACAGGCCGAACACCGCGATGCTGCGCGCGACGAAGTCCAGCACGCCGTCCTGACGGACGGCGGCGATGACGCCGATGGGGATGCCGATCAGGATGGCCACCGCCAGCGCCATGCCCCCGAGCGTCGCCGTCACCGGCAGCCGCCGCGCCAGCTCGGTGAGGACCGACTGGCGGGTCCACAGCGACTCGCCGAAGTTCCCGCGGACGATCGACCCGAGCCAGTCGACGTACTGCACGGGGATCGGACGGTTGAGGCCGAGCTTCGCGCGAAGGTCCTCGAGGTCCTTGCCGTACGCCTTCTCCTCCAGCATGAGCTGCACCACGTCGCCGGGGATCAGGCGCGGCAGGGCGAAGACGATGAGCGAGGCGATCAGCAGCGACGGCAGCGCGACCAGCAGTCGGCGCAACACGTAGTTACGCACGACGGCGCCGCCCGCCGGCCGTCCGGCTGCGTTTCGCTCCCGGCGCTATCGGTCGATCCACGCGGCCATGAGGCGGCCGCCGTAGTCGAAGCCGTTGTTCGGCATGTAGTTCTTGATGTGGGCGTCCCAGGCCGAGAGGATCTTGATGGACCCGTCGACGCCGAACAGCGCCTGGTCGGCCAGGTAGCGCTGGATGTCGAACACGACCTGCTTGCGCCTGGCGACGTCGAACGTCCGTCGCTGCAGCCGGATCATGTCGGTCAGCTTGGGATCGTTGACGCCCCACACGTTGAGCGGCTGGCCGGGCATGAACCAGCGATAGAAGTACGCCTCGGGGTCGGCCCAGGCGCCGCGCAGGCCGAGGAACATCCCGTCGAACTTCCCGAAGATCGTGCTGGTGATGAACGCCCCGTACTCCTTCAGCTTCAGCTCGGCGTCGATGCCGGCCGCCTTCCAGTTCTTGAGCGTGATCTGCACGAAGTCGTCGTAGTCGGGGCCGTACACGGTGGCGGCCGCCTCGACCGTCGTCTTGAATCCGCTCGGCAGGCCGGCCTCGGCCAGCAGGCGCTTGGCGTCGGCGGTGCTGTGCTCGTAGAGCCGGCGGCCCTCGGGGTTGAGCTGATCGATCGGGATCGACCACTCCCCGAAGCCGGCCGGGACGGCGGGGTTGGGCGCCCAGTGCCCCTGCGAGAACGCGAGCGACTCGAACACCTCGGCGATGTTGCTGGCGCGCGACAGCGCCCGCCGGACGCGAAGGTCGTTGAACGGCGGGGTCGAGAGCTTGAAGCCGGTGGCGCCAGCGGTGAGCCACGTGTACTCGGCGGTCTGCAGGCCTGGCTTGCGCTGCCGGGCCACCGGCGCATCGAGCCAGCGCACCGCGTGCTGGTACTCGGGGCCGAAGTCGCTCTTGCCGCTCAGCCAGGTGGCCAGGCGCGAGGACGGGTCCTTGTCGATGAGGATCTCGACGCCGTCCGCGTACGGCAGGCCGGGGACGAAGTAGTGCGGGTTGCGCGTGTAGACGAGCTTGACGTTGGGCTCCCAGCGCTCGAGCATCCACGGCCCGGTGCCGACCACCGACTCGACCTTCTTGAGGTCGCCGAACTTCTCCACGCATTCCCTGGCGACGATCCAGGTCGACGTCGAGGCGAGCAGGTCCAGGAACCAGGCGTTCGGCTCCTTGAGCGTGAACTTGACGGTGTACTTGTCGACCGCGTCGATCTTGTCGACGTACTCGAGCACCGGCTTGTTGGGGTTGCCCGTGATCGAGAGGAACCGCTCGTAGGTGTACTTGACGTCGTCGGCCGTCAGCTCGCGTCCGTTCACCGGCGGCTTGGGATGCCAGCGCACGCCCTTCTTGAGCTTGAAGACGTAGGTCGTGTCGTTGGGCTGGGTCCACGACTCGGCGAGGTCGGGCTCGACCGGGTACGTCATCGGCTTGACGGACGGCCCCGCCTTGACCTTCACGAGGCGGCTGTAGACCAGCGAGAGCGGACACATGGTCACGAACGAGATCGTCTGGTGAGGATCGAAGTGCAGCGGGTCCGCCAGGAACGTCAGCCGCAGGGTGCCGCCGCGCTTGGGCGTTTGCGCCTGCGCGGCCGGGGCAATCAACTGCGGGCCGGTCGCGGCGATGACGAGGGCGCCGCCGGTCTTCAAGACGTCCCGTCGAGAGACACCGTCCATTGCCGTCTCCTTTGTCAGCGCGCGGTGAGGTCCGCCCAGAGGTGCTCGGCCCCGCGCGCCGCCGCGGCGCGGCCGAGCGCCTGGGCCCACCGGCTCTCGCTGCCGAACTCCGCGCGCCACGACCACAGCCGTCGCGTCGAGAAGTGCAGCGAGTGCTCGTAGGTGAAGCCGATGGCGCCGTGCACCTGGTGCGCGATGCCGGCGCCGAGGCCGGCCGCCTCGCCGCAGCGCACCTTGGCGGCGGCGACGGCGCGCCGCGGATCGGTGTGGTCGGCGACGTCGAAGGCGTGCTGGGCGGCCATGCCGGCCGCCGCCGTGTGGCCGGCCAGCAGCGCGAGATTGTGCTGGATCGCCTGGAAATTGCCGATCGGCCGCCCGAACTGCCGACGCTCGGTCGCGTAACGCGCCGACTGCTCGAGCAGCGACTCGAGCGCTCCGGCCATCTGGGCGGCGCGCACGAGGGCACCGTAGAGAATCACCGCATCGACGCCGATCCGCCGGCCGGCGGCGGCCGCCGCGACCACGGGCGCGCCGTCGAACACGAGCGTGTCGCGCGGCTCGAGCGCCAGGTTGCGATCGCTGACGACGCGGGCGGCCCCCCGGGCGACGAGCGCGACCATCGGTCCCCCGTCGCCCTCGGCGACGACCACGACGTGCGCGGCGGCGCCGCCCCACGGCACGCGGCTGGCGGTGCCGCTCACCTTCCAGCCCCCGCCGCCGGCGCGGGTCAGACGCAGCGGCTCGTCACCCTCGACCGGCGCGATCGTGAGCGGCCCCAACGGCACCTCCAGCGCCGCCTCGCCGAGCAGCCAGCCGGCCACGATCGTCTCGGCCAGCGGCACCGGCGCCGCGTGCTTGCCGGCGGCGCGCACGACGACGTGGGCGTCGGACCAGGCGCCGCCGGCGCCGCCCCGGGACTCCGGCACCAGCGGCAGGGTCAGGCCGCCCTCTTCGAGCGCGCGCCAGAGCTTGTCGGGCCAGACGCCCTTCTCCGCTGACTCGATGAGCTCCTTGGTCACCAGGTTGTTGAAGAGTCGTGTGACCGTGTCGGCGAGCAGGCTGCCGAGCTCACTCATGTGTCCACGTGGGGGCCTCGACATGGCGCCCCACACCCCCCAGCGCTCGGAGCGGCCCGGGGAACTCGTGCCGCTCCTCGATCAGCCGCGTGATCATCGCAGGCCCAGCCCGCGGGCGATGATCCCGCGGAGAACTTCGCGGGTGCCGCCGCGCAGGGAGAAGGACGGGGCGCGCTGCACGAGGTAGCCGAGCGTCTGCTGCAGGTCGCTACCGCTGTCGATCGTCGGCTCGATGTCCATGAGCGCGTGGACCAGCTCCGGCACCGACTGCTCGAACGTGGTGCCGACGTCCTTGACCACGGCGGCCTCGAGATTGGGATTCTGGCCGGCCTGCAGCATGCCGGCGACGGAGAGCGACATCTGGCGCAGCGTGGTGAGCTGGGCGACGAGGCGGCCCACGGCCTCGGCCGCGCGCGGCTCGGGATCGGGGCCGACGTGGTGGATCAGCTCGAGGATCAGCGCGATGCTCGAGAGGTAGCGCTCGGGGCCGCTGCGCTCGAACGCCAGCTCGGTGGTCACCTGCTTCCAGCCGTCGCCCTCGCCGCCGACCCGCATGTCCTCCGGCACGAACGCGTCCTGGAAGACGACCTCGTTGAAGTGGTGCGAGCCGGCCAGGTCGATGATCGGCCGGATCGCGATGCCCGGCGATTTCAGGTCGACCAGGAACTGCGACAGGCCCTCGTGCTTCTTGTCGGGCACGACCGCCGTGCGGAAGAGCGCGATCGCGTACTGGCAGCGATGGGCGTTGCTCGTCCAGACCTTGGTGCCGTTGACGACGTAGCCGCCGTCCTTCGGCACCGCGCGCGTGCGGATGGAGGCGAGGTCCGAGCCGGAGTCCGGCTCGCTCATACCGATCGCGAAGTACGTCTCGCCGCGCACGATCGAGGGCAGGAAGCGCTCGCGCTGGGCCTCGGTGCCGAAGCGGAGCAGCAGCGGGCCGCTCTGCCGCTCGGCCACCCAGTGGGCGCCGGCGGGGGCCCCGGCCGCCAGCAGCTCCTCCAGCAGGACGTAGCGCTCGAGGAACGACCGCTCCTGGCCGCCGTAGCGCTTGGGCCACGTCAGCCCGATCCAGCCGCGGGCCCCGAGCTTCTTGCTGAAGTCGGGATCGAAGCCGCCCCACGAGCGCGCCCGGCGCACGGAGGGCCGATCGCCCATCGCCTGGCGCAGGAAGGCGCGCACCTCCTCGCGGAAGGCCTCGCCCTCCGGCGGCAGGTCGCGCACCTCGAAGTGGAAGACGCTCACGGTGCGATTGGAGTAGCACGGCGCCGCGCCCGCCGCAACCGCGATGCCGCCAGACTTGACCGGCCGCCAATTCCGGCGCTACGCTCGACCCGAGCTTCCATTTCGGTACCGTTATGGTGTCTCACGGAGGAGACGGTCCATGGCCACGCTGACGATCAAGAACGTGCCCGACAAGCTCGTCCGGCGGCTGAAGGCCCAGGCCGCCCATCACCGGCGCAGCCTCAATCTCGAGGTGATCACGTGTCTGGAGGCGGCCACGGGACCGACCCAGGTCGATCCCGAAGCGCTGCTCGCCACGGCGCGGGCGATCCGGATCACCCCCAAGGGTCTCCGCGTCACCGACCGGCTGCTGAAAGAGATGAAGAACGAAGGGCGCCCGTGATCATCGTCGACACCAACATGCTCGTGTATATCTGGGTGCGCGGCGATCGAACACCGGCGGCGGAGGCAGTGCTCGGCAAGGACCCGGTCTGGGCGGCGCCGTCGCTCTGGCGTTCGGAGTTCCGCAGCACCCTGCTGAGCTTCATTCGACGCGGCGCGACCACCCTCGACGCCGCCCTGCACATCGTGGCTCGAGCCGAACGAATGATGGCGGGCCACGAGTATACCGTGGTGTCGCACCGAGTCTTCAGGCTCGCCGAGCGGTCACGGTGCTCGCCCTACGACTGCGAGTTCGTCGCAGTCGCCCAGGATCTCGCCGTTCCGCTGGTCACTACCGACGAGGAGGTCTTGAGAGCGTTCCCGACCGTCGCCGTCCGTCCGGAGACGTTCGTCGAGAGCTAACGCCCGAAGAAGCCGCCTTTCGGGCGGGCGTGAGCGTGGAAGTGGTCGGGGATGTTCCGCATGTGGCCGTCGATCCAGAACTCGCCGAGGCGCTCGGCCGCGACCTCACTGAGACGCGCGTGCATGTGGCGCAGGTGCTCCTCGGACGGCGCCGTGCCGTGCGAGCGCCAGACGACCATGGGCACCTCGCAGATGTCGCACTCGGCGATCCAGCAGATCTCATCCTCGTGATACCAGGGCGTGATGCGCGCCGCGCGGCAGAGGTCGCAGCCG
>VBPC01000100.1 GCA_005887895.1 Candidatus Rokuibacteriota bacterium
GTGATGCCCAGGGCAACGACCATCGGCCACGCCGTGGGCGCCGGAAGGTCAATCTGCTCGGAAGGCCGGGCGTGCTCGTCGTGCGCGGGCGTCATGTCCGGTCGAACGCCAGCAGCCCCAGGAGGAGCGGCAGATAGAGGAGCGAGGCGAGCAACACCCGCCGAGCAGCGCGCGCCGACGGCGACAGCGCCTGCACGATTCCGACGGCGGCGAATGCGAGCCCCAGCGCCAGGGCTCCCGCCAGGTAGATCGGACCGGTCCAGCCGATGACGGTCGGCAGCAGGCTCACGGTCACGAGCCCCACGCACGCCAGGACAATCTGGCGCTCCGTGCTCGCGCCATCCGGGTCGATCACCGGCAGCACGCGCACGCCGGCGCGCGCGTAGTCGTCGCGGTAGAGGCGCGCGATCGAGAGCGTGTGAGGCAGTTGCCAGAGGAACAGCACGCCGAACAGCACCCAGGCGCCGAGCGTGACGTCGCCGCGCGCAGCCGCCCATCCCGCCACGGGCGGAAGCGCCCCAGGCACGGCGCCCACCAGCGTGCAGAGCGCCGTCCGCTGCTTGAGCGGTGTGTACGCGAACAGATAGAGGATCGCCGTCGCCGCCGTGACCAGGGCAACCAGGGCGCCGACCAGCGCCGCGAGGTATGCCGTCCCGAGCAGCGTGAGCGCGACGCCGAACAACAGTGCCTCCAGGGGCTGCAGACGCCCAGCGGGCAGCGGCCGGGCCCGGGTGCGATCCATCCACGCGTCGATGTCCCGCTCCGAGTACTGATTGAGGGCCAGCGTCCCGCCCGCGGCCAGCAGGGTGCCGATCAGAAGATGAATCATCCGCAGGTAGTCGGCTGACCCGGTCAGCCCCACGTCGTAGCCCACCAGCGTCGTGACGAGCACCATGGCGAGCACCCGTGGCTTGGTGAGCGCCACGAGATCCGTCGCCACCTGACGGCGGTCGCGAGCGACGAGGGTGATGACGCTCTCCACGGTGCTCAGCGTCCGATCACGTAGACGACGGTGAGCACGACGACCCACACCGCGTCCACGAAGTGCCAGTACCAGGAGACGAGCTCCACGCGCTCGACGTGGGCGGGCCTGAGCGCCCGCGACCGGGCGAACACAGCGATCAGCGCCAGCATGACGAGCCCGACGATCACGTGCGACGCGTGCAAGCCCACCAGGGCGTAGAACGTCGTCCCGAACAGGTTCGTGCCGATCGTCACCCCCTCACGCGTGATCAGCCGCAACCACTCGGCGGCCGTGCCGGTCAGGAAGACGGCGGCCAGAAGCACCGTCGCCAGCAGCCAGGCCCCGGAGCGTTGGACGGCGCCGCGGCCGAGCGCGCGCACGGCCAGCGCCACGGTCACGCTGCTCGAGAGCAGGCACACGGTGCCGAGGATCGGGACGGACAGGACCTCGCCCGGCGAGGGGCCGCCGAGACTCTTACCGAGATCGTAGAGATAGGCGACGACGAAGACGGCGAAGAGCGACGCCTCCGCGACGATCAAACAGACCATGCCCACGCGCCCACGCGAGCCCATTGTCGTTGCCCCTTTCGAGAGGAGCGCGCGGGGGAACGCGTGCGGCCGAACAGCGGACACCGACGATTTCAGCAAGAAAACGACAGTCAGCGCGAGCGAGCGGCCGCCGACGTCCCGTGTGGAAACCCGCGGACGGTGACGACGGCCGTGGTGCCCATCCGGAAGGGGCGCTCCGCGTCTTGCTCCTCGAGGCGGATGCGGACCTGGAACCGGTTGGCCAGACGTACCCAGTTCAGCGTGCGCCGCACCTCTGGAAGCACGCCCACCGTGGCCCCATCGTCAGGTCGATTGGCCCAGCCGATTCCCTGCACGACTCCGCGGAAGGGTCGGCCGGGAGAGGTGACGAGGTACACGTCCGTCTCCATCCCGGGCTTGATGGACGGCATGTAGGTTTCGCGGAAGTTAGCGAGTACGTACCAGGCACGGTTGTCCACGAGGGCGAAGACCTGCTGGCCTTGCCGAGCGTACTCGCCGACCGCGATGTTGAGGTTCGTCACGTATGCGTCAAACGGGGCGGTCACCCGGCAATAGCCCACGTCGAGCTCGGCGGCCCGCACGGTGGCCTCGGCCGCCTGGAGCCGGGCGTTGAGATCACCGACCTGCGCTAACAGATCCTGGGCGCGACCGAGGTCGTGGCGGGACTGCTCGACGGCAAGCGCCGCGTCCCGGCGCGACGCCGCGCCTTGCTCGACCGCGGCCTCGGCCGCGCGCACCCGGCGTCGCGCCTCCTGCACGGTCGCGGCGCTGGCATCGCGGCGGCTGCGGGCGTCGGCCACTCGATCGGCCGTCACGAACTGGCGCTTGAGTAGCGGCTCCACCCGGCGCAGATAATCCTCTGCGTACGCGGCCTCGGCCTGTAGCTTCGCCACGCTCGCTTCCGTCGCCGCGCGCTCCTCCTCCGCACGGGCAACCTGAGCAGTCGCCGCCGCCAGGCTCGCCTCGCGGCGCGCAATCCCGGAGGCGGACGAGGCGACGGCCTTGCGCTGGGCCTCGACTTCCTTGACCGCGAGCGCGAGGTCGGCCCGGGCCCGGGCCAGCCGCGCCTCGTAGGGGCGACAGTCGATGACGAAGAGTACGTCTCCCCGCCGCACGTACTGGTTGTCCACCACGGGCAGGTCGACGATGGGGCCGCTCACCTGCGGTGCGATGCCGACGACGTTGGCGCGGACCGCGGCGTCGTCGGTACGCGGGTTGACGAAGTTGAGCCGATAGGCGTAGATGCTCGTGATTGCCGCGCTCACGACGATCAGAGCGCCGATCGTCCGGCCGATGAGCCGGCGATCCAGGCGAGTGCGCTCGCCGTCGTTCACGCGTCAGGCCCGGTACAGGACGAGCCAGGTGAGCAGGGTGAGGAGCAGCCCCAGGCTCGTGTATATAAGGACCGGCGGACCGAGGTCCCGTTCCACCCGAACGCCGACGAAGAAGTAGCGGGCCGCGACCGTGAGGGCGATCCCGATGACCATGGAAGCCATCCAGGCCGGAAAGAACGACCCCTGGACGTTCAGGATCGGATCACAACCGGCCGCGACGAGTACCACGGCAGCGGCGGTCACACCGCGAAACGCGACAGCCATCCCACGGATAGGACGCCGGCGGACGCCGCTCCGTCACACCGTTGTGCTGGCCCTGGCGTCCGCCACCGCGGCCGGATGCGCGCAACTGCCGGTACCGCCGCGGGCGCCGTACACGGCCGCTCCGCCGTCATCCTCGGCGCCTTGGCGGCCTCCGATCAACGCCACGACCGAGCTGCCGCGGATGCTCGCCGGGCGCGGGACCGTGGTCGATCCGGACGCCGTCTACGGCCTCGCTGATCTGATCAACTTCGCCCACCGCGCCAACCCGGAAACCCGGCGGGCCTGGGAAGAGGCGCGGGCCGCCGCCGCCCAGGTGGGGCGCGCCGAGGCGGCGTACTACCCGACGCTGTTCTTCATGGCTGCCGGCGGCACCTCGCGACGCGCCGACCAAGCCCCGCCGCCTACCGGCACCTTCACGGTCGAGGGGCCGGGCGTCAACCCGCGCCTGCAGCTCAACTGGATCTTGCTCGACTTCGGCCGCCGCGGCGCCGACGTCGAGCGCCGCGGTCAGGACCTCTTCAAGGCCAACTTCGCGTTCAACCGCAAGCTGCAGGAAGTCGCCTTCGCCGTCTCGAGGAACTACTTCGGCCTCGACGCCAGCCGGGCTCGCGTCACGGCGGCGCGCGCGACCCTGGACTCCGCCGTCGCGGTGGAGGAAGCCGTCGCGGCCCGTTTGCAGCAGGGCCTGGCGACACGCCCCGACTTTCTTCTCGCCCGGCAGGAGCGGGCGCGCGCGGCGTTCGAGCTGGAGGACGCGCTGGGTGCCGTCGCCGACGCGCAGGCGGCGCTCGCTGACAGTCTGGGGATTGCGCCGACCGCGCTCATGCGCGTTGCCGATCTCTCGGCCGTGGCTCTCCCCACTGAGCTGCCGGAATCCGTGGAGCAGATCATCGACCGCGCGCTCGGTCGCCGGCCCGATCTGGCCTCGCGACTGTCCGCCTTGCGGGCCCGCGAAGCGGAAGAGCGGCGCGCCCGAGCGGAGTTCTGGCCACGCTTGTCCCTCTCGGGGTCGGCCGGCCAGGCGGTTCAGCGATACCGCACGGGGCCGCCATTCGGGACGTTCACCATGAACGAGACCGAGTACGGCGCCTTCCTGAGCTTCGAGTGGAAGCTCTTCGATGGCTTCGAGCGGGACAACGCCCTGCGCGAGGCGAACTCCCTGCGCGGAGCGGCCGAAGCCGATCTGGCGGCGATCGCGCTGAGAGCGATTCGCGAGGTGTGGAAAGCCTACGCGGACGTGAAGACGGCGCTCCGCAAGCACGAATTCGCCCTGGCCCTGCTCATCGCGTCCCACGAGGCGTACGAGTCGACGCTACAGTCATATCAATCGGCAGGACTGGCGACGGTGCTCGATTTGCTCGCGGCTCAGCGCGACCTCGCCCGCGCCCGGACCACCGAGATCCAGAGCCGCGCCGAGCTCTTGACCACCTCTGCCGCCCTGACCTTCGCCGCCGGCGACTGATGAGAGCCGACTCCGGAAGGGACGCGAAACGCTTGGGCGCCATCGAACCCTCCCAAGGGACGAGGCCGATGACAGCACCGCCCGCCATCCGTAGCCCGTTGCGGTGGCGCCGACTCCTGATCGGCGGCGCCGTGATCTGGGTCCTCATGCTGGCCGCATTCGTCATGACCGGTAACATCGCCATGCTCCCGGCCATCGCGCTGATCGGGGCAGGCGTCGTCCCGTTCGCCGTCGTGCTGCGCAACGGCGAGCGGCTGGCCGGTACCGGATTGATCCTCGACGATCTGCTCTACGCGTTCCTCTATGGCGGCGCGGTCGGGATCCTGATCGGCGGCTTCATGGACGCCGAGGTGGGGCGGCACGTCAGCCGCCGCAGTTTGCTTCTGTCAGCCGGGCTGATCGAGGAGGCGGCCAAGGGCGTCGCGCTGCTGGTGGTCGCCTGGCGGCTGCCCGCGAGATCCATGCGCGCGGGCATGTATCTCGGCGCGGCTGTCGGCGCCGGCTTCGCCACGCTGGAGACCACCTTCTATGCGCTGGATGGCATGCTGTCCTCCAGCAACAAGCTCCACACCGACGCCGGCGCGGTCCTGGTGCAGCTCGTGGCGGCGCCTTCCGGATCACGCCTGCGGTCGTTGGCATCTACCTGATGGTCGCCGCGCTCCATGGGTTGTGGGACGGCGGCATACCCGACATCGCGCGTGCTGTCGCCCAGGCGATCGATCCAGGCTTCGGTGTCGACCACCGGCATCCTGGCGACTGGAACGCCGCCCAGGCGAGCGGCGAGGGCCTTGCCGTCCTGTCCCTGCTGGCGATCACGCTGGGTGGCTGGGCGCTGGTCCTGGTCGTCGGCCTCCGCATGCTGCGGGCGGCCACCCGCCGAGCCCACCGACAGGAGATCACCCAGGGCGTCTGACCTTCACGCCACCTTCGGGAGCGTCATTCGCTCTAGATACTCGTCGAGCGACGGCAGGAGCTCGCCGATCCGCCTCAGGTGCTCGACCTCTGCGACGAGTGACCCGGCGGCGGCCGGCGGCCAGTCCGCCAGCTCGGTCGATCGGGCGGCGGCGAGCTGTCGGCCGAGCGTGTCCAGCGGACCCGAGAGATCGGGCCGCCGCTGCGCCGCCGCCGCCGCCGCTGCCCCGTACGCGGCGCGGTAGCCCCGTGAACCCGGCCGCGCCGTCGTGTCGCGGGCCTCGAGGATGCCCAGGTCGACCTCGAGCCACGTGCGCACGGCCGCTTCGACGTTCGCCAGCGCCGTCTGCATCGGTTCCGACAGTGGCAGCCGTGAAGTGGCCAGGCGGTTGTCGCGGACCATCGCGAGCCGGTAGGCGATGCGGATGGCGCGCCCGCCGGCGTCGATGGCCGCGTGCGCATCCACTCCGCCGGCGGCGGTTTCGGCGCGCGCTTCGTCGGCGAGCCTGAGGATGTCGGGAAGGCTGACGACGATCTGCTGGTGCACGGCCACAGTCTGCGCCAGGGTGAGCGGGACGGCGTCCGGGCGCGGCAGGTAGGCGAGCAAGCCACGGACGACATCAGCAAATCGAGCGATGAGTTGCCGCCCCGCATAGTCGGGGGCGACGAGGCGAAAGGCGAGGAAGAGGGCGGCGGTGCCGAGCAGCGCTCCATACACACGCCACAGCTCGGTATGGACATCCACGATTGGCCGCTCCGCAAGGAGGACGACGGCGAACGAGATGACGGCCTGGACGCCGATGTACGAGAACCGCGAACCACCGAGCCCGAAGTACGTGCAGGGCACGGTCACCGCGAACCAGAGGATCGCGAGCGCCGGCAACTCGTCGACGTTCGGTATGACGGCGACCGTGGCCAGGATCGCGAGCAGGCCCCCGAGCATCACGCCGACGAAGCGCGTGCCGCCGCGGCGTAGCGTGGCGCCGTAGCTCGACAGAGCGATGAAGATCGGGTGCCACAGGATATTGAACAGGTCCGGGGTCTGGGCGACCTGGCCGATGAGATAGGCGACCGTCGCGCCCAGTCCGACTCGTAGCGCGTAGCGCGCGGCATCGCGATCGAACTGGGGAAGCCGGGCGAAGCCGGCACCGGCGGCGGCCGGCGGCTGGGCGTCGGTCGTCACTCTCTGGCGGAGCTCGGCGGGCGATGCGTGCAGGCTGTCGGCCAGCTCGATCAGCGCCTGGACGACGGCGCTGGTGTTGGCTTCCTCGGCAAGATCCACGTTGGGCCCGCTCCGCCGCACCGCGGCCTGCCGCGCCTGCACCGCCGTGACGGCCGCGGGATAGTCCGGCCACCGTGCGTCCGCCTGCATGGTCGCCGCCCCGAGAGCGTCGCTCTCACGCGCCGCCAGCTCGAAAGCGCGCAGCCCGTCGTCGAGACGGGCGATCAGAACGGACAACTCCGGCTCGAGCAGACGTCGATACGTCCGACCCACGGGCTGCCGCGCCAGTGCGTCGATCGTGTCCGTCAGCGTCAGCGCACGATCGACGACGATGATGAGCATGGCGAGGAGGGGGACGTCCTCGCGGTGCCGGCCTTCGTGGCGGACTCGCTCCAGGAGCTGCATGTCGCTGGCAAACTGCGACGAGATCGGCGCCTCGCCCGGGCGGGGCTCGAAGCGCTCCGCGCCGTAGCGGTCGGTGACCTCGCGCAGGCGTGCGCGCGCGCGCGCGAGCCCGGCGGCGAGCGCGTCGGCGAGGCGCTCGGACGCGTCGTCGGCTGACAAGAGCCGGGCGAACACGGTCGCCGTCACGATCCCGACGGCGTAGCCGAAGGTGATGTCGCCCACCGCCGTCGGCATGCCCTGTGGCTCGAAGGCTCCCAGGTAGAGCGCCGTGGCCATGGGATACAGAACGGCGAGCGCCTCCATTGGCCGGTCTTTGGTCGGACTGAAGTAGGCGACGAGGCTGATGGCCGCGAAGAACGACGGCAGGAGCAGCCACGGGAGCTGAACGAGCACGCCGGCAATCGGAATGGACAGGATAGCCGCCACGGCCGCGAGCAGCAGCCGCGAGACCAGGTTGTGCCAGGTGCAGAGAGTCGTCGGCTGCAGCGCGAAGAATGCGACCACGGGAGCGGCAAAGCTCGGGACCTGGAGCGAGAACGACACCACGAGCGCGGTCAGCGTGCCGAGCCCGATGAACACGGCCCGCCGCCAGCGCCCCGGTGCCGGCGCCAGCTCCGCCCACAGTGACTCGATCACCACATCCCGTCGACGCGACGCTCACCGGCCGCCGGACCAACCATCAGTGTCTCCTTCGACCTGACCGCCGGCGCTTTGGACGCCCACCCTGACGCTCCGAGTTTGCCTACTTCAGGTTTTCGCAAAAATCCGAGAGCCGAGTCCTCGAGGGAGGGGCTCAGAGGGCCCACCCCGCCACGATGCGTTGCGCGTTCTTGCGAAAAAAGCGCCGGCCAGTGACGCAGTCGCGCCCGTACAACTCAAAAAGCGCAGACAAGACACCGACGATCGATCTTGGACTGGCGTTCGTGGCCGACATAAGGGAGCTGTGACCAGCATGCGAAAAGAAACAGACAGCCTCGGCGTCGTGGACGTGCCTGAGGACAAGCTCTGGGGCGCTCAGACCCAGCGCTCGCTCGAGCATTTCAGCATCGGCAAGGACTTGATTCCGCGCGAGATGATCACCGCCTACGCCATCCTGAAGAAGGGGGCGGCGGCGGCCAACCACGCCAGCACGCAGCTGGACGCTGAGCGATACCGGTTGATCGTTCAAGCCTGCGATGAAATCCTCGCCGGCCGGCATCACGACATGTTCCCACTGCACGTGTGGATGACGGGCAGCGGCACCCAGTTCAACATGAATGTCAACGAGGTGATCTCCAACCGCTGTTGCCAGCTCGCCGGCACGCCGCTCGGGACCAAGACGCCGGTGCACCCGAACGATCACGTGAACATGGCGCAGTCGTCGAACGACTCCTTTCCATCGGCCATGTATATCGCGGCGGCGGTCAACGTGAAGCAACGCCTCATACCGGCGGTCACCGCTCTGCGCGATGCCATCGATGCGAAGGCGCGGGCCTGGGGGGACATCGTCAAGATCGGCCGCACGCACATGCAGGACGCCACGCCGCTGACCCTGGGCCAGGAATGGTCCGGCTATACCGGGATGTTGGCGGATGATCTCGACCGGATCGAGGCCGCCCTTCCGGGAGTGTACCGCTTGGCTCTGGGCGGCACCGCGGTGGGAACCGGGCTGAATTCGGCGCCGGGATTCGCCGAGGCCGCGGCCGCCGAGATCGCCAAGCTCACCGGCTTGCCCTTTGAAACCGCGCCCAACAAGTTCACGGTGCAGGGCTCGCATGATGCGCTGGTCCAGTTGTCGGGCACCCTGCGCACCCTCGCCGTCTCCCTCTACAAGATTGCGAATGACATTCGCCTGTTGTCCTGCGGCCCTCGCGCCGGGTTCGCGGAACTGGCGATTCCCGCGAACGAGCCGGGCTCGTCGATCATGCCCGGCAAGGTCAACCCGACCCAGTGCGAAGCCCTCACCATGATTGCCGTGCAGGTCATGGCCAACGACGTCGCGGTGGGGTTTGGCGGGGCGAGCGGGTACCTCGAGATGAACGTGTACAAGCCGCTGATGATCTTCAGCATCACCCATTCCATCGCGATCCTGACCGACGGTTGCACCAACTTTCGAAAGTTCCTGGTGGAGGGGACCACACCGAATCGAAAGAAGATCGAGGAATATGTGGACCGATCTTTGATGCTGGTGACCGCACTTTCACCCGTCATCGGCTATGACAGAGCCTCGAAGATCGCGCACTACGCACT
>VBPC01000101.1 GCA_005887895.1 Candidatus Rokuibacteriota bacterium
CGACGGAGCACGGCGGCGTCGCCGTAGCCCCCTTCCAGTCCCTCCACGGCGAGGGCCCGGCGCTCGCCCCCCTCCGCAATCACCTTCCCGCCCCTCCCCCGACGTAGATCGTGCGGATCACCTCCGACTCGGCCACCTCGGCCAGCGGCCCGTCGACGAGAACCCGTCCCATGTGCAGCACGACGAGCCGCGTGCTGATGTCACGGACGAAGTCGAGGTCGTGCTCGATCAGGAGGATGCAGAGCCGGTGACTGTGGGCGAGCTCCGTCAGCACGCTGCCGACCGCCGCGCGCTCCTCCCGCGTGAGGCCGGCCGTCGGCTCGTCGAGCAGCAGCACGGTCGGCTCGAGCGCCAGCACCATCGCCAGCTCGAGGGCCTGCTTCGATCCGTGGGACAGGTGGGCGGCGGGCTCGTCGAGCAGGGCCAGGAGCCCCGAGACCCGCACCGTGTGCAGGGCGGGCTCCGGAAGCTCGACGGTGGGCGTCCGTCGCCAGCGCGAGGCGGACGCACGGTAGGAGCGCGCGACCCGCAGGCAATCGAGGACGGACAGGGCGTCGAACACGTTCGGCGTCTGGAACTTCCGGCTGACGCCGAGCGCGACGCACTCCTGGGGCGCCAGCCCCGCGGTCGGCCGACCATCGACGAGGATCTCGCCGCTGGACCGCTCGCGACCGTCGGCGATGCAACGCAGGAGCGTCGTCTTGCCGGCGCCGTTCGGTCCCACGATTCCCACGACCTCGCCGCGCCGGGCCCGAAGATTGACGGCGTCGAGCACTTGAAGGCTGCCGTAGCGCTTGCTGACATTGCGCAGCTCGACCGCCGGCGTCCCGCTCTCGTCGCCGGTGGCGGCGCCTTCCACGCGTGGCCGCCCGGACGGGACCACGCGAGCCAGGGCCGCCGCGGGGCGCGCTTCGGCGACGCCGCCGACGACGCCTGGGCCCGTTCGGCGCAACACCGTGGCGCGCGTCAGGCGCGCCAGGGCACCGCCGACGGCCGGCACGACTCCGTGCGGGAGATACACGACGGTCAGGACGAAGGCGAACCCGACGAAGAGCAGCCAGACGAACGGCAGGTTGCCGCCGAGCACGGCCGACACGTAGTTGACGGCCACCGTGCCGACGACCGGCCCGATCAACGTCCCGCGCCCGCCGAGCGCCGTCCAGACCACCAGCTCCGTACCGAAGACGAAGTCACCGTACGAGTGGGCCGCCACGCTGCCGAACAGCACGTAGCAGGAGCCGGCCAGCGCCGCCACGGCGCTGCAGACGGCCATGAGGCCGATCTTCAGCCGCGACGTTCTCAGGCCGAGGTAGCGGCACCGCTCCTCGTTTTCCCGAATGGCGACGAGGATGCGACCGGTGTCGCTCGAGACGAACACGTAGGCGACCGCCGAGACGAGGAGCAAGAGTCCGCCGGAGATCCAGTACCACTGCATGATCGAGAGCGCGGGAACCGGAATCGGCAGACCACTGCTCGACCCGGTGTAGGCGCCACCGCTGAGAATGACCTGCGTGAAGACGACCGGCAGCGCCAGCGTGACGATCGCGACGTAGATCGGTGACGCCTCGTCGAAGAAGGACAGCCAGCCCACGGCGGCGCCGACGAGCGCCGCCGCCACCATCGCGCCGAGCATGGCGGCGGCCGTTCCCAGCTCGCTCTGGACGTAGTAGGCCAGGGCAATGGCCACCGTGTAGACACCGATGCCGAAGAACGCCGATTGCCCGAACGTCAGGATGCCCGTGTAGCCCCACAGGATGTCGACCGTGACGGCGGCGACCGCGAAGAAGAACGCCTGCGACAGGATCTGCTGGGCGTACTCCCCGAGCACGAGCGGGCTGGCCGCGAGCAGCGCCAGCAACGCGACGACGACGCGGGCGGCGGATCCCATCGGTCCCGCGGAGTATAGCGCGTCAGCCCTTGCCCTGGACGCCGGCGCGCGCGATGCTCTCGCTGCTGCTGCCGACATCCGGGGAGGAGCGCATGAGCGAGTCGAAGACGCGCGGCGAGGCCACGGTGAGGATCGCTTGTGTTCAGCTGGAGCCGTCCGTCGGCGACAAGGCGCGCAACGTGCGGCGGACGCTCGAGTGCATCGAGCAGGCGGCCGCCTGTGTTCCGCACGCCGCTCGGCCGGCTCGCCACGTTCATCTGCTACGACGGATGGTTCCCCGAGAGCTATCGGCTCTGCGCGCTCCAGGGAGGCCCGGCCAGTCCTGACCGTGAGGAGATCATCTACGCCGAGGCGAACCTGGCCGACGCTCGTCGCAAGCGCAACTGGAATGAGTACCAGGTGCTTCGCGATCGGCGCACGGACGTCTACGACGAGATGCTGGGCGCCAAGCTGAGCCGCGGCTGGTACTGATGGGCTGTACCGAGAGACAGTCCCCGCGTGTTTCGCTCACGGTCGCGGTGGCCTCGGAAGGAAGAAGCCGAACGTCAGACCAACCGTGAATTGCCAGTCGGGCGCCGCGCGGCTGATGCCATGCCGCGCCCCGGCGTCGAGAAACACGTTCTTCGAGGTCGGCTGCCAGATGACGCCGAGGAGTGCCGAGTTGTTCGGCCGCTGGCCCTGCGTGCTCTCGCCGTTGACCTCGCCGACGAGGCGGAGCCGAGGATGCACCGGCAGCTCTCCGATGACACCCCAGATACCGAAGCCGTGCCGGTCGTCTCGATCGAGGCCGCCGCCACCGTTGACGTGCACCGTGACCGGCGCCAGCTTTCCGCTGACGATACCGACCGCCTCGAACCCGACGCCGTGCTCGTGAAGGAGCGTCGACGGCAGCAGCGGTCCGGCTTCGATCGCAAAGCTCACGCCTGGCTTGTCCTGGAGCACGCCCTCCTTCAGGACGCCTTTCAAGAACAGCCCCGGATCGGTGAGCTCGAAATCGGGGCTGCCCTCGACACGGAACTCACCGACCGCCTCCCAGTTCTTCGCGAAGCCATAGTTGAAGACCAGGCTCGGCGTCGTGATCGTGTTCTCCCGGCGAGTCCGTTCGAGGCTGAAATAACCGAGCTCGATCTCCACTTCCTTGGGATCGGCGACGGCGGCGTCCGTGGAGACGAACGGCCGATATGCCCACGCTGACGCCGGAATCAGCAGGATCGCGAGCAGCGGTGAGAGGATCTTAACCAGCCAGGGCCTCGAAGACGAACATCTTCGATGCGGGCCGGCCCTTCTCTCGTTCCGCCGGCGCGTACACGCGGTGCGTCCGTGCGTCGACCGCGAGGCTGTGGATCCTCGGCTCCACCGGAACGTCCGGCAGCTTCCGGAAATGGGCCGGATCGTCCATGTGGAACACCGAGATGGCACCGCTCGAGCACGCCACATAGATGCGTCCGAGCCCGGGATCGAACATCACGACGTCCGCGCCCTTCGCCATCGGCAGGTGGGCGATCGTCCGGTGCGTTTCGAGATCGAAGACCGTCAGGATGTCGTTGCCCTCGCACACGAGGAAGGCGCGACGGCGCGCGGGGTCGATCGCCATGCCATGATTCCCGCGCATAAATCTTGCGCGCGACAGGGTCGTACTGCGGCACCCCCGTCTCACTGTCGAAGCGCAGCACCTTCTGGATCGTGTCGGTCCTGACGTCGATGACGCTCTCCGCCTTGGCGCGCTCGTTCGACACGTACGCCTTGTGGAATGGGGCCGCGTAGGCGATTCCGTCGGGTTTGGCTTCCGTCGGAAGCCTCTTGACGACCGCCATGCGAGCGACGTCGATGACGCCGATCTTGTTCTCGCCCCAGTTCGCGGTGTAAATCTTCCTGCCCTCCGCGATGTACGCGACGCCTTCGACGCCCGGCACGTCGGCCACGGTGTCGACCACTGCGTTCGTCCGAAGGTCGACCACGTGCAAGAGCCCTGCGCCCAGATGGGCCGATAGCAGGTAGTTATCATCGGGGTCGATGGTCAGATAGTCGAAGCGCTTGCCGGCCGGCCCCGGGAGCTCGAACTCGGCGATCTGGCGCAGCGAAGGATGTTCTGCGGCCAGCGGCGCGCCGCCACGGCCTGACCCCGGCCACAGACCGACCCCGATCGCCGCGGCCATGATCACGGCCAGTGCATACCGCGACGCCTGGCGAAGCCTCACGAGCCGCCTCCGGCGACGCCACGGATCGTGAGGTCATCGAACGCCGTGATCGAATCCGCCTTGGTCCACAGCCCGACGCGCCCCGACTTGAAGCGCGAGTCGCGATGGTCGAGGTAGAGCTTGCCGTCGAGCCATGCCTGCATGTGGTCGCCACTCGCCACGAGACGGACCGTATGCCACTGGCCGAGCGCCGGGGCTTTGACGCTGGCCGTCGCGAGCTGACGACGACCACGATCGTAGGAGTACAGCCGGAAGTTACTCTCGAGCGCATTGGCCCGGACGACGTAGTACTTGCCGTCGTTGAAGCGGAACACGACGCCGCCCGACGCATCTTCACGGCCCGAGATCGGCTTGAACTTCATCGACACGTCGACATCGACGTAGGGGCCTGACGGGGCAACGATGACGTTGAACTCGTTCCCGGGCGCGCGCTGCACGAGCACCTTCTTGCCGCTCGGCGCACCGGCCATCTCCTCGACCGCCCATTGCCCGGTCACCCTCGTCCAGCCCTCGATGCCCTTCGCCTCGAAGTCGAACGTCTCCGTCGGTACGTTGTCCGGCACTTTGAGCTCCTCCACCGCCTCCGCCGCCTCCGCCGCCGCGGGGAATCGGAAGCACGGGGTGCCCAGCATCAACGCGGCCCACGCGGTCTTCAACAGCCGCCGCCGCGACACTGCCGACGCGAGTCCAGCGTCGTCGCCCTTCAATCAAGCTTCTCCGAGACCGTCTTCCATGCTTCGCCCTTCACCAGGGTAACGTCGGCCACCGGATGGCCATCCTTCAGCGCCGGCATGACGCTGACGACGCGGTACCCCTTGTTCTCCTTCACGGCCTCGGAGGCCGCGGCATCGAGCGACCGCTTGGCCTTCGCCATGGCTTCGCCCTGAGCCTTGGCGTGCGCGAGATCGTCGCCCTTGTTGCAAGCTTCTCCGAGACCGTCTTCCATGCTTCGCCCTTCACCAGGGTAACGTCGGCCACCGGATGGCCATCCTTCAGCGCCGGCATGACGCTGACGACGCGGTACCCCTTGTTCTCCTTCACGGCCTCGGAGGCCGCGGCATCGAGCGACCGCTTGGCCTTCGCCATGGCTTCGCCCTGAGCCTTGGCGTGCGCGAGATCGTCGCCCTTGGTGATCGGCTCTGCTTTCGCGACCTTTCCGGTCTTGTGATCGACGATCACCTCGGAGAACTTGGTGCCCTTCATCGTGTAGACAGACAGCTGCAGTTTTCCGTCCTCGACCTCGTACTTCGCGGAGATCGGCTTGCCTTCTTTCGCGCTGGCCGCGAGTCCGCGCTGCAGCGAAATCTTCGCGTCTTTGAGCGCCTTCGCGAGCTCGGCGTGCTCCTTGTCGTCGGACTTCTGGGCCCAGCCTGTCGGCACCGCGAGGACGCAGGCCACGAGGAATGCCACGGCGAACGTCATCGTCTTCATCCGTCAGTCTCCCGCTTCTTGGTGTGATGGTCGTACTACGTCTTCTGTTTCAACACGCTGTAGAGGCCGTCGAAGATCGCCATTCCCCGCTCGAGCAGATCGTGATCATCCTTGGTGGCCGCCGCCAGACCCTTGATGGCGAGATCCACGCCCGTGGACTCCTGGCGAGTGAACTTGCCATCGTGCAGGTCCGCTTCGTGCACGATCTCCGCGATCAGCTTCACCCGACGGTCCTTGATCCCGAATCGCTTGACCAGGGTCTCGAACGTACAGTCTTCGCCGTGATGGCCAAACTCCGCGCCGAGGATGTCGAAGGGAACGCCCTTGCGCGCGGCATCCGCCGCGTCGGCGAACGCAAACCTGGCGGCCGGATCGCAGAACCGTTTGAGCAGCCAGGCGGAGGCGATCCGATCGATGTGAGGCCGCGGACGCGTGACCCACGTACTCCCCGGGGGCGGCATCGAGCCACGGTGCGCCCTCGAGGCCGTCGGCGGCCGGGCTTCGAGGGCCCGCAACCGCTTGGCCGTGGTCTCCCAGGCGGCTTTCGCCCGCTGGCCCGTCGGCGAACGCAAACCTGGCGGCCGGATCGCAGAACCGCGATCTCCCGGCAGCCCTGCACGACGGCCTGGTACTCGGTGGCGCGAGCCTTGGAGAACAGGGCGGCCACCTCGTCCTCCGTCATGGTCTCGATCCGGTCGACGCGCAGCAGCGTGGCCTCACCGCGAAACGACTGGATCTCCTGCACGAGCCACTGAAAGAGCTCCGTCGTCTCGGTGGTCTCCGGGAGGATCCAGGCCGCGCCCCGCAGCTTCACCGCGCCCATGCGCTGGAGCTTTCGCCACACGCCGACGCGATGGCGGGTCGGGGTGGGCGGCAGACTCATGAGCAGGGTCAGCCAGCGCATTGCGGTCACGGTAATGCTTGATACACTGCCCGTCAAGCGTTACACCAGGCGAAGCCCCAGGAGGCGTCCTGATGCCAGGCGAGCCAGCGAGCGAGCGTGTCCCGATCCGCGATCTGGTTCGGTACTACCTGCGGCTCGGAGTCCTTGGGTTCGGCGGACCCGTCGCGCTCGTCGGTCAGATGGAACGCGAGCTCGTGGACGAGAAGAAGTGGCTCACGAAGGAAGAGATGCGTGAAGGCATCGCCGTCTGCCAATCGCTGCCGGGCCCGCTCGCGATCCAGGTGGGTATCTGGATCTCGTACATCCGCGGCGGCTTCTGGGGCGCCTGGGCCGGCGGGTGGGCGTTCATCCTGCCGAACTTCATCATCGTCGTGGCGCTCGGCGCGCTCTATGTGCGGTTCGAGGGGCTGCCCGCCGTCGCGGCGATCTTCTACGGCGTGAGCCCGGCCGTCATCGCGTTGATCCTTCATTCCTGTTACCGGCTGACAAAGCTGGGAATGAAGGACTGGCTGGAGTGGACCCTCGCCGCGGCGGCCTTCATCATCACGGTGGCCGTGCAAGCGGAAGTCGCGCTGGTCTTCATCGGGTGCGGCATCGTCGGCCTGCTCTACTACGGGTCCTTCGTCCGTGGGCGCAAGATGTCGACGACGTCCCTCATGGTCGGGGTGCCGCTGGTGGCCGCCGGCGTCCCCCAGGCGAATCTCGGCGCGATGCTCGGGAAGCTCCTCGCCTTCTTTCTCAAGGCCGGCTCGCTCACCTTCGGCAGCGGCCTCGTCATCGTCCCCTTCCTCGAAAAAGGCCTCGTCCAACAGACGGGCGCGAATCGGTGGCTCCCTTCTGGATGGTCTCTGGGGCTCGCTCGTCTCGACGATCGGCATCTTCCTGCCCTCGTTCCTGCTCATCCTGATCGTTGCGCCGATCCTGCTTCGCTATCGGCGGAACCCGAACGTGCAGGGCTTCATCAAGGGCGCCTACGCCGCCGCCATCGGCACGATTCTCGGCGCGTGCGTCCTGCTCGGGAGAATTGCGATCGGGGACTGGCTGACCGCGCTCGTGGCCCTCGCGAGTCTCATCGTGCTGTTCCGCTGGAAGGTGAGCAATCCTGTGCTGGTCGCCGCGACGGCGATCGTCGGTCTCATCGCGTTCCCACTGCTCAAGCCGGAATGGGTGTTCGTGAAGTAGGAGGCGATCGTCATGACACGTCGTCCCTCGGTGCTGTTCGTGTGTCTCCACGGCTCGGCGAAGAGCCTCATCGCGGTCGAGCACTTCCGAAGGCTGGCCGCCGAGCGTGGTGTCGCGGTGGATGCTGCCTCGGGTGGCACGGAACCTGACGCCGACATCCCGCCGAGGGTTGTCCAGGGGCTGCTCGCCGAGGGCATCGACGTCCGCGGGCAACGGCCGTCCGCGGTGACGCCGGCGGACATCGGCCAAGCCTCGCGCGTCGTCACGTTTGGTTGCGAGCTTGGCGATCTCGCGCGGCCGGGGCTCGTGATCGAGCGCTGGGATGACGTGCCGGCGGTGAGCGAAGACTTCAGGAAGGCACGCGACGTCATCGTGTCCCGCCTGCCGCGGTTACTCGATGAGTGCCTGAAGCCGTCCTGAGCGAACAGCGACGGGTGCCCGTCAGCGCCGCGTTCGGACTCGAACGCAACATCGTCGTTGTGTCCGTGGCCATCTTCCTCCTCGCGCTCGGCGAGAACCTCTGGAAGCGCTTCCTGCCCAAGTACCTGGAGATCCTCGGCGCGCCGATCACCGCCATTGGCCTGTTCGGGACATGCGAGGACTTTCTCGACGGCGTCTACCAGTATCCCGGCGGCTGGATCAGTGATCGATACGGTCGGCGCCGTGCCCTTCTGCTCTTCGTGGCTCTCGCGATGGTTGGCTACGGGCTCTACTGGCTGGCACCCTCGTGGCCGTTCGTCTTCGCGGGCCTCCTCTTCGTCATGGCGTGGTCGAGCATGGCGAGCCCACCGCTGTTCGCCGTCGTCGGCGACGCGCTCCCGAAGGAGCGTCGCGCGCTCGGCTTCACCGTGCAATCGATCCTCAAGCGGGTCCCAATCGCCGTGGCGCCCACGCTCGGCGGCCTCGCCATCGCCGAGTACGGCCTGCGGAACGGCGCCCATCTTGGCCTGGGCCTCACGGTCGGGCTCGCGGCCATCGCGCTGATCGTGCTCGGCCGCATCGACCTCCCGGTGAAGACCGATCCCGTCCCGACGCACATCGTGGCGGTGTGGCGATCGCTGCCGACGGCCCTGCGCTGGCTTCTCGCCTCGGACATCTTCATCAGGACCTGCGAAGGACTGGTCGACGTCTTTCTCGTCCTCTACGCCATCAACGTGATCGGCGTCAGCGCGCCGACCTACGGGCTCCTCGTCGGCGTCCAGATGACGACGGCGATCGTCAGCTACCTTCCCGTCGCGCGGGTCGCCGACCGCCTCGGCCGCAAGCCGTTCGTGATCGCGACCTTTGTCGCCTTCGCGCTCTTTCCCGTGGCGGTCGTCCTTGCCCGGAGCTTCGCGATGCTCGTGGCCGCGTTCGTCGTGGGTGGCCTTCGCGAGATCGGTGAGCCGGCCCGCAAGGCGCTCATCGTCGATCTGGTGCAGCCCACGATTCGCGCCCGCTCCATCGGACTCTACTACCTCGTCCGGAGCCTCGCGATCGCGCCCGCGGCCTTCATCGGCGGACTGCTGTGGCGGGTGACACCGGCGTTGCCGTTCTGGGTGGCCGGCGCGATCGGCCTCGTCGGCGTCATCACCTTCACGGTGACGGTCGACGAACGGGACGCGGGATGACCGCAGCCACCCACGCACGAGGGGTCAAGCCTTCGTCGCCCTGGGCGGCAGGAGCCGCTACTGGGATGGTACGCCAAGGCTATCGACTGTCGCTCAGTCACATTGGCCCGGGCGAGTGACACTGCCGACTTCGCGCTCTCGCATGTGATCCGGTCAATTTCTAACGGGCGGGGCCAGGCCACCCACTCCAACTGGTAAGGATTCCGTCGTTGAATAGGCTCCTCAAGCCGATATTCCCGTGATTTCCTTTGCTTTCGTGGCTTGGTAACGCATTTGCTGTAACCCGGGTACCCGCAGCCGCGGGTCGCAGTTTGCATTCGGCGAGCGAATGCGTTTCGCACACCGAGGCGCCACTATGCGCAAGAGCACGAACCGAGCGCTCGGCATCATCGGCATTGCCATCGTAGGTTGGGCCGCGGCACCAGCGGCCGCTAGTGCGGGAGGCGCCCGACTGTACGAGATGACCGAGAATATGAAGCTCACGCCCCAGGGCAAGTTCGAGCATCGCAAGGCGACGTCCGAGCTGATCGGCACCGCCGACCTTGGCACGCCGCTGTGCCCGGCGGCGCTGGTCGCCGCGGTCAATCCGGGCGCGACCTCGTGCACCATCGACGCGACCGGCTCGGACAATATCAGTCTCGGGACGGGGCTCGGCGATTTCAGCGGAACGTTTACGACTGTCGTGCAAGGCGACAACCCGGTCGACTCCCCGGAGTTCGTCGTGATGTAGGGCAGCTTCAAAGGCAAGATGGACTTCTCGCCGGCGGTTCTGTTCCGCATTCCGCTCGGCCACGTGGTCGGCAAGATGAGCGTCGACGGCGCCAAAGGCGCCATCCCGTTCACGGGCGTGTTCCGATTGCCTTTCGTGCTGCGCGCGCTGCCGGTGCCCGACGGAAAGGGTAGCACCGTGAACGTGCCGTGCGGCCCCAGCCTCCCATGTGACGCGATCGCCTTCGGCGGCACGCCGACGCCGCTCAACCCGCTGGCGCTATACGACCTGATCGCGGCCACCCGGCCGCTCTACCTGCTCGACGACATGGCCACCATCGTGCCGGTGCAGTCCAGCGAGTTCGGTGGCGGCTGGGCGACCGTGAGGTTCGAGATCAGCTTCTAGGGGAGAGCGACGCAACCGTATCACGCCATCGTCAATGGCGCCTGCCTACCGGTCGTCTGCTTCGGGCATTCGTGTGCCCGAGACAGGGCTCCTTGCACATTATCCGCGTCGCCGGAGACCGCGGTGAGCTAACCGCGCGGGCGCCCTGGTCACGGCCTACTAAGACGGGGCGCGACGTAGCCTTCGACGGCCGGTTGTCCGCGGTACTCACCCAAGCCATACTCGAGCGGGTTGCACGCGGCGGGATGAATCGCAGGTCTCTGGAGCCCGGTACGACTCCGGCGGGTGAGCAGTTTTGACCAGACGGCGCGTGCGGGCGTCGGTAGAGTCCGATGAGCGCCGTGTCCGTACGCAAGGCGCACCCGACCGCCCACACAACGGAGCATCTGCGCGGGGTGCTGACCGGCGTTGGGAAAGGAGAATCACGGGCCATGACGCCGTCCGGTCTCCTTCTCGCCGCTGCATCGGACGCACGCGGGGGGCGATGACCTCGCTCTGGAGCGTGCCGCTGGCCGCGGTCGTGCTGGCGCAAATCTCCGTCATCGCGACGTCGATGTATCTGCACCGCGCCCTGGCCCACCGGTCGCTGGCCGTCCACCCGGCCGCGGATCTGCTCTTTCGAACGGTCCTCTGGCTGACGACGGGCCAGGATCGGCGGGAGTGGGTGGCCGTCCATCGCAAGCACCATGCCTTCACCGATCGGGACGGCGACCCCCACAGCCCGCGGCTGCGCGGCTTCTGGCGCGTCCAGTTCCTGAACGCCTACTACTACATGCAGGAGGCGCGCAATCCGGAGACGATCCGGAGGTTCGCCTCGGACATCCGCGAAGACCGATGGGATCGCGCCGTCTTCTCCTGGGGGTGGGTCGGCCTCGGGCTGGGGACGACGCTGCTGTGCCTCGCCCTCGGCCTCTGGCCCGGGATCATCGCCGCGTCGGTGCACTCCGTGCTCTACGTCTTCGTCCTCGCGCCGCTCATCAACGGGCTCGGTCACTGGCGGGGGGCACAGAACTTCAGCAACACGGCGTACAACGCGCCGGTGCTCGCCTGGGTGACGGCCGGCGAGAGCCTGCACAACAATCACCACGCACACCCGCGATCGCCGAAGTTCAGCGTGCGACGGCTCGAATTCGATCCGTCATGGCTGGTGATCCGTGCGCTCGCGACCGTCGGGCTCGTCGTGATCACCGGGACGCCGGTCACGCTCGCCGACGGAGCGCGATCCGGTGAACCGTGACCCACGCAACGGTGTGGCTCATCGGCCTCACCGTGCTGGTGTCGGTCGCGTGCGCTCGCGTGCAGTCTCACTTCGAGCTTCCAGCGCTGGCGGCCGAAGACCCGTCGTTCCTGCCGACCATCGAGGCCTACACGTCGACGGCTCATGGCGGCAACAGCGCGACCCTGCTGCTGAACGGCGATCAGATCTTCCCCGCTCAGCTGGAAGCCATTCGCGCCGCGCGCCAGACGATCAGCTACGCCCAGTATTTCTACGAGGAAGGCCCGATCGGCCAGGAGATCGCCGAGGCGCTGGCCGAGCGCTGCCGGGCGGGAATCCACGGCCACATTCTGCTGGACGGCTTCGGGACCCTCACCATGCCGGCGGCCTATCGCGAGACGATGACCGAGGCGGGGTGCGAGGTCGCGACGTTCCGACCCTTGAGTCCCTTGACGCTGCTCGGCGTCTTCGGCATCGGCCGCGACAACAAGCGCAACCATCGCCGCATGCTCGTGGTCGACGGCCAGATCGGGTTCACCGGGGGATCGGGGGTGAGTCCCAAGTGGACGGGCGATGGACGAACGGAGGGTCACTGGCGTGACACCGACGTCCGCGTCGAAGGTCCGATCGTCTCGAGGCTTCAGGGCGCGTTCGTCGAGAACTGGCTGGCGGCGACCGGCAACGTCCTCGGCGGCGATGCGTACTTCCCGCCGCTGCCCCGGCGCGGGCCCGTCTTCGCTCAGGTCGTCCGGAGCTCGCCCGAGGGGGGGAGCTTCTCGATGTACAC
>VBPC01000289.1 GCA_005887895.1 Candidatus Rokuibacteriota bacterium
CTCGCGCGCCCGGCCCTCGACGAGCCGGTAGACGCGCTCGGCCTTGCGCGCCAGGTCCGGGTTGTGGGTGGCGATGAGGAAGGCGATGCCGCGCTCGGCCTGCAGCTGCAGAAACAGATCATAGATGACGGCGCTCGTCTTCGGATCGAGGTTGCCGGTCGGCTCGTCGGCGAGGATCACCTTGGGGCCGTTCATGAGCGCGCGCGCGACGGCGACGCGCTGCTGCTCGCCGCCCGAAAGCTCGCCGGGCCGGTGGCGCAGACGGTCGGCCAGGCCGACCTCCGCCAGCGCGACGGCGGCGCGCTCGCGCGCCTCGGCCGCCGGCGCGCGCTGCAGCATCGCCGGGACCATTGCGTTCTCGAGCGCGGTCAAGTCGCCGAGCAGGTTGTAGAACTGGAACACGAACCCCACGTCCTGGCGCCGATAGCGGGCGAGCGCCGGCTCGCTGCGCGCGAAGAGATCCTCACCCTGGAAGAGCACGCGCCCCGCGCTCGGTCGGTCGAGCGCACCGAGCAGGTGCAGCAGCGTGGACTTGCCGACGCCGGAGGCGCCGACGAGCGCCACGACTTCGCCGGCGTGGATCTCCACCGACGCGCCCCGGAGCACGCGCACGACCTCGGGGCCGGTGCGGTACTCGCGCTCGACGTCGATGCCGGCGAGCAGCGGCGGAGGACTACTCGTAGCGGAGGACATCCACGGGAGACAGCGCGCCCGCGCGTCGCGCGGGGACGATGGTGGCCAGGAAGGACAGGAGCAGGGTGGCGCTCACGATCAGGATGAAATCGGCGGGCGCCAGCTTCATCGGCAGATAGTCGATCTGATACACGTCGCCCGCGAGCTTGATCACCTTGTAGGTGTTCTGGACCCAGATGATGGCCAGCCCCACGAGGCTGCCGGCGACCGTGCCCACGACGCCGATGGTCATCCCCACCGAGAAGAAGACGGCCGTGATGGACGAGGCGCTGGCGCCGATGGCCTTGAGCACGCCGATCTCCTTGCGCTTCTCGGCCACCAGGAGGACGAGGTGGCCGATGATGGCGAAGGCGGCCACGAGCACGATGATGGTGACGACGACGAACAGCGCGAGCTTCTCGAGCTGCAGCGCGTTGAAGAGGTTGCGGTTCATCTCGCGCCAGTCGCGCACCCAGTAGGCGAAGCCGAGCCGGCGGCTGATCTCGCGACCGATGCCACCGACTGCGAACGGGTCGGCCAGCTTCACCTCGACGCCGGTCACTCCGGGCAGCCCCGCGAAGTCGCGCGCCGCCGCCACCGACACGTACGCGATCGACGCGTCGTACTCGTGCATGCCGACCTGCACGGTGCCCGCCACCGTGTAGCGGCGCATCTTCGGGATCATGCCGACGGCGGTGATCGCGGCCTTCGGCGAGATCGCGGTGACGGCGTCGCCCGGCAGGACGCCGAGTAGCCGGGCCAGCTCGCTGCCGAGCAGGATGCCCCCCTCGCCCTCGGCGATCGCCTCCGCGCGCCCGTTCCGGAGCTGCGCGCGCAGGTCGGCCATGACGCTGCCGTCGGCGGTGTCCACGCCGCGTACGAGACCGCCGTGGGCGTCACCCGACGGACTGGTGAAGAGCGCCTGCTGGAGCACGAACGGCGTGGCGCCCCGCACGCCCGGCACCTGGCGCACGACAGCCGCCACCCGGTCAGCGTCGAGCATGCCGGAGGCCCCGGTCTGGAAGATGACGACGTGGGGGCTGGCCGAGATGATGCGGTCGCGGATCCCGTCCTGAAACCCCGTCATCACGGCCTGGACGATGATGAGCGCCGCCACCCCGAGGAAGACGCTGCCCACGCCGATCCAGGCGAACAGCGAGAGGTTCGCGCGATGGCCGCGCGAGCCGAGGTAGCGGAACCCCAGGAAGAGCTCGTAGGGCAGGCCGCGCGTCACGAGCCGGGCGTCTCCGGCCGGAGGTGGGGGAACAGGATCACCTCGCGGATCGAGGGCTGGTCGGCGAACAGCATGACCAGGCGGTCGATGCCGACGCCCTCGCCGGCCGCCGGCGGCATGCCGTATTCCAGGGCGCGGACGTAGTCCTCGTCGAGCCAGTGGGCCTCGTCGTCACCGCGCGCCTGCAGCGCCGCCTGCTCGCGGAAGCGCTCGAGCTGGTCGACAGGGTCGTTGAGCTCGCTGTAGGCGTTGACCATCTCGCGGCGGCCGATGTAGACCTCGAAGCGCTCGACCAGCCTCGGATTCTCGCGCTTGCGCTTGGCCAGCGGCGACAGCTCGATCGGAAAGTCGGTCACGAACGTCGGCTGCACGAGCGTCGGCTCGATCAGCGTCTCGAACGCCTCCTTCCAGATCCGGTCGGCCGGCTGGCCGTCGACGTCGAGCCCCACGACCTTGCCGGCGCGGGCCAGCACGGCCGCGTCGGTCTCGGGCGTGACGGTCACCCCGAGCGCCTCCGACACGCCGGTGAAGAACGGCAGCCGGCGCCAGGGGGCCGTGAGGTCGATCACGTGCTCCCCCCACGTCAGCGTCAGCCGACCCAGCAGCGTCTGGGCCATCTCGACGAACATCGTCTCGGTCAGCTGCATGAGGTCGGTGTAGTCGGCGTAGGCCTGGTAGAACTCCAGCGTCGTGAATTCCGGGTTGTGCTGGGTGGACATGCCCTCGTTCCGGAAGTTCCGGTTGATCTCGTACACGCGCTCGAAGCCGCCGACCACCAGCCGCTTGAGGTACAGCTCGGGCGCGATGCGCAGGTAGAGGTCCATGTCGAGCGCGTTGTGGTGCGTCTTGAACGGCCGCGCGATGGCGCCGCCGGGGATCGGCTGCATCATCGGCGTCTCGACCTCCAGGAAGCCGCGGGCGTCGAGGAACGCGCGCAGGAACTTCACGATGCGCGCACGGAGCTGGAACACCTCGCGGGCCTCGGGGTTGACGATCAGGTCGACGTAGCGCTGGCGGTACCGCGTCTCCACGTCCTTGAGGCCGTGCCACTTCTCCGGCAGCGGCCGCAGCGATTTGGCCAGGAACGTGAACGCCTCGACGGCCAGCGTCAGCTCGCCGGTGCGCGTGCGCATCATCCCGCCGGTGACCCCGACGAAGTCCCCGAGGTCGAGCTCGGTGAACGGCGCGAAGTCGTCGCCGAGCTGATCGGCCCGCGCGTAGAGCTGCAGGCGGCCGGTCTGGTCCATCAGGTGGGCGAAACACGTCTTGCCGTGGTGACGCAGCGCCACGATGCGGCCGGCCACACTCACCGGCCCCACTGCCTTCAGCTCGTCGTCGGTCGCCTTGGCGAGCCGCTCGTGCAGCGGCCCCGCCCAGTGCGTGACCGGATAGCGGGCCCCGAACGGGTCGACGCCACGCCGGCGCACCGCCTCCAGCTTCTCGCGCCGCTGGCGGATCAGCTCGTTGCCTTCGTGGTCGCTCACGCCGGTCTCACGCCTGCTGTCCCTGCGCCCACAGAAGATACGCCTTGATGAACTGGTCGATGTCGCCGTCCATCACCGCTTCCACGTTGCCGACCTCGAGGTTGGTCCGGTGGTCCTTGATCCGCTGCTGGGGATGGAAGGTGTAGGAGCGGATCTGGCTGCCGAAGGCGATCTCCTTCTTGGCGCCGGTCAGCTCGGCGATGTCCTCCTTCTGCTTCTGCTCGGCGATCTCGTACAGCCGGGCCTTGAGGATCCGCATGGCGGTGTCGCGGTTGCGCAGCTGCGAGCGCTCGTTCTGGCAGGAGACGACGATGTTGGTCGGCAGGTGCGTGATCCGCACCGCCGAGTCCGCGGTGTTGACGCCCTGGCCGCCGGGACCGGAGGAGCGGAAGACGTCCACGCGGATCTCGTCGTCGCGGATCTCGACCTCCACGTCGTCGACCTCGGGGACGACCGACACCGAGGCGAAGCTCGTCTGCCTGCGGCTGGAGGCGTCGAACGGCGAGATCCGGATGAGACGATGCACGCCGGCCTCGCCCTTGAGATAGCCGTAGGCGTACTCGCCGGTGACCTCGATCGTCGCCGACTTGATGCCGGCTTCCTCGCCGGGCAGCAGGTCGACCACCTCGGCCTTGAAGCCCGCGCGCTCGCACCAGCGCAGGTACATGCGCATGAGCATCTGCGCCCAGTCCTGCGACTCGGTGCCGCCGGCGCCCGGGTGGATGGACAGGATCGCGGCCTTGGCGTCGTGCGAGCCCGACAGCATGACCTTGAGCTCGAACTCGTCCAGCTCGCGCCGGAGCCGCGCCAGGCCCTCGGTGATGTCGGCGTCGAGGCTGCCGTCGTCGCCCGATTCCTGGGCCAGCTCGACCAGCACGTCCAGATCGGAGGCCTGGGTGGTGAGCTCGCCGACGCGGCCGAGCGTGCGCGCGAGCTCGGCCCGCTCGCGGATCAGGTCCTGCGCGCGGCGGTTGTCTTCCCAGAAGGCCGGCGACGCCATCTCGGCGTCGAGCGCGGCCACACGCTGCTCCTTGGCCGCCAGGTCAAAGATGCCTCCGGAGCTCGTCGAGCCGCCCGGTCAGCTCGGTGACGTCGCGCTTGAAGTCGCCGATCATGCCCGGCTCCGCGCCGCCACGCCGACCGAGGCGGCCGCGACGGCCAGCGAGGTCCACGCCACCCAGTCGCCGAGCCTGGTGAACAGCGTGCGGCCATGCCGCAGCGGCACGCGATCGGCCAGGACGCCGCGCTGGAACAGGCCCAGGCGGCCCACGATCCGGCCGGTGGGGGCGATGAAGGCGGAGACGCCGGTGTTGGCGGCGCGCACGACCGCGATCCGGTGCTCGACGGCCCGGAACGGGTACATCGCCAGGTGCTGTTCGGGGCCGCTGGTCCGGCCGAACCATCCGTCGTTCGTCATGTTCACCATCACGCGCGCGCCGCCGTTCACGAACTCGCGAAAGAGATCGGGGAAGATGCCTTCGTAACAGATCACCACGCCGAACGGGGCGGGCGGACCCGGGAACACCACGGTGCGGGAGCCGGGCTCGAGATCGGCGATGAACTCCGCCCAGCCCCTGACAAACCCGATGACTCTCGAGAGCGGCACGTATTCTCCGAACGGAACGAGATGAATCTTATCATACCTGCCGACGATTCCCCGCTCGGTGACGAGGAACGCGGCGTTGGAGAGGCGGTTGGGCGGGGCGTCGAGCACGTCGACGGACCCGATGAGGAGCGCCGCGTGGAGCTGCCCGGACAGCGCCGTCAGCGTGGCGAGCAGGCCCGGATCGCGCCGCAGCGCCGTCGGCGACGCAGTCTCCGGCCACACGATCAGGTCGGGCTGCGTGCCCCCGGCCTGGCGGGTGAGCTCGAGATAGATCCCCAGCGTCACGACGACGTGCTCGGGATTCCACTTGAGTGGCTGCTCGATGGCCGGCTGCATGAGCGCCACGCCGAGCTCGCCGGGCCGCGGCGGCTCGCCCAGGCGCCAGGCGCCGAAGACGAGCACGCCCAGGACAACCGCCGCGGCCAGTCCGAGGCCGAGCAGGGCCCGCCGCCACGGCAGCAGCACGACGCCGGCCAGCGCGGCGTTGGCAGCGAGCAGGACGAACGACACGGCATGGACCCCGCCCAGCTCGGCCACCTGGATGACCGGCAGCCTCAGGTACTGCGAGTAGCCCAGCGTGCCCCACGGAAATCCGCCGAGCAGATGGCCGCGCAGCCACTCGGCGCCGACCCAGAGGCACGGCGCGGTGGCGAGCGCCCACGCCGGCGAGCGGCGGCGGCCGAGCCAGCCGACGAGGCCGCTCACGATCGCGACGAACAGCCCGCACCACGCCGCCAGCAGGAACGTCGGCCCCCACGTGAGCGGCCACGGGATCTCGCTGAAGGTCCGAAACGTGAAGTCCAGCCAGCGCAGCAGGACGAGGAAGAAGACGGTGCCGTGGAGCCAGCCCCAGGCGAAGGCCGCCCGCGGCGTCGTGACGAGCGCGACGACGAGCAACGGCGCCAGCGCGTACCAGGCGACGCTCTCCCAGTTGGCGCGCGGGAATGCCAGCGCCAGCACGCCGGCGCTGGCGGCCAGCAGCGCCGCCGGGACGACGCGGTCGCGCACGAGCGCGCCGGGCCTCAGGCGCCGGCCGCCAGGCGGTCGGCGAGGAAGCGCGGCAGGCCGGCGTCGACGATCTTCCGGCGCGCCGCCGTCACGTCGTACGTCACCCGGCGGATCTCGACGTGCCCGGCCTCGGCGTCCCACACGGCGTAGGCCGCGCGCGGATCGCGGTCACGCGGCTGGCCCACGCTGCCGACGTTCACGATGTAGCGGCGCCCTCGCTCCTGCGGCAGGCGCACGACCCCCGGATGATGCTCGGGCCCCGCGGAGCCGAGCGACCACGCGCCCGGCACGTGACTGTGGCCGACGAAGCACCAGCGCGTCGCGAAGTGGGCGAACGCCGCGAACCCATCCTCGGCGCTGACCAGATAATCCCACTCCTCCGGCTGGGCCGGCGAGGCGTGCACGAGCGTGGCCTCGGCCACCTCGCGCACCAGCGGCAGCCCGCCGAGATAGGCGCGGTGGTCGTCGTCGAGCTGCTCGCGGGTCCACTCCGCCGCCGCGCGCGCGTAGCGATTGAACCAGGCGAGATCCAGCCGCCCCGCCACCGCGTGCTCGTGGTTGCCGCCGACCACCGCCTCGGCGCGCTCGGCGACGAGCTCGACGCACGCCAGCGGCTCGGCGCCGTAGCCGACGGTGTCGCCCAGACAGAGCACGGCATCGGCGCCGGCGGCGCAGTCGGCGAGGACGGCGCGCAAGGCCTCGAGGTTGCCGTGGATGTCGGACAGGATCGCGTACCGCACGCTGAGGGCCGCCGCTCAGGCGGTGGCGGGCCGACGCTCGCGGAGGATCCGGTCGAGGATGCCGTTGATGAAGCGGCTGGACTCGGCGGTCCCGAACTTCTTGGCGATCTCGATGGCCTCGTTGATCACGGCCTTGGGCGGGACGTCCGGCTGCCACAGCAGCTCGTAGGCCGCCATCCTCAGAATATTGCGGTCCACGACCGCCATGCGATCGAGGTCCCAGTGCTCGGCGTACTCGGCGAGGAGCTGATCGATCTTCGCCTGGTGCTGCTTGCTGCCCCGCACCAGCGCCTCGGCGAACGCCTGGGTGGCGGGGTCAACCGGGTGGCGCGCCCAGAACTCGGCCTCCTGCGAGGCGGGGTCGTCCACCTCGTGCAGGTCGAGCTGGTAGAGGAACTGCAGCGCGACTTCCCTAGCCTTTCGCCGCTTTCCCATGTCTCGCCACGTTCTGCATGAATGCGGCCATCTCGATGGCGGCCTCGGCGGCCTCGGTGCCGCGGTTGGCCACCTTGCCGCCCGAGCGCTCGAGCGCCTGCTCCTCGGTGAGCGCGGTGACGAGCCCGAAGGTCGCCGGCACGCCGGTCTCGAGCGCCACGCGCTGGATGCCGGCGGCCGCCTGCCCGGCCACGAAGTCGAAGTGCGGCGTCTCGCCCTTGATCACGCAGCCGAGGCAGACGATGGCGGCGTAGCGGCGCGTCCGCGCCAGGTGATTGGCGGCTTGCGCCAGCTCGAAGGAGCCGGGCACCCAGTGCACCTCGACCGCTTCGTCCTGGACGCCGGCCGCCGCCAGCGCGCGCAGCGCGCCGGCCACCAGCCGCTTGGTGATGTGCTCGTTGAATCGGCCGGCCACGACGGCGAACCTCACGGCGCGGTCGCGCTGGACCGGCCGGTCCCGCCTTCGGGGGCGCGGCGCGCGACCGGCCATCGTCAGTCGAGGTCGGAGGTCAACATGTGGCCGAGCTTGTCCCGCTTGGTGCTCAGGTACTTGCGATTCTCCGGATTCGGGGGCACCTCGAGCGGCAGACGTTCGACGACCTGCAGCCCGTAGCCCTCCAGGCCGGCGCGCTTGGTCGGATTGTTCGTCAGCAGTCGGAGGTTCTTCAATCCGAGGTCCACCAGGATCTGGGCGCCGATGCCGTAGTCGCGCAGGTCGGCCTTGAAGCCGAGCGCCTGGTTGGCCTCTACGGTGTCCATCCCCTGCTCCTGCAGCTCGTAGGCGCGGATCTTGTTGTGCAGACCGATCCCGCGGCCCTCCTGGCGCAGGTACACGATGACGCCCCGCCCGGCCTCCTTGATGGCCGCCATGGCCTTGAGCAGCTGAGAGCCGCAGTCGCAGCGCAACGAATGAAACACGTCGCCGGTGAGGCACTCGGAGTGCATCCGCACGAGCACCGGCGTGTCGCCCGCCACGTCGCCCATCACGAGGGCGAGGTGGATGCGGTCGTACACGGTCGCCTCGTAGGCCAGCGCGGTGAACTGGCCGAAGTCGGTCGGCAGCCGCGTGGAGGCGATCCGGCGCACGAGCTTCTCCTTGCGCGTGCGGTACTCGATGAGATCGCGGATCGTGATCATCTTCAGCGTGTAGCGCCGGGCCAGGTCGGTGAGCTCAGCCAGCCGGGCCATCCCACCGCTCTCGTCGAGCACCTCGCAGATGACGCCGGCCGGGTAGCAGCCGGCCAGCCGGGCGAGGTCCACCGCCGCCTCGGTGTGGCCGGCGCGGCGGAGCACGCCGCCTTCCTTGGCCCGCAGCGGAAAGATGTGGCCGGGCACGGTCAGGTCGTCGGCCCGCATGTGGGGATCGACGAGCGTGCGGATCGTCACGGCGCGGTCGTAGGCCGACGTGCCGGTGGTCACCCCGCGGCGCGCATCGACGGTGACGGTGAAGGCGGTGCCCATCGGCGCGGTGTTCTCGGCGACCATCATGCCCAGCTTGAGCTCGTCGAGCCGCTCGCCGGTCATCGGCATGCAGATCAGGCCGCGGCCGTGGGTCGCCATGAAGTTGACGGCCTCCGGCGTGGCCTTGTCGGCCGCCATCACGAGGTCGCCCTCGTTCTCGCGGTCTTCGTCGTCGACGACCAGCAGGATCCGGCCCAGGCGGATCTCCTCGATGCCCTCCTCGATCGAAGCGAACACGCTCATGGCGTCCCCCGCAGGGCGAGCGACCGCTGCAGATACTTGCCGATCACGTCGGTCTCGATGTTGACCGCCTGACCCCGGCCGAGCCGCCCGAAGGTGGTGGCCGCCAGCGTGTGCGGGATGACCATGACCTCGAACGCCTGCGCCTCGAGCGCCGCGACGGTCAGGCTCACTCCGTCGACCGCAACCGACCCCTGCGGCACCAGCAGCGGCGCCAGCTCGGGCCCCGGCAGGGCGATCCGCACCCGCGCCGTCGATTCTACACGGGTCACGTCGATCACGGTTCCGATCCCATCGACGTGCCCCAGCACGAGGTGGCCGCCCACCGTGCCGCCGAACCGGAGCGGTCGCTCGAGATTCACCGGGTCGCCGGCCTTCACCCGGCCCAGCGTCGTGCGCTCGAGCGTCTCCGGGCCCACCTCGAAGGCGAGGCTTCCCGCGCGCGTCGTCACTACGGTGAGGCACACGCCGTTGACGGCGACGCTCGCGCCGACCTCGCTGCCCTCGACCGCCACGCGGGCCGCGAGGTCGAGGCGCATCACGTCGCCCCGCCGCTCGACGTTTCGCACCTCGCCGATCTCTTCGACGATCCCGGTGAACATTGCTAGGGGCCACCCGGGCCCCTGGCGGAGACGCCGGGGCCACGTGTGTCGGGCGAGGCCGGCTCTCTGACGACGTCGGCCTCCAGGAAGAGGTCATCGCCGAGGCGGGCGACGCTGACCGGGCCGAGCCGCACGGCGCTCTTGAGCTCGCGCCCGGCGCCGCCGAGCACGCCGGCGGCGTCGCGGCCGCCCAGCAGCAGCGGTGCGAGGAAGAGGGCCACGCGGTCCACGAGGCCGGCGTCGAGGAACGCCGCGTGCGTCTCGCCGCCGCCCTCGACGAGCACCGCCCGCACGTCGAGCTCGAACAGCCGCGCCACCAGGGCCGTGACGTCGACCCGTCCCTCCTGTGCTGGACAGCGCAGCACCGTGACGCCGGCGTTCTCCAGCGCCGTCACGCGCGGGGAGGGCGCCGCGTCGCCGACCACGACGATCGCCCGCGCCGGCGTTCCCGCGTGGACGAGCCGCGCGTCGGGACCGAGGCGGGCGTTCGTGTCGAGCACGACCCGGTACGGCTCGCGCGGCCACGGCCGCTCCAGGCGCACCGTCAGCGCAGGGTCGTCACGGAGGGCGGTGGTGACGCCGACGACGATCGCGTCCGACTCGGCACGCAGGCGGTGGGCGTGCAGGCGGGCCGGCTCGCCGGTGATCCACTTCGAGGTGCCGTGCACGTCGGCCAGCTTGCCGTCGAGCGTGGCGGCCGCCTTCAGCGTCACGTGCGGGCGCCGCTCGCGCACCGCGGTCAGCCAGGTGCGGTTCTGGCGCTCGGCCTCATCGGCCAGGAGACCGATCTCCACGGTGACGCCGGCCTCGCGCAGCCGCGCGGCGCCGCCGCCGGCGACGAGCGGATTCGGATCGACGAGCGCGGCCACGACGCGCACCACGCCGGCCCCCACGACGACCGGCGCGCACGGCGGCGTGCGGCCGTGGTGCGTGCAGGGCTCCAGGGTGACGTAGAGGGTCGCGCCGCGGGCAGCGTCGCCGGCGACCGCGAGCGCGTCGATCTCGGCGTGGGGACCACCGGCCTTCAGGTGCACGCCCTCCCCGACGATCCGGCCGTCGCGGACGACGACGGCGCCGACCATCGGGTTGGGCGACGTGAGGCCGCGGCCGCGCTCCGCCAGCTCGAGCGCCCGGCGCAGGAAGCCGGCGTCGCTCATTGTAGCGGGGTCCGCGAGGCCGGCTCGCACCGCAGGTGGCCTGGCCTAGGGTGCCGGGATCCAGGAGCCCGGGGCTTCATTGCTCGGGAACCAGCGCGTCGACGAAGCGCGCGGGGTCGAACGGCTGCAGGTCGTCGATCTTCTCGCCCACGCCGACCAGCGTCACCGGGAGCTTCAGCTCGCGCACGATGCGCACGATGATGCCGCCCTTGGCGGTGCCGTCGAGCTTGGTGAGCGCGACGCCGGTCAACCCGATCGCCTCGTTGAACATCTTGGCCTGCGCGAAGCCGTTCTGGCCGGTCGGCGCGTCGAGGACCATCAGCGACTCGTGGGGCGCGCCCGGCGCCTGTCGCTGGATGACGCGCTTGAGCTTGGCCAGCTCGTCCATGAGGTTCGTCTTGGTGTGCAGCCGGCCGGCGGTGTCGATGATCAGCGCGTCGGCGCTGCGCGCCATCGCCGCCTTCAGCGCGTCGAAGACCACCGCTGCGGGATCGGAGCCGGCCGCCTGGCGGACGACTTCGACGTCGACGCGCTGGCCCCACGTCTCGAGCTGCTCGATGGCGGCCGCCCGGAACGTGTCGGCGGCGGCGAGCAGCACGTGTCGGCCGTCGGCCTTGAGGGCAGCCGCGAGCTTGGCGCACGTCGTGGTCTTGCCGGAGCCGTTGACGCCCAGCATGAGGATCACGCTCGGCCGGGCGTCGAGCGCCAGCGGCCGGGCAGGACCGAGGGTGTCGAGCAGGAAGCGGCGGAGCACGGGACGGAGTTGACCGGCCCGCGTCACCGTGCCGTACATGACCTCCTCGCGGCCGCGGTTGACGAAATCCGCCGCCATGACCGCGCCGAGGTCCGCGGCGATGAGGAGCTCCTCGAGCTCTTCCCAGAGGCTCTCGTCGATCGGGCGCTCGGGCTCGAGCACCGTGCCGAGCCCGGCGCCGAGATACTCCTGCGAGCGTCTGAGCCCGTCGCGCAGCTTCTCACCGAGGCCGGAGAAAAACTTCATAGAACGCTAGTTTATACCAGCCGCGTGACGGCGGCTGGCGAGGCCGGCTCAGCGAGACTCGGGGGGCAGGACCAGCCGCTGAATGACGGCGCCCTTGGCGCCGAGCGCCGGCAACGGACGACCGTTCAGCTCGAAGGAGACACCGCCGGCGTTGCCGATGGTGAGAACGAACGGGCGGTTCGAGATCCACTCGCGCACTTCGCCCGCGGGCACGTTCTCCTCGCTCGTGCGGCCGTCCTCGGTCCGCACGCGGATCCACGTCGTCTCGTTGGTCCGGGCCACGAGCCGATACGGCGACGTGGCTTCGCTGAAGCCCTCGAGATTCGGCGGCGGCACGGCGGCCGGCGTCACGGGCGGGACGGGCGCCGCCGCCGGGGGCGAAGCCGGGGGGCTCGGCGTGACGGCAACGACGGGCGGCGGAGTCGTCGAGGGCGGCGCCGACGGCGGCGCCGGCGCTGGCCCCGGCGTCGTGCGCGGGGCAGCGACAGGCGGCGGGATTGTCGAGGGCGGCGCGGCCGGCGTCGCCGGCGCCGGCCCTGGCGTCGCGCGCGGTGCCGGCGTGACGGGGATCGGACGCGACATGTCGATGGGCGGCGGGACCGGCCGGGTCTCCGGACGCGGCTCGGGCCGCACGTCCACGGCCACGCGCTCCGCCCGCTCGCGCGGATGGATCAGCAGCGCGACCGTGAACAACGCCATGCCGAGGACGACGAGCAGGACGAAGCTGACCAGCACGGCGCCACGGGCCCGCGGTTCGGAATCCGTCGTGGCCCGGGGCGGCACCGGATGCGGCGCCGTCGGTACCGTTCGCGCCTCGCGCCCGTCGTAGACCGCCAGCGCCTCCTCGGGCGGCTCGCCGAGGGCCTGGCAGTAGGCACGGATGAAGCCACGGATGAAGACGGGCGCGGGCAACGTCTCGAAGGCCTCGGTCTCGATCGCCTCGAGATACCGCTGAGCCACGCGCGTGGTGCGGGCGATCTCCTCGAGGGAGACTCCTCGCCGCTGACGCAACTCCCGGAGATAGGCGCCGACTGACAACATCTTCGCCGCCGCCGAGTCTAGCCTATCGCCCGGCGCTTTTCACGCCGGGGGGGTCGCGACGGCGACCGCGGCGGCGAGATTGACGGAGACCAGCTTGGAGAGCCCCGGCTCCTCCATCGTCACGCCGTAGAGGATGTCGGCCGCCTCCATCGTCTTGCGATTGTGCGTGATGACCAGGAACTGGGTCTGGCTGGTCAGCTCGCGCAGCACGCGCAGGAACCGGTGGATGTTGGCGTCGTCCAGGGGGGCGTCGACTTCGTCGAGCACGCAGAACGGGCTCGGCCGGAAGTAGAAGATCGCGAAGAGCAGCGCCAGCCCGGTCAGCGCCCGCTCGCCTCCCGACATCAGCGAGACGGACTGCAGCCGCTTGCCGCGCGGCTGTGCCATCAGCTCGACACCGGTGTCGAGCGGATCGCCGCCCTCCTCGGCCTCCACCAGCCGCAGCTCGGCCCGGCCGCCCTCGAAGAGCCGCTGGAAGATCTCGGCGAAGTGCCGGTTGATCTCCTCGAAGGCCTGCGTGAACCGCTCCTGGGCGGTGCGCGTCATGCCTCGCAGCGCCTTCTCGAGATCCTTGATCGAGCCCGTGAGGTCGTCGTGCTGCGTCTTCAGGAACGTGAGCCGCTCGTCGAGCTCGCGATACTCCTCGTCGGCGACGAGGTTCACCGGCCCGATGGCCTCCAGGCGCTCGTCCAGCTCGGTCACGCGCTCGCGGACGGCGACCAGATCGCGCGAGGGATCGTGCCGGTCGAGCAGCGTGGCGGCGTCGACGCCGTGGGTACGATAGGCCTCCTGCGCCAGCTCCTCACGCCGCACGCGGCCCTCGGTCGCCTTCAGCTCGACCGCGTGGATGCCGGACACGAGCCGGCCGAGCTCGGCCTGCACGCCCCGCGCCTCCTCCTCGACCGCGCGCAGCCCGTCGACCAGCGCCTGGTGGCTCTCCCCGGCCTGCCGCGCCTCGTCCTCGCGCCGGTCGCGCTCCACGGCAACCTCGCGCGCCGCGTCGTCGGTGCGCGCGCGTTCGGCCGCGAGCCACGCGCGCCGCTCGGCGAGCTGGACCTGCCGCTGGCGCCCCTGTTCGATGCGCGTGGCGAAGTCCACGTCCATCTCGTCGAGCCGGCCGAGCTCCCGCCGGAGCGCGTCGGCCCGCTCGCGGACCGCCGCCAGCTCCACACGGCCGCTCGTCAGCCGGGTCACCAGCGCCGTCTCCGACTCCTGGGCGGCCTCGATCGAGGCCCGCAGCGCGGCCATCGCCGCCTCGTGCCGCGCCTCGGCCGCGCGCGCCACCTCGACGTGCTGCGCGAGCCGGGCCAGCAGCGAATCCGTCTCGGCGGCCTCGCCGGCGATCTGGCGGGCCTCGGCGGCGATCGTGTCGACGTGACGGTGGACCCGCTCGTGCTCGCGCACCGACTGTTCGAGATCCTTCTCGCTGGCGACGCGCGCCGCCTGCCGTGCCTGCACCGACTGCTCGAGGCCGCCGACCCGCGCCCGCAGCGTGGCGACCTCGGCGGCGAGCGCAGCAACGGTGGCCTGATGGCTCTCGACCGTGTCGGTGAGCCGCGCCACCTCGTCGTCGAGCTCGCGCAGCTGGCGCTTGCGGGTCAGGAGCGACTGCGGCGTGGCGGTGCCCTCGGCGCCGCCGCGCAGGCGGCCCGTCGGGGAAAGGACCTCGCCGGTCGGCGTGACGTACGTCGCCACGACGCCGTTGCGCCGCCAGAGCGCCTCGGCCTGATCGAGGTGCTCGACGACGGCGACCTGCCCGAGCAGGTGGTGCAGGACCCCCGTCGTCCGTGCCGTCACGTGGTTCACGACCCAGCGCAGATTCGTCGGCGCGCCGTCCGGGTTCGCGTGGATCCGCCGCCCGTTCTCCTCCGCCAGGCGCTCGAGCGGCAGGAACGTCGCGGAGCCCGAATCGCGCTCGCGCAGCCACGCCACCGCGGCCCGGGCGTGCTCGAAGCGCTCGACCACGATCCACTGCAGCCGCTCGCCCAGCACCGCCTCCACCGCCCGCTCGAGCCCGGGCTCGACCTCGAGGAGGTCGGCGACGGTGCCGACCACCCCGGTGAGCGCCGGCGTGCCGCCGTCGAAGACCGCGCGAACGCCGGCGCCGTAGCCCTCGCGCGCGAGCTCGAGCTCCTGCAGCGCGGCGCGGCTCGAGCCTCGCGCGGCGAGATCGACGCGCGCCTCGGCCAGCGCGGATTCGACCTCGGCCAGCCGACGCTCGCGCTCCGCGAGCGTCTGCGCGAGCCGCTCCCGCTCGGCCGCGAGCGACGACAGCTCGGACACCGCGCGGTCGCGCTCCGACTCGAGGGCCGCGCGCTGTCCGGTCAACCGCTCGGCCTCGGCCTGCGCCTCGGCCAGCTCCTGGGCCAGGCGCTCGCCGCGCCGGCCGAGCTGGGCCTGGCGCTCCCGCAGCTCGCCGGCCTGGCGCGTGAGGTCGATGCGCTCGGCGGCGACCCGCACCTGCTCGAGTCGCAGCGCCTCCAGCCGGTCGCGCTCCGCGGCGAGCCCGGCTCGATGACGGGCGACCTCGCCGTCCAGCGCTTCGACCCCGGCGCCACGCTCGCCGCCGACCCGCTCGGCTTCGGCCAGCGCCTCGCGCGCGCTCGCGCGCTCGCCGACGATGGCGGCCAGGCGCTCCGTCGTCGCCCGCACCTCTTCGTCGAGGCGGAGGGCCTCGTTGCTCAGCTCCTGCAGCTGCACGCCCATCTGCTCGCGGCGCTCCAGCAGGCGCTCGAGCTCGCCCTGGATCTTCTGCACCGATTGCCGGAGGTCGCCCAGCCGATGCTCGCTCCCCTGGAGCACCTCGCGCTGCTGGGCCTCGCGCGCGGCCAGTCCGCTCAGTCGCGAGCGCACGCCCTGCTCGCCGTCGCGCAGGCCGGCGAGCTCCTGGGCCAGCGCCTGGGCCTGGGCGGTGAGCCCGGCGAAGTCGGCGGCGGCCAGCGCCAGCGCGAGCTCGCGGCGCTCGCCCTGCAGCGTCTTGTACTGCTGCGCCTTGCGCGCCTGCCGCTCCAGCGATCCGAGCTGGCGCCGCACCTCGTCCATGACGTCGCGCACGCGCACCAGGTTCTGGCGGGCGGCGTCGAGCTTGCCTTGCGTCTCGTTGCGCTGCTGCTTGTAGCGCGCGATGCCGGCCGCCTCCTCGATGAAGACGCGGCGCTCGTGGGGCTTGGCGGTCAGGACGTGATTGAGCTTGTCCTGGTCCATGACCGAGTACGCGCGCGGGTTGGCGCCGGTCCCGGCGAAGAGATCGAGGATGTCGCGCAGCCGGGTCGGCTGCTTGTTCAGCAGATACTCGCTCTCGCCGGTGCGGTAGAGGCGTCGGGCGACGCCGATCTCGCTCCACGGCACCGACAGCGCGCCGTCGTTCGAGAACATCAGCTCGACCTCGGCCAGGCCGAGCGCCTTGCGGGTGCCGGTGCCCTGGAAGATGAGGTCTTCCATGCGCTGGCCGCGCAGC
>VBPC01000290.1 GCA_005887895.1 Candidatus Rokuibacteriota bacterium
AGAGCCCCGTCTATCGCTACGCCAAGCGGGCCTACTACATCATCGACAAGACGGGCACGGTGAAATACATCAAGGTCATGGACAGTCCGCTGGACCTGCTGAGTGCCGATGAGGTGCTCAAAGCGTTCAAGGACTCTGGAGCGGCGTGACGAGGACGAGGTGGTCTCTCGTGCTCGGCGTGGCCGTGGCCAGTTTGTCGAGGATCTGATCTCTCGATGCGGCCAACCCCGTCGCCGGCCCTCAAGGCTGGCGACGGGGCGATGTAATCCTAAAAACGCGCGCCGGAGAAGGCCTGTAAGCCGGGTTCTGTTCCCCGCGTGAGCGGGGCGACGATCATTTCTCTACGACGCCGGTTGCCCGGCGTCTCCAGCGGCCTGACCCGAGAGCACGGGCGGGCCACCCGATCGCTCTCCTATTCGGCCTTGCTCCAGGTGGGGTTTACCGAGCCGGCGCGGTCACCCGCGTCGCTGGTGAGCTCTTACCTCACCGTTTCACCCTTACCGCTCTTGCGAGCGGCGGTCTCTTCTCTGTGGCACTGTCCGTGGGGTCGCCCCCCCTGGGCGTTACCCAGCACCCTGCCCTGTGGAGCCCGGACTTTCCTCCCGCCACGTTGCCGTGACCGGCGATCGCCCAGCCTTCTCCGACGCGCCTGGCCATTATACCGCCGCCGGCCGCGCGCGTCCGACGCTCATGCCGCGGGCGACGGCACGAGCCGGCCGCGGGCGCCGTCCCAGCGCCAGAGCGGGTGGCCCTCGACGAGGCGCACGCCGCCGAGCCACGTGTCGATCGGCCGGACGCTGAGCCAGTCCACGTCGCCGGCCACGACGTCGCGGCCCAGCTGGGTGATCTCGACCTCGGCGTGCATGACGTCGCCACCGATGAGCCGCACCAGCGGATCGAGGCCGCGCACGCAGGCGGCGAACTGGACGTCGCCGAGCCCGTGGCGGCGCACGCGCGGATGGCGGCGCACCTCGCGAAAGAGCTCGCCGAAGTCGCGCGGGCCGCGGCGCACCGCGGCCAGCGTCGCGGTCTCCAGCTCGTTCAGCCCGTTGGCAACCGACGGGTAGCGGCCGAGGTGGCAGCGGAACGCGCCGCGCACGAACGGCAGCGCGGCGTCCTCGCGCTCGACGAACGGCGCGCTGTCGAGCGGATCGGCGCTGGCGTACGCCGCCCACGCCGCCCGGCCGAGCGCCAGCGTTGCGTCGCTCACCACGGAGCGTCCGGCGAACATGGCGGCCAGCTCGACCGGCTCCAGCACGCCCAGTCCCGTGGTCTCGTCGGTGGAGGGGTAGACGAGCGAGAGCCGTGGGGCCGGGGAGTCCACCGCGAACCCGTCGAGGAGGCGCCAGAGATTGACCGCGCAGAAGAGGTCCTGCTCGAACCACAGCACCACCTCGTCGTGCTGCCGCGCGGCCGCCAGCCCCTCGGACTGCTCGCGCGCGGCGCGCACGTACGCCTCGCGGTCGATCGTCAGCCGCTCGGCCAGGTAGGCCGCCCGCGCGTCGAGCCTCGCCGGGGTGTCGGCGTCAGCGGCCACCGGCCCCTCGGCCAGGATGTCGCGCCAGACCAGTCGCTCGCCGTCGAGCCCGGCGCGCGCGAAGACGGTGGCGGTGGCGTCGCCGTTCAGGACGTGCAGCATGCTGCGGAGTCCGCCGCCATGGCGGCTATGATAAAGGCGATGGACTGCCCGGCGTGCCACGCGGCCATGGTGACGGAGACCTTCGAGGCGCACTACGGGCGCGGGGTCGCCGTCGATCTGTGCCCGGCCTGCCGGGGCATCTGGTTCGATGGCCTCGAGAGTCTGCAGCTGACGCCCGGCGCGACGTTGCAGCTGTTTGGCCGCTTCGCGGCGGGCACGGCCGGCGCGTCACCGTCCGAGGCCGCCCGCTGTCCCCGCTGCCGCGCTCCGCTGGTCGAGACGCACGACGTGCAGCGCGACACGCCGTTCCTCTATCTGCGCTGCCCCGCCGAGCACGGTCACTACATCACCTTCTTCCAGTTCCTGCGCGAGAAGAACTTCGTCCGGCGGCTCAGTCCGCCGGAGGTCGCGAAGCTACGGGAGAGTGTCCGCGTCGTCAACTGCTCCAACTGCGGCGCGCCGGTCAACGTCGAGCGTGACGCCGTCTGCGAGTATTGCCATACTCCGCTGACCATCCTCGACCCCCAGCAGTGCGAGGCCACCGTCAAGGCGCTGCGGGCTGCCGAGACGCAGCGACGGACCGTCGATCCAACGTGGCCGGCGCGCCTGGGCATCGACCAGCTGAGCGTCACGGCCGCCTTCCGCTCGGCCGACGGCGTCCCGACACCGGCGGGGATCGGCCTGGTGGAAGCGGGGGTACGCGTGCTGCTGGCGGCCCTGGGCGAGCCGGCGGGCTGACGCGCGGCGCGTCTTACGGCAGCCGGGCGATGCCGCGCGCGGCGCCCGTGAGCTCGAGGATGTGCAGGCCTGAGTTGGCGCGGTCGACGCTGTGTTCGGCGTGACCGCCGGGACGAAGAAGGCGGCCTCGCGCGGGTTGAACGGATCACGGATGTCGACGGCGCGGACGCCGGCGTTGAAGTAGGCCACGAACACCAGCCGCCCGTAGTAGACCGGCGTGAACGACTCGTTGGAGGAGTGCGGCCCGAAGCGGCCGCCGCGCCGGCAGAAGCCGCCGGCCGCCTCCGGCACCTGGAACGTGGAGACGACCTGGGGCCGCGCGGGCGTGGTGATGTCGACCAGGAACGTGAGCTGGCGGATCTCCTGGCACTCGTTCTTGAGCGACTCGGAGACGAGCACGACGACGTCGCGGCTCGTCCGCTCCGTGTTGCGCGCGTCGTCGGCGATGGGGATGCCCAGCACGGGAAAGCTCGTGTGCCCGCCCCAGTCGGGACTCAGCACGAGGCGGCCGATCTCGGGGAACGCCAGGTTCGCCGGCGTCGGCGCAAAGCGGTCGGCGGCGGCGGGATCCCCCTCGAGCAGCTTCTTCGTGTCGACGATCTGTAAGATTCCCTTGGCGCCGGTGCCGTAGGCGAAGTAGACGCGGTCGCGATACGCGATCGGGCCGTGGACGCCCTCGGGCGCCTCGCCGGTCGAGCCTGGCTCCTGGCCGGCCAGGCCGAAGTCGCGGATCAGCCGCGGCCGCGTCGGATCGCCGAGGTCGTAGACCTTCGTCATGCGGTTGGTCCGCCAGCCCTGGGGCCGGCCGTCCGAGACGAGGTAGCCGACGCCGCTCGCGCAGTCCCACCAGTTCTTGTGAGTCTCGCCGAGGCCCGAGACGACCGTCGTCACCGGTACCGGGCGCACGGGCTCGGTCACGTCCCACACCTCGTGGGCGAGGCGGCCCAGCGTGCGCAGCAGGTACGTCCGTCCGCGCGTCGCCCGCGGCAGCGCGTCGCCCGAGCAGATGCGCACCATCGCCGCGCCACCGGCCTCGGCCTCGCCGGCGGCGCCCGGGATGTGATGGAGGTACTTCGGCGCCCGCGGATCGGTGACGTCGAGGATGGACGTGCCGTTCAGCTCGCTGCGGCCGGTGAGCGGATTCGCCTTGCTGCCGCCGTGGTGGCCGATGTAGGCGATGAAGCGCTCGCCCTGCTTCACGACGAGTGGCTGGTAGGCCGAGCGCGTCTGCAGGTCGTGGGCGCCGACGAGCCGCATGTCGCGGCTCTCGGCGGTCGGCGACTGGGCGGCGGCGGGCGCGACGGCGAGGAGGAGCGCGAGTAGCAGCGGGCCGGCGATCATGGCCGGGATTGTAGCGTGGCGATCGCGGCGCGGGCGAGGGCGTCGACGCGGTCGTTCATGACGTGGCCGCTGTGGCCCTTCACCTTGTGCCAGACGACGTCGTGGCGCCGCGTCTCGCGGAGCAGGCGCTCCCACAGGTCACGGTTGGTCACCGGCTTCTTGCCGGCTCCCAGCCAGCCGTTCCGCTCCCACTTCTCCCACCAGCGGTCGCGGAAGCAGTTCATGACGTAGGCGCTGTCGGTGTGCAGGTCGACGCGCCGGCGACCGGGGATGGCGGCGAGACCCTCGATGGCCGCCAGCAGCTCCATGCGCTGATTAGTCGTGTGGGGCTCGGCGCCGAAGACGACGCGTTCGATGCCGTCGTCCACGATGATGGCGGCCCAGCCGCCGGGACCGGGATTGCCGCTGCAGGCCCCGTCGGTGAAGAGCACGACCGGCGGGCTCGGGCCTACTCCTGCCAGTAGAGGTACCGGCCGCAGCTCTCGCAGCGCATCATCGGCGTCGTCCCCGAGCGCAGCTCCTGGATCGCCTGGGGCCGGATGGTCACGCGCGGCCGTTGCGCTCGCCCCGCACGCCGGCCAGCTCCTGCTCGACGGCCTCCAGCTTCTTGCGCACGACCGCCTCGTCCTGGCGCGACTGTTCCTCGCGGGTCTTGAAGCGCTTCTCGGCCTCGCGGATCTCGACGCCCAGCCGCTCGGAGAGCTCCATCAACGCGAGGATCTCCTCCTCGGTCTTGGCCTTCTCCTGCTTGGACTCCTCGATCTCCAGCAGCGCCGCCGAGTATTCCTTGTTGGTCTTCACCTCGTACAGGCGCGCTTCGAGCTTGGCCCGCTTGGCGCTGATGACCTCGAGGTCCTTCTCCTTGCCGCGCAGCTCCTTGCGGGTGGCGTCGACCCGGCCCTTGATCGTCTCGACCTGTCGTTTGGCGTCGGCGAGGGAGGCCTGGAGGCTCTCGATCTGCTTGGGAAGTCGCACCGCCTCCGCCTCCAGCGCGGCGATGCGCGCGTCGTACCCCTGAAGTTCTATGAGTGTTTGCAGTTGCGGATCCACGGATTCTCCGTAGTGGTGGGCCCACCTGGACTCGAACCAAGACCTGACCGGTTATGAGCCGGCTGCTCTGCCATTGAGCTATGGGCCCCGTTCACCATCATAGTTTACGACTCGAGGAAGCTGCGGAGCTTCTTGGAGCGCGACGGATGACGGAGCTTGCGCAGCGCCTTCGCCTCGATCTGCCGGATGCGCTCGCGGGTGACCGCGAAGTCCTGGCCGACTTCCTCGAGCGTGTGCTCGCAGCCGTCGGAGAGGCCGAAGCGCAGTCGCAGCACCTTCTCCTCGCGGGGCGTCAGCGTGTTCAGCACCTTGTTCGTCTGCTCGCGCAGGGACAGGCTGATGATCGACTCCACCGGCGAGACGACCTGCTTGTCCTCGATGAAATCGCCCAGGTGGCTGTCTTCCTCTTCGCCGATCGGGGTCTCCAGCGAGATCGGCTCCTGGGCGATCTTCAACACCTTGCGCACCTTGTCGACCGGCACCTCCATCTTGGTGGCGATCTCCTCGGGGGTGGGCTCGCGGCCGAGCTCCTGCACCAGTTGCCGGGAGGTGCGGATCAGCTTGTTGATCGTCTCGATCATGTGCACCGGGATGCGGATCGTCCGCGCCTGGTCGGCGATCGCCCTGGTAATGGCCTGGCGGATCCACCACGTCGCGTACGTCGAGAACTTGTAGCCGCGGCGGTACTCGAACTTGTCGACTGCCTTCATCAGGCCGATGTTGCCTTCCTGGATCAGGTCGAGGAACTGCAGGCCGCGATTCGTGTACTTCTTGGCGATCGAGATGACCAGGCGCAGGTTCGCCTCCACCATCTCCTTCTTGGCGATGGCCGCCTTGCGCTGCCCCTCCTTGATGATCGTCATCACGCGCTTGATCTCGTCGGCCTTCGCGTTGGCGCGCACCTCGGCCGCCCGGATCTCCTGCTGGGCGACCCAGATCTGCTGCGCCTTGGGGCTGGTGAACTTCTTGGCGGCCCGCAGGTGCAGGTCGCCGGTGGTGCCGTTGGTCTGGGCGGCCGGATCCCGGAACGACACGTAGATGAGGTTCTGGACCTCCTCGGCCGACGGCCGGCGACCGTTGGTCCACAGCTGGATCACCCGCTCGGCCCGCTCGATGTCGTCGAGCAGGTCGCGCAGGCGCTGCACCAGGCCGCGGCGGGCGGGATCGCCGTCCTCGCGGTCGATGATCTGGTTGCCGATGTTCAGCGCGCGCAGCTTCTCGAGCACCTTCTGCTGGCGCTGGTGGGCCTGGCCCTCGATGCGCTTCCAGGCCGGCTCCTTGACCTTGCCGCGGAGCTTGCGCCGCGGTTTGCCGGACGTCTTCGCGCGCAGCTTGCGCACCTTGTCGAGGAGCTCGTCGCGCTCGCGCAGCAGCTTGTCGACGTTGCCGAAGGCGTTGACGACCTGGCGGGTGAGCTCGGTTTCCTTCTCCTCGGTGAACTCCTCCTCGTTGACGTCCACCACGTCCTTCACCGACGTGTCGCCGCGCCGGAGGGTCTCGCGCAGCTCGCGGAAGCGCTCGAGGGCGAGGTTGGTGGAGAGGATCGCGTTGGTGACCTGGTTCTTGCCTTCCTCGATGCGCTTGGCCAGCGCGATCTCGCCCTCGCGGGTGAGCAGGGCGACCCGGCCCATCTCGCGCAGGTAGAGGCGCACCGGGTCCTCGGTGCGGCCGACCGGCCCGGGGGAGAGGTCGATCGGCTCCGGCCCGTCGCCGTCGTCGTCGTCGGCGGGCGGCTGGGCGGCCCGGACCTCGGACGGCAGGCGGCCGGTCTTGGCCGAGTCCACCACCTCGATGTCCATGGCGCCGAACATCATCATGATGTCGTCGAGCTGGTCGAGCGACACCATGTCCGACGGGAGGGCGTCGTTCACCTCGTCGTAGGTGAGGAAGCCCTTCTGCTTGCCCCGCGAAATCAGGCGGTCGAGCTCTTCCAGCTTCGGTTCTTCACTCATTCGTGTGGACTCCTTGCGGACCCCCCGGGTCCGGACTCGACTCGACAGCCGGCACGTTGAGCGATGGGGCCGGTCCTCCGACCAGCTCGTGCAACACCGCACCCTGCTGCTGCAACTCCGCGACGACGGTCGCGTCCATCGGGACAGCACTCGACGCCCTCTGCTGGACCTCGGCGACGCCCTGGCTGACCGTGCGCAAGCGGCCGGTGATCCGCGTGCGTTCGAGGCGCCGCCGGAACTGCTGGATGACGATCGGCTCGTCGCCGAGCGGGCGCTCGTCGACGATCAGCGCGGACAGCGCGTGGCGGGCGGCGTCGGAGGCGAGCTCGCTCATGAGCTGCTCGGCCGCGGCGTCCGGCGCGCGGCCCAGCGTCTCGACGATCGCGCGCATCCCGGCGTGGCTGATCTCCCCGAGATCGAGCAGCGGCAGCAGCGCCTGGCGCGCCTCGCGCGAGCCCAGCAGCAGGGCCACCAGATCTCGCTCGAAGACGGGCGGCGCCGGCGTGGCGGTGGCGGTGCCGGCCACCGCGGCCGGCCGTCGCAGCGCCGCCTGCAGCCGCTGGGCCTCGATCCACAGCTGGGTCGCATCGACGCCGAGCTTGAGGGCGGCCTCGCGCGAGAGCGCGGCCGCCTCCTGGGCGTCGGCGACCTTGGCCAGCATCAGCGCCACGCGTGCGAAGGCGTTGATGCGGCCGCGGGCGCCCCCGGTGGCCGCCTCGCCGATGGCACGATCGAGCGCGTAGGCGAGCAAGCTGCGCGCGCCGGCGATGCGCTCGCTGAAGGCCGCCGCGCCCTCGGCGCGCAGGAACGTGTCGGGATCGTGCCCGGCCGGCAGCAGCGCGACTTTCACGCGCAGCGCCCCGGTGGCATCGAAGGCGCCCGCGCGGTTCACGCCCCACGTCATGCCGCCGCCCGACGGCTCCAGGAGCTCCTCGGCGCGCTCGGCGGCCTTCTGCCCGGCGGCGTCGGCGTCGAAGAACGTGATGACCTCGTCGCAGTACCGGCGCAGCACGCCGAGCTGCGCCGCGGTGAAGGCCGTGCCGAGGGCGGCCACCGTCTCGGTGAAGCCGTGCTGGTGGGCCATCAGGCAGTCGACGTAGCCCTCCACGATGAGCGCCCGGTTCTTCTCGCGAATCGTGTCGCGGGCCAGGTCGGCCGCGTAGAGCAGGTTGCCCTTGCTGTAGAGCGGCGTCTCCGGCGAGTTCAGATACTTCGGCGGCTCGTCGCCGAAGGCGCGACCGCCGAAGGCCACCACGCGGCCCTGCAGATCGCGGATCGGGAACAGCAGCCGCCCGCGGAAGCGATCGTAGGCGCCGGGCTTGTTCTCGCGGGCGACCGCCAGCCCGGCGGCCACCAGCGTCTCCTCGGCGATGCCGGAGGTCTTCAGCGCGCCGAGCAGCGTCTCCCAGCCCTCGGGCGCCCAGCCCAGCCCGAAGCGGCGCGCCACCTCGGGCGCGATGCCGCGCTTGTCGAGATAGTCGCGGGCCCGGTCGCCGCCGTCGGTCCACAGCCGCTCGATGTAGAACGACGCGGCCAGCTCCATCGCCCGCAGCAGCTCCTCGCGTCCCGACTCGCCCGGCTGCGGGCCGCGGTCGTCGGGCAACGCGACGGCGGCCTGCTTGGCCAGCGCGCGCACGGCCTCGGGAAAGGACAGCCGGTCCTGGCGCATGAGGAAGCCGAAGACGTCGCCGCCCACGCCGCAGCCGAAGCAGTGGAAGATGCCCTTCTTCGGATTGACCATGAACGAGGGTGTCTTCTCGGCGTGGAACGGACACAGGCCCTTGTAGTTCTGCCCGGCCTTGCGGAGGTTGACGAAGCGGCCGACCAGGTCGACCACGTCCACGCCGGCCCGGATCTCGTCGAGGATGGCCGGCGAGTAGGCCGCCATCAGGACACCTTCAAGGCGGCGACGGTGGCCCCGTTGCCGCCCTCGGCTGGCTCGCCGTCGCGGAACGATTCGACGAGCGGATGATCGGACAGCACGCCGCGCACCGCCTTGCGCAGCGCGCCGGTGCCCTTGCCGTGCACGAGGCGCACGTTGGCCAGGCCCGCCATGAACGCGTCGTCGAGGTACTTCTCGACGAGGTCCTGCACCTCGTCGGTGGTGCGGCCGATCAGCATGAGCTCGGGAGCGACGGCCCGCACCGGGCCGTCGGCATTCGCCTGGCGCCGGCCGGCGCCCGCCGCGCGCGGGGGGACGGCCGCGGCGTCGCTCGGGCGCAGCGCCGAGACCGGGACGCGGACACTGATCGCGCCGCTGCGGACCGTGGCGGAGTCGCCCGAGATGGCGATGAGCTGCCCGCGCAGGCCCAGGTGCTCGGCGGCGACCGCCATGCCCGGCTGCAGGGGGGCCTCGGCGGAGCGCGGGGCCGGCGCCGGCACCACCCGCGCGCTCACGTCGCGCAGCCGGCGGCGGCTCTCGTCGAGCGCCGGCCGCGAGCGCTCGGCGCGCTTGAGGCGCTCCCACTCGGCGGCGACGGCGCGGCGGACGTCGGTGAGCAGCCCGGCCGCCTCCGCCTTCGCGCGCTCGACGATCTCGCGCGCGCGGGCGGTGGCGCCGGCCTCGCTCTCGCGGGCGGCCGCCAGCCGGGCGGCGGTCTCGCTCTCACGGCGCTCCATCGCGATCGTGCGCTCGGCCTCGCACCGGCTCGCCTCGTCGAGCCAGGCGATCAGCTGGCTGACGCGGGCGGCGTCGGTGGAGCGGTGGGCCTGGGCGCGCTCGATCAGCGCCGGCGAGAGCCCCAGGCGCCCGGCGATGGCGAGCGCGTAGCTCTGGCCGGGCACGTCGTAGCGCAGCCGGAACGTCGGCGCCAGCGTGCGGGTGTCGAACTCCACCGAGGCGTTGCGCGCCCGCGGCTCGCTCGACGCGAACGCGCGCAGCGGCTCGAGATGCGTGGTGGCCACGACCAGCGCGCCGCGCTCGGCGAGCGTCTCGAGGATCGCCCGGGCCAGCGCCGCGCCCTCGTCGGGATCGGTCCCGGCGCCGAGCTCGTCGACCAGCACCAGCGAACGGGTGTCGGCCTCGGCCAGCACCTCGCGGATCTGCTTCACGAACGCCGAGAACGTCGAGAGATTCTCGGCGACCGATTGCTCGTCGCCGATGATCGCGTAGAGCGCCTCGAACACGGGCAGCCGCGACCCTTCCGCCGCCGGCAGGTGACAGCCGACCTGGGCCATGAGCGCAAAGAGCGCCAGCGTCTTGAGCGCGATCGTCTTGCCGCCGGCGTTGGGGCCGGTGATCAGCAGCAGCGGCCGGTCGGGCGAGAGCTCGAGGTCGACCGGCACCACGGCGCGCTCGGGATCCTGCCACGCCTGGGCGAGCAGCAAGGGATGCCGCGCCTCGCGCAGGGCGACGCGACCCGTGCGGTCGACGGCGGGCGCCGTGGCGGTCATGCGCTCGGCCGCGTGCGCGCGCGCGAACACCCAGTCGAGCTCGCCGACCGCCGCCACGTAGGCGTCCAGCTCCGGCCGGCGGGCGCGCACGGCGGCGGTGAGCTCGGCCAGGATCCGGGCGGCCTCCTGCTCCTCCTCGCGCTGGGCCTGCACGAGGTCGTTGTTGGCCTCGACCAGGCTCTCCGGCTCGACGAAGATCGTCTGGCCACTCTGCGAGCGATCGTGCACGATGCCGCGCACGCGCTGCCGCGCCTCGGCCCGCACCGGCAGGACGTAGCGGCCGTGGCGGATGGTGACGAAGCGGTCGGCGAAGAGCCGATCGCCCTCCGTCTGGAGCAGGCGCTCGAGCTCGCCGACGATGCGGCGGCGCCGGTCGCGGATCTGCTGGCGGAGCTGGCGAAGGCGCGGACTGGCCCGGTCGGTGAGCGTCCCGTCGTCCTCGAGCGCGTGGCGGAGCCTGTCGCGGAGCTCGGTGAGTGGCGGCAGCTCGCGCGCGCGCCGGCCGATCTCGCCGGCGACCGGCTCCACCGCGCGTCCCCACGCGGCCAGGCGCGGTCCGGCGTCGAGGGCGGGGATCAGCAGGGCCAGCTCGGCGCCGTCCAGCACGCTGCCGTCGGCCTCGCTGCGCGCCAGCACGGGGCGGATGTCGGGGATGCCGTCGAGCGGCGGCGCGCCCTCGGCGCCGAGCGCCAGGCGCGCCTCACCAGTGAGGGAAATTGCGGATTCGACGGCGGCGACGTCGGCGGACGGCGTGGCGCTCAGCGCCCGCTCGCGGCCCATGGATGTGCACGTTTCTGTCGCCAGAAGGGATCGAACGGCGTCCCATTCGGTGCCGCGATCCCAGATTCGGCCTGCCCCCACCCTTTGCCTCGCCCGCTTCCGCTCCGGGGGAGCGGAAGTGCCGGAGTCAGGAGTGCTGCCGGGCTTAATCGGACGTCCGCTCCCGGCGCTTGGCCTTCTTGCGAGCCGCCAGGGCCTTGCGCTTGCGCCGCACACTGGGCTTCTCGTAGTGCTGCCGCTTCTTGAACTCGGACAAGAGCCCCGCCTTCTCACACTGCTTCTTGAAGCGCTTCAGTACGCTCTCGAAGGACTCGTCGGGCTCGACGATGACCTTGATCACGCGCTTTCCCCTTCCGCCCCGACTCCGGATCGGTGGATAAACGTAAACTATATACCATGGGGGCCACCCCCCAGCAATCGAACGCCCATCGGTAGAGGGGCGAGCGGCGCTCAGCGAGGCGACGGCGACTGCACGAGCGCCAGCACGCGGTCGGCCGCCTCGGCCACCGCACGCTCGACCGTGGGCAGCTCCTCGGCGTCGAACACCGTCAGCACGTGGTCCGGCACCTCCGCCTTGTGGTCGGGCCGTCCGATACCGACCTTGACGCGCCGGATGTCCGACGTGCCGAGCGTCTCGATCACCGATCGCACGCCGTTGTGGCCCCCGTGGCTGCCCTTCATGCGTATGCGTACGGCGCCGAGCGGCAGGTCGATGTCGTCGTAGACCAGGATGAGGTCGTGAGCCTCGGCGTGATGCCGCCGCAGCGCGCGCAGGACGGCCGGGCCGCTCTCGTTCATGAACGCCCACGGCTTGACGAGGCGCAGCGGCTCGCCGCGCCAGGCGGCCAGGCAGACGACGGTACGGTCGCGCTCCTCGTCCCAGCGGGTGCGGCCCAGGCGCTCGCGGGCCAGGTGATCCAGCACGCGCTGGCCCACGTTGTGGCGGGTGTCCCGGTACTGCGGGCCGGGGTTGCCGAGCCCCACCACCACGTGGGCCACGCGAACGCGGCTCCGTTACTTTTCCTTCTCGGCCTTCTCGGGCCGCTTCGGCTTCTTGCCTTCTTCGGCCGCCGCCGCGGGCGCTTCCTCGCCTTCCTTCGGCTTGCGCTCCGTGAGCACTTCCGGCTCGGCCGTGACCGCCGCCGTCGCTGCCGGCGCCACCACTTCCTCGGCCATCGGCGGGGACACAGTGGCGACCGCCTGGCCGGGATCGTTGAGGATCCGCACGCCGGCCGGGGCCGTCAGGTTGGCGATCGTCAGGACGTCCCCGATGGCCAGGTTGGAGACGTCCGCGTCGATGCGCTCGGGAATCGCCGCCGGCAGGCAGGAGACCATCAGCTCGTGCAGCACGAGGTTGAGGATGCCTAGCGTGTCGCGGACACCGACGGCCTCGCCGACGGGATGCACGGCCACGCGGACGGTGATCGGCTTGTCGGGGGAGACTTCCTGCAGGTCGACGTGGAGCAGCCGCTCCGTGACCGGATCGAACTGCATGGCCCGGATGATCGCCATCCGGGTGCCGCCGCCGTCGCCGTCGAACTTGAGCGTGAGGAGCTGGGTCGTGCCCTCGTGGCCGGAGATCATCTTGAGCACGGCCCGCGGGTCCACGGTGACCGGCTCGGTCTTGGCGCCGCCGTAGAGGATGGCCGGCACCGCGCCCTCGCGGCGCAGCCGCTTGGCGAGCTGCTTGCCGGTGCCTTCCCGGCGCTTGATGGTCAACTCCTGCATCTGCATGTCCGAAGCCCCCTTGCTAGACGAACAGGGTCGAGACGGATTCCTCGTCGTGGATCCGCCGGATGGCCTCTCCGAGCAACGGCGCCACCGTGAGGACGGTGATGCGGGCGGCGGCCCGCTTGTCCTGCGCCAGCGGGATCGAGTTCGTGACGACGACCTCCTCGATCGCCGACGTCTTGATGCGCTCGATGGCCGGGCCCGAGAGCACCGGATGGACGCCGCAGGCGAGGATGCGCCGCGCGCCCTCGCGCTGGATGGCGCCCACGGCCTGCACGAGGGTGCCGGCGGTGTCGATCATGTCGTCGATGACCACGGCGTCGCGGCGGTCCACGTCACCGATCAGGTGCATGGCCACCGCGGAGTTCGGCCCCTCGCGCCGCTTGTCGATGATGGCCAGGCCGGCGCCGAGCCGCTTGGCGATGGCGCGGGCCCGCTCGACGCCGCCGGCGTCGGGCGAGACGACCACTGGATCCCGGAGGTCCTTCTTCTTGAGGTAGTCGATCATCACGACCGGCCCCGCGAAGAGATGGTCCACCGGGATGCTGAAGAAGCCCTGGATCTGTCCGGCGTGCAGGTCGAGCGCGAGCACCCGGTCCACCCCGGCCGCCTCCAGGAGGTCGGCGACGAGCTTGGCCGAGATCGGCATGCGTCCCTGGACCTTGCGGTCCTGGCGCGCGTAGCCGTAGTACGGCAGGACCGCGGTGATCCGGTGGGCCGACGCGCGCTTGAACGCGTCGGTCATGATGAGCAGCTCCATGAGCGTGTCGTTCACCGGCGGGCAAGTCGGCTGCACGATGAAGACGTCCGTGCCGCGCACGTTCTCGTTGACCTGCACGAACACCTCGCCGTCGGAGAAGCGCGACACCTCCGCGTCGCCGAGTGGCACGTGGAGGTACTGGGCGATCTCCTCGGCCAGGGGCCGGTTCGCATTGCCGGAGAAGAGCTTCAACTCGTAGCTCATCGGTGCCTCGCTCACGATGTGGTTGGGGCGGGAGGATTCGAACCTCCGAATACGGGATCCAAAGTCCCGCGCCTTGCCGCTTGGCCACGCCCCACCGACCCCTGGTCCATCATCATCCCGCCCCGTTCGTCCGGATCCGGATCGCCGGCCCGCGCAGCGTGCGCACCGCCCAGCACTCCCAGCGGGCCCGGCCGACGCGCCGCTGGATCTGTCGCGCCTGCTCCAGCGACCGCGCGAGCCCGAACACCGTCGGCCCACTGCCCGACATCGCCGCGCCCAGCGCGCCCGCCGCCACCAGCGCCGCCTGCATCTGGCCGATCTGCGGGTAGGCCGCCCGCGCCGTGGCCTCCATGCCATTGTAGAGGCACGCGGCCAGCCGGTTCACCCCTCGTCCGCGCAAGGCCCGGGCCACCGCCTGCGCCCGGGCGCCGTCCGAGTACATCGCCGGCGTCAGATGGCCGTACATCTCGGCGGTGCTCACCGGGAACCGCGGGTTGACCAGCACGAGCGCGAGCACCGCCCCGCCCAGGGCCGCCAGCCGTTCGCCGCGGCCCGTCGCGAGCGCCGCGCCCCCGCGCAGGAAAAAGGGCACATCCATCCCGAGCTCGACGGCCACTTCGTCGAGCTGGGCCGCCGGCCAGCGAAGTCCCCACAGGCGGTTCAGGCCGACGAGCACGGCGGCCGCGTCCGTCGAGCCGCCGCCGAGCCCGGCCGCGACCGGGATGCGCTTGTCGAGCGTGATCCGCACGCCACGATCGACGCCGGCCGCCTTCCGCAGCGCGGCGGCGGCACGATGCGCGAGGTTCCGCTCGTCCGTCGGAACGCCGGGGGCGGTGGTGCGGACCTCGAGGGCGTCCGCCTCTTCGAGCACCAGCCGATCGGAAAGGTCCACGGCGTGCATCACCGTGGCGATCTCGTGATAGCCGTCAGCCCGCCTGCTGAGGACCTCCAGGGCAAGGTTGACCTTGGCCGCAGCGCTGACGACGAGCCGACGGGCGTTCCCCGACCCCTTCGACAAGACACGAAAGGCTAGCACGCCGATCCGGCACCGTCAACGGATCGGTTGTGTTTTCGCGTCCTTGGGCAGCGTCAGGGCGAAGCGATCGGGCGTGAGCCCGACTCCGGTGGCGGAGCTACGGTACTTCACGCTTGCGGTGATGTAGCGGTCCACCGCGCTGACCTCGAAGCCCGTCAGGCGCCCCTCGGCGTCGCGATCGTAGGTCACGGTGGCCGCCGCCCGGCCGCCGATGATCTGCAGCTGGCGGACGATGCCCGTCTGGAAGTCCATCCACACGCGCTGCTCGTTGACGTCGCCGATCAGTGAGATCGACGGCCCCAGCGTGTCCGGCGGCAGGATCTCCGCCCGCCGCAGCCCGCGCGGCGGCACGGCGTGGCCGGTGATCACGGCCACGAGATCGTCGGCCTCGAACGGCAGGTTCAGCAGGCGGGCGGTCGTCTCGGCGGTCGCGTCCCCGACGGTCGCCTCGCGGGTGACGGCGTTGTAGGCGGTGAGGCGGCCGTCGTGCACGACCGCGAGCAGGAACGGCTGGCCGAAGGGCGACAGCGCTTCGAACCGCACGCTGGCCGGCGCCTTGGCGAGCACGACGCCGTTCAGCTGCTGACGCTGGCCGCCGCGTTCGAGCACGATGTCGGCCAGGGCGCGAAAGTCGGTGACGGCGTGCCAGCGCGTGACGAGCAGATCGATGGCGTGGCGCGCGTCCTCGGTAACCGGCTGGCGCGGCGGCCGGACCGCGATGGCGCAGCCGGCCGCCAGCGCGAGCGTCAGGAGGGCGAGGAGAAGGCTACTGCGAGGCCTTCGAGCGCTCACCCTGGGCCCGCCGCAACCGGGCGCGGACGTCCTCGAGCTTCTGCTTGACGCCATCGGCGGCGGGATCGAGCTGGAGCGCCTTCTCCCAGGCGCTGGCCGCGTCCTCATCGAAGCCGTTCTTGAGCAGCGCGTCGCCCAGGTGCTCGAGGATGACGGGGTCCTCGCGGGCCTTCTCGACCGCGCGCTTCAGCTCACGGAGCGCGTCGGGATACTTGCCCTGCTGGTAGTACGCCCAGCCGAGGCTGTCGATGAAATAACCGTTCTCGGGCTCGAGCGAGATCGCCTTGGAGATCAGCTGGATCGCCTCGTCGAGGTTCTGCCCACGCTCGGCGTACATGTAGCCGACGTAGTTGTAGGCCTCGGCGTGCTTGGGATCGAGCGTGATGACCTCGCGGAACTGGCGGACGGCGTCGTCGAACTTCGCCTGCTTCTCGTAGACGACGCCGAGCTGGAAGTGAAGGTCCTTCTGCTTCTCGTCGAGGGTCAGCCCTTCCTGCAGGGTCTGAACGGCGCGGTCGTACTCCTTGGCGCGGAAGTACGCGGTGCCCAGGTAGAGGAACAGGTCGGGTCGCTTGGGATCCAGGTTGACGGCCTCGCGCAGCAGCGCGATTGCCTCGTCGTAGCGCTTGGCCTTGCCCTGCAGGAAGCCGAGCTGCACGCGGGCGTCGATCGAGCGCGGATCGGCGCGCAGGATCTTCTCGAGCTCGACCCGGGCGTCGGCGTCCTTGCCGGCGTCCATGTAGGTGGTGGCCAGGAAGTAGCGGGCGCGCAGGTTCGTGGGCTCCAGGAGCACCACCCGGCGGAAGGCATCGCCGGCCTTGTCCCACTGCTTCTGCTGGTAGAACACGGCGCCGAGCTTCATCCACACGCGCGGGTCGCGCGGCGCCAGCTCGACCAGCGCCTCGAGCTCGGCCTCGGCCTCCTGGAAGCGCTCGAGCCGGATCAGCAGGTCGCCGAGGCGCTCCACGAACGCCGGATTGTCCGGGTTGGCCTTGACGGCCTTGCGATAGGTCTCGATCGCGTCATCGGTCCGGTGCTGCGACTCGTAGACGTAGCCGAGCGCCGTCCAGGCGCCGTCGTGGTCGGGATCGAGCTCGGTCGCCCGGGTCAGCCGCGAGATCGCCTCGTCCCACTGCTCGGACTCGATCGCGAGCCGCCCCAGCAGGAACTGGGCCTGGACGTTGCGCGGCTGGCGCTCGGCCAGACGCAGCAGCGTGGCGCGGGCGCGGTCCAGCGCCTTCTGCTCGACCTGGTAGCGGGCGAGGGTGAGGTATGCCTCGTCGGAGTTGGGACTCAGCGCGATGGCCTGGTCCAGCTCGGCCTCGGCCTCGGTGTAGTTTTTCTGCGCGCGGAGCTGCTCGGCCAGCGTCAGGTGCGGCTGGGACTCGTCCGGCGCAAGCTGCACGGCCCGGCGGGCGGCGGTCAGCGCCTCGGCCGGCTGGTCGGCGCGCACGAGCCACTGCGCGAGTTGCGCCCACAGGAAGGCGGAGTTCGGATCGCGTCGGAGCGCTTCCTCCATGGGAGGGATCGCGTCCTTGAAGCGTCCGTTCTGCACCAGCATCTGCGCCACCGTGAACTGGTAGTAGGCGTCGGCCGTCGCGTCGGACTCGTGGGCGACGCGCCGGGGCACCCCGCCGGCGGCGCCCGGGCCCGCGGTCGACGGCGCCGTCGCACACCCGGCGACGGTGCCGGCCAGGAGAAGCAGGACGCCCGGAACAACGCGGCCCACAGTCATCGGTCCTTACCTCGTGCCGGCGCCGGCGGCCACGCCCGCGCCAGAAGGCGGCGGGCGCCGGCGGCGAGAGCCGGATCGGAAATCGCAGCGGCGGCGGCGTCGATGGCGCGCGTGTCTTCCTCGGAGAGCCGCTCACGGCGGGCGGCCGGGCGCCGCTCCGGCGCCGCCTCCTCGGCGGCGGCCGCGCCGAGACTGAAGCGGAGCGATTGCACCGTGGGGAACTGGGCGTGCAACCGGGCCGTCAGCTCCGGCGCACGCAGTGTCAGCTCGTGCAGCCACGGCGAATTGTCGACGACGATCGTCAGGCAGCCGTTGACGAGCGCCTGCGGCTGCGTGCGGCGCGCGAGGTCGCCGCCGACAACCGCGCCCCAGGCCCGGCGCATGCGCTGGACGAGCAGGCGATCCTCGAGCTGCGGCAGCGCGCTCACCAGCAGCTCTCCGACGGCGCGCGGAGCCCTGCTCTTCATGAATGGCTATGATACTCCCGCCGCCCGTCGGCTGGCCAGCGTCGGAGTCCTCGTTTATAGTGGCCTGACATCATGGCGAAGCCGAAACGTGGCGAAACCATTGAGCTCGTCGTCGACGACCTCGCCTTCGGCGGCGAGGGTGTGGGCCGCGCGGACGGCTACGTCGTGTTCGTGCGCGGCGGGCTGCCCGGCGATCGCCTCCGGGTGACGCTGACCGAGTCGCGCGCGCGGTACGGGCGGGCGACCATCGATGCCGTCCTCGCGCCCTCGCCCGACCGCGTGGAGGCGCCCTGCCCCTACTTCGGGCGATGCGGGGGCTGCCGGCTGCAGCATCTGGCCTATCCCGCCCAGCTCGCGTTCAAGGAGCGGCAGGTGCGCGAGTGCCTGACGCGCCTGGGCGGCCTCGGCCCCTTCGAGCTGCGGCCGATCGTGCCCGCGCCGGAGCCGTACGGGTACCGGAACAAGATGGAGTTCACGGTGGCGGGCCCGGGGCCGGTGATCGGCCTGCACGAGGCCGAGCGGTACGACGTCGTGCTCGACATCGAGCGGTGCCTGCTGCAGTCCGAGCGCATGAACACGCTCCTCGACGAGCTCCGGCGCCAGGTGCGAGAGCGCGCGCTGTCGGTCTGGGATCCGCAGTCCGAGCGCGGCCTGCTGCGTTTCGTGGCGGTGCGCGAGGGACGGCGCACCGACGAGGCGATGGTGAACGTGGTGGCCGCGGCTCCCGATGTCGAGACGCTGGTGCCGGTCGCCGAGCGGCTGCGGGCGCGCGTGCCGACGACGACGAGTGTCGTACTGAACGTCAACGACAAGAAGGCCAGCGTGGCCGTCGGCAGCGAGGAGCATCTGCTGCTCGGCCGCGACCACATCACGGAATCGCTCGGCGGCGTCACCTTCCGCGTCTCGGCCGCGTCGTTCTTCCAGACCAACACGGTGCAGGCCGAGCGGTTGTTCGCGCTGGTGACCGCGGCGTGCGACCTCGCCGGCGGCGAGACGGTGATCGATCTCTACTCGGGCACCGGGGCGATCAGCCTCCTGCTGGCCGGCCGCGCCCGGCACGTGTATGGCATCGAGATCTCGGCGGCGGCGGTCGCCGATGCGGGTCGCAACGCCGAGGCCAACGGGATCGCGAACTGCACGTTCCTCACCGGCGAGGTCCGTCACGTCCTGCCGCGGCTCATGAGCGAGGGCGTGCGCGCGCCGATCGTGGTTGCCGATCCGCCGCGGGCCGGATTCCATCCCAAGGCGCTGGCCGCGCTGGCGGCGCTGGCGCCGGCCCGCATCGTGTACGTCTCGTGCAACCCGGCGACGCTCGCCCGGGACGTCGGCGACCTCGTCCGCCGCGGTTATCGCCTGGAGTGGGTCCAGCCGGTCGACATGTTTCCCCAGACCCCGCACATCGAGGCCGTGGCGCGCCTGACGCGGGCATGAGGACGTTCCTCACCCGGCGACTGCTGCAGTCGCTGGTGGTGCTGCTGGGCGTGTCCTTCGTCGTCTTCTTCATCCTGCACCTCACCGGCGATCCCGCCCTCGTGCTGCTGTCCCCCGACGCGTCGCCCGAGGACGTGCGGCGCTTCCGCGAGGCGATGGGGTTCAACGATCCCTTCCTCGTGCAGTACTGGCGCTTCCTGAGCGGCGCCGTCCGCGGCGATTTCGGCCAGTCGGTCCGCCACGGCGAGCCGGCGTTCCACCTCGTCGTCGAGCGCATGCCGGCCACGTTCGAGCTGGCCGGAGCCGGGCTGGGGCTGGCGCTCGTGCTGGCCATTCCGGCCGGGATCGTGTCCGCGGTGCGGCGCAACAGCCTCCTCGACTACGCGTCCACGGTGGTCGCGCTCCTCGGGCAGTCGATGCCGACGTTCTGGCTCGGCATCATGCTGATCCTGCTCTTCTCGGTCCAGCTGCAGCTCCTGCCGTCGTCCGGTCGCGGCACGCTGGAGCACCTGATCCTGCCGGCGGTGACGCTCGGCCTCTTCACCACCGCCCGCATCACGCGGCTGACGCGCTCCGGCATGCTCGAGGTGCTCAACCAGGACTACATCCGCACCGCGCGCGCCAAGGGCGTGAGCGATCCGCCGGTCGTGTGGAAGCACGCGCTCAAGAACGCGGCGATCCCGATCGTGACCATCGTGGGCATCGAGCTGGGAACGCTGCTGGGCGGCTCGGTCATCACCGAGACGATCTTCGCCTGGCCCGGCGTCGGCCGGCTCAGCGTGCAGGCGATCTACAACCGCGACTACCCGGTCGTGCAGGCCGCCGTGTTCCTGCTGGCCACGACGTTCGTCGTCGTCAACCTGCTGGTCGACCTCGTCTACACCTACCTCGATCCCCGCATCCGGCTGTCCCGGTGAGTGTCCGGGCCACCGCCCTCACGATCCCGGACGGCGCGCGGCCCGAGCGGGCGGAGTGGGTGGTATTCCTGCGCCGGCTGGCCGCCCGGCGTACCGCGCTGTTCGGGCTGGCGGTGGTGGCGGTGGTGGTGGCGCTGGCGACGGCGGCGCCGCTGCTGTCGCCGTTCGATCCGATCGAACAGGAGCTCGGCGATCTCCGGCTCAAGGCGCCCGGCTTCCGCGACGCCGGTGGCCACGTGCACCCACTCGGCACCGACCATCTCGGCCGCGATCTCCTCGCCCGGGTCATCTACGGCGCGCGGCCGGCGCTGCTGGTCGGCTTCGCAGCGGGGCCGACATCCAGCTGGCCTTTCCGTTCATCCTGCTGGCCATCGCCGTGATCGGCGTCCTCGGCCCCAGCCTGACGACGATCATCGTGGTGATCGGCGTCTCGTCGTGGGTGGTCTACGCGCGCATCGTGCGCAGCGCCGTGCTGTCGCTGCGCGAGCGCGAGTTCGTGCAGGCCGCGCTGGCGCTGGGCAGCGGCGACACGCGAGTGCTCGTCCGTCACATCCTTCCGAACGCACTGACGCCGTGGCTGGTGGTGGCGACGCTCGACATGGCGCGGGTGATCGTGATCGAGTCGGCGCTGTCGTTCCTGGGGCTGGGCGTGCAGCCGCCGACGCCGACGTGGGGGGGAATGCTGGCGGATGGGCGGGTGTACATCTCCACGGCGTGGTGGCTGGCCACGTTTCCGGGGCTTGCGATTCTTGTGACTGTGCTGGGGATCAACCTGTTTGGTGACGGGCTGCGGGATACGCTGGACCCGCGGTTGAAGGTCTAGCGCGGCAGCGCTGCTCGGGCGGGGCGATGAAAAGGGGCCATCTGCGTCGTTGGCCCCTGTTGATCGCCCCGGCTTCGCGATCGGTCGTCGGAGCGGGGCCTCGCTGCGCTCGCCCCGAGACCGGTTCGCTTCGCTCGCCCCGAAAGCTGGACTACTTCGCCGCGGGCTGCTTGGTGAGCCTCAGGTAGGGGGTCAGGGCCTTCCAGCCGCCGGGGAACTTTTGCTTCGCCTCGTCGTCGGTCACGGCGGGGACGATGATGACGTCGTCGCCTTGCTTCCAGTTGACCGGTGTGGCGACGCGATGGGCGTCGGTCAGCTGCAGGGAGTCGATGACGCGGAGGATCTCGTCGAAGTTGCGACCGGTGGTCTGCGGGTAGGTGATCGTCAGGCGGATCTTCTTCTTGGGGTCGATCACGAACACCGTCCGGACCGTGTACACCTCGTCGTGGGACGGGTGCATCATCCCGTAGAGGTTCGCGACCGTCCGCTCCGGGTCGGCGATGATCGGAAAGTTCGGCGCGTGTCCCTGGGTCTTCTTGATGTCGTCCGACCACTTCGCGTGGGAATCGACCGGATCGATCGACAGCCCGATGGCCTTCACGCCGCGCCGGTCGAACTCGGGCTTCAGCCGGGCCACATACCCGAGCTCCGTCGTGCACACGGGGGTGAAGTCGCGGGGATGCGAGAAGAGGATCGCCCACGAGTTGCCGATCCAGTCGTGGAACTGGATCTTGCCCTGGGTGGTCTCGGCCGTGAAGTCCGGCGCCGTATCGCCCAACCGTAGTGACATGAAGCACCTCCTGGCTCGATGGTTATGAGGCCACTTGCGACCGGCTCATCATACTCTTGACAATACCGATCGACAATGGGTACTTTCCACGTGTGCAGGTCAGCCAGGACCGTGGCCGCTGCCCCACGTGCCGGGCGACCCTCCTCGTGCGAGGCCCCGAGGAGGTCGTCATCCGGAACGCCATTCTAAAGGTAGACGGGGCGAGCGGCCGGGTCACGGCCAAGTGTCCGCGCTGCAAGTCGTGGGTGGAGGTGCCGCTGAAGTACGTCGGGTGAGTCGGGACCGAGCGGGCGAGGCCAGGCAAAAGTCGCGGTCGAAGGACGAAAGCCGGAAGGGCGGAGCGCTCCGCCCTTCCGGCTTTCGCCCTTTCAGGATCGGAGGCCGGCAGTGAGCGAGGCGACGAAGGAGACGAAAGCGCAGCGCGCCGAGCGACTGAAGCGCGCGCTCAACCCCTGGGAGGCGTACGCCGAGATCCGCCGCTTCGCGCGGGAGGGGCACGCATCGATCCCGCCCGAGTGGGCCACCTACTTCCGCTGGTGGGGCGTCTACAGCCAGGGCGACGGTGCCGGTGCCGTCGGCGGCAAGGGCGGCGAGGGCAAGGCGGTGCCCTACTTCATGGTCCGCATCCGCATCCCGAACGGCGCCCTGGCGGCTCACCAGCTGCGTGCCGTCGCCGACCTCGCCGAGCGCCACGCCCGCGGCATCGCGGACCTCACGGTGCGGCAGAACATCCAGCTGCACTGGGTGACGATCGAGGACCTGCCCACGGTGTTCGAGACGCTGTGGCGCACCGGGATCACCACGCTCGGCGCCTGCGGCGACGTCACCCGCAACGTCACGGGGTGCCCGGTGGCCGGGGTCGACGCCGACGAGCTGATCGATGCTTCACCGCTCGTGCATGGCGCCACGCGCATGCTGAACGGCAACCCCGACTTCTACAACCTGCCGCGCAAGTACAAGGTCGCGATCACGGGCTGCCGGAGCTGGTGCGTCTATCCCGAGATCAACGACGTCGGCCTCACGGCCGTGCGCCACCCCGCCACCGGGGAGGTCGGGTTCGCCGTGCGCGTCGGCGGCGGGCTGTCCACCGACCCGCACCTCGCCCGGCCGCTCGACGCCTTCGTGCGCTGGCGCGAGGTGCTGCCGGTGATCCGCGGCATCTCGGAGATCTTCCGGGACAGCGACGTGCTGCGGCAGAGCCGGGAGAAGGCGCGGCTGAAGTTTCTGTTCCTCAACGAGGGCTGGACGCCGCTCCGGTTTCTCGCCGCGCTGCAGGAGCGGATCGGCTTCCGGCTGGCGCCCGGCGTCGACGACGAGGCGCCCGACGACGTCTATCGCGATCACGTCGGCGTCCATGCCCAGCGCCAGCAGGACCGGTGCTACGTCGGCCTGCCGGTGCTCCGCGGCCGCCTCTCGCCGTCCCAGATGCGCGCGGTGGCCGACCTGGCCGAGCGCTTCGGCTCGGGCGAGCTGCGCACGACGACGATGCAGAATCTGCTGATCCTCGACGTCCCCCGCGCGCGGGCGGGCGCGCTCGCCCACGAGGTGGCGGGGCTCGGCTTCCCGCTCGATGCCTCGCCCTTCCGGCGCGGCACGGTCGCGTGCACGGGCAGCGAGTTCTGCAAGCTCGCGCTCACCGAGACGAAGGGCTTCGCGCGGTGGCTGGTCGACGATCTCGAGCATCGGCTGCCCGGCTTCGATCGCCACGTGAAGATCCACGTGACCGGCTGCCCCAACTCGTGTGGCCAGCACTGGATCGCCGACATCGGCATCGAGGGCAAGAAGCTGAAGGTCGACGGGCGCCTCGTCGACGCCTACTACTTCTGCGTGGGCGGCGCGGTGGGACGTCATCAGGCGGTGGCGCGACCGGTCGGCTACCGCGTCGCCGCCACCGACGTGCCGGCGGCCATCGAGCGCCTGCTGCGGACCTATCTGGACGATCGCCGGCCCGCCGAGACCTTCCGGGAGTTCTGCGCGCGCCATGCCGACGAGGATCTCCGCGGCTTCCTCGCCGGCGGTCTCGTCGCCGCGGTCGAGCGGGACACGCCCGCCGCGCGACCGCCGCACGGGGTGGACGGGTGAGCTTCTATCCACTGCTCGTCGAGCTGCACGGCCGCGCGTGCGTCGTGATCGGCGGCGGCGTGGTCGGCGAGCGCAAGGTCGAGGGCCTCCTGGCGGTCGGCGCCGACGTCACGGTGGTGAGCCCCGATCTCACGCCCGGGCTCCGCGCGCTCAGCGAGAGCGCGCGGATCCGACACGTCGCGCGCGCGTATCGTCACGGCGATCTCGCCGGCGCGGCGCTGGCGTTCACCGCGCTCGACGATGCCGCGGCGACGGCCGCCGTCGCTGCGGAGGCTCGTGAGCGCGCGGTCTGGCTCAACGCCGCCGACGATCCCACCCACTGCAGCTTCATCCTGCCGGCCGTCGTGCGGCGCGGCGCCCTCACCGTCGCGGTGGCCTCCGGCGGCGCCACGCCGGCGCTCACGCGCGCCCTGCGCGATTACCTCGAGGCGTCGCTCGGTCCCGAATGGGGGACGCTGGCCGAGCTGGCGGCCGAGGCGCGGCGCGAGCTGCGCGCCGCCGGCCGGGTCGCCGACGGTGGCACATGGCGCCGCGCGCTGGCTTCCGATGTGCGCGCGCTGATCGTCGAGGACCGCCTCGACGAGGCGCGCCGCCAGCTGCGCGCGCGGCTGGAGATGCCGGCATGAGCCTCGCGGGCGGGGGCGTGGCGCTCGTCGGCGCCGGGCCCGGCGATCCGGGCCTCATGACCGTGCGCGGCCTCGCCTTGCTCCGGCGGGCGGACGTCGTCGTCTACGACCGGCTCGTCGACCCGCGGCTCCTCGACGAGGCGCCCCCGGGCGCCCTGCGCATCTTCGCGGGCAAGGCGAGCGGCGCGCACGTGCTCGAGCAGCCCGACATCAATACCCTGCTCGTCCGCCACGCCCGCCGCGGACGCTTCGTGGTGCGGCTCAAGGGCGGCGATCCGTTCGTCTTCGGCCGGGGCGGTGAGGAGGCCGATGCGCTGGCCGCCGCCGGCGTCGCGTTCGAGATCATTCCCGGCGTCAGCTCGGCGGTGGCGGTACCGGCCTATGCCGGCATCCCGGTCACCCATCGAGGCACGGCGTCGTCGTTCGCCGTCGTGACCGGCCATGAGGACGACGACAAGGCGGGCTCGGCGGTGGACTGGACGCGGCTGGCGACGGCGGTCGACACGCTGGTGATCCTGATGGGTGCGCGAAGCCTGCCGCGGATCGCCGCCGCTCTGCTGCAGGGCGGCCGGGCGCCCGAGACGCCGGTCGCCCTCATCCGCTGGGGAACCACCGACGCCCAGGAGACGGTGATCGGCCGGCTCGACGAGGTCGCGACGCGGCCGGACGCCGTCCGGCTGGCGCCGCCCGTCGTGGTGGTGATCGGCGACGTGGTCGGACTGCGTGAGCGACTCGCATGGTTCGCCGGCCAGTCGGACGGCGCGGCCGAGGCGCGGCCGCCTCAGCTCCGGGAGCTGGCCCTCCAGCGGTAGACGACCGCCGCCGCCGCCATCGGCACGGTGATCCACAGCGCGCCGCTGCCGCTGCCGGCCGCGACGTCGAGGGCCAGCGCGACCAGCCCGCCGACGAGCGCGATCCACAGCAGCGTCCCGGTGGCGACCTCCGCCGTGCGGCTCCAGCCGAACCGCGACGGCACCACGGCCAGCATCGCCCCGGCGGTGTCGATCAGCACGTCACCGACCGACGCCGTGCGGCTCGGCACCATCGCCTGGTGAGTCTCGTCCGCGATCGCGCACCCGACGGCGATGGCCAGCGCCAGCCACGCCGCCGCCGGCGGGCGGACGCCGCCGGGACGCGCGAACGCGCGCAGCCAGAGCGCGGCGAGGATCGCGTACTCGGTGACGTGGGCCGCCTTGCGGATCAGGCCGTGGATCACGTCGACGGCGTGCGGCGTCAACCACGGCAGCAGCCATGCCAGCAGCGGCATCAGGACGCTGCCGGTGTTGGCGGCGCTGAAATCGTCCGAGGACAACGAGAGGACGGCCGCCGTCCACGCGAGCGGCGGCAGCCAGGTGGCGAGTCGGCTCACGCTTTCATGATACAGTCGGGCCGATGCTCGGCGAGATCCTGGACGATCTGCTGATCTCCGCCTCGACCGGCCGCTGCATCACCGCCACCCGACACTTTCCCGCGCGTCCACCGGTGCTGGCGCCGTTTCCCTCGTCGCTCGACCCGCGCATCGTCGAGGCGCTGCGCGCGCGGGGGATCGAGCAGCTCTTCAGCCACCAGGCGCGTGTGTGGGAGCTCGTCGAGGCCGCCCGTCACGTCGTGGTCGTCACGCCCACGGCGTCCGGCAAGACGCTGTGCTACAACCTGCCGGCGCTGCAGTCGTTGCTCGACCAGCCGGAGGCGCGCATCCTCTACCTGTTCCCGACGAAGGCCCTGGCCCAGGATCAGCTGGCCGAGCTCGAGGCGCTGGCCGCCGCGCTGCCCGAGATGCGGATGTTCACCTACGATGGCGACACGCCCCAGGACGCGCGGCGGGCCGTGCGGGCGCGCGCCAACCTCGTGCTGACCAATCCCGACATGCTGCACTCGGGGATCCTGCCGCACCATACGAAGTGGGCGAACCTCTTCCAGAACCTTCGCTACGTCGTGATCGACGAGCTCCACGCCTATCGCGGGGTGTTCGGCTCGCACCTGGCCAACGTCCTGCGCCGCCTCAAGCGCATCTGCGCGCACTACGGGTCCAGGCCGCAGTTCATCATGGCCTCGGCGACGATCGGCAATCCACGCGAGCTGGCCAGCCGCGTCACCGGCGAGGCGGTCGAGGAGATCACCGAGAGCGGGGCGCCGAGCGGCGAGAAGACGTTCGTCTGCTACAACCCGCCGGTCGTGAATCCCGAGCTGGGCATCCGCGCGCCGTATCTCGGCGAGGCGGCCAAGCTCGCGATCCGCCTGCTCAAGGCCGAGGTGCCGACGATCGTCTTCGCCCAGAGCCGGCTCTCGACCGAGGTGCTGCTGACGTCGATCAAGCAGGGCGTCGCCGATCGCGCGACCGGCGACGCCGGCATCGTCCGCGGCTATCGCGGCGGCTACCTGCCGAACCGCCGCCGCGCAGTCGAGCGCGAGCTGCGGTCGGGCGAGGCGCTCGGCGTGGTGTCGACCAACGCGCTGGAGCTCGGGGTCGACATCGGGCACCTGGACGCCGCGGTGCTGGCCGGCTACCCGGGCACGATCGCCTCCCTCTGGCAGCAGGCGGGACGGGCCGGCCGGCGGGCGGGCTCCTCGGCGGCCATCCTGGTGGCCACCAGCGCGCCGCTCGACCAGTTCATGGTGACGCATCCGGACTATCTCTTCGGCACGCCGCCCGAGCACGCGCGCGTGAATCCGGACAACCCGTTCATCCTGGTGAACCACCTCAAGTGCGCGGCGTTCGAGCTGCCGCTCGGCCCCCCCGCCGGCGGCGGGCCGGATGAGATGGAAACCTTCGGGGAGCTGGACGTCCGCCGCGAGCTGGCCGCGCTGGAGGACGAGGGGCTGTTGCACCGCGCCGGCCCGCGCTACCACTGGGCGTCGGAGACCTATCCGGCCGATCACGTCTCGCTGCGCACGGTCACCACCGACAACTTCGTCGTGATCGAGACCACGTTCCGCGACGAGAAGCAGACGAAGAAGCGCAACATCATCGCCGAGGTCGACTGGGGCAGCGCCTTTGCGACGATCTATCCCAAGGCGATCTACCTCGTGGAGAGCACGCCGTTCGTGTGGATCCTGCGCCGGCTCGAGGGTCGCCAGCACGCCGCCTACCTGGCCGAGCAGGGCGAAGTGCTGGTGGCCGAGAAGGTGGTGGGCTTCAAGAAGATCAAGCTCGGCACGCTGGAGAACGTCGGCTCCGGCGAGGTCGAGCTGCCGCAGCAGGAGAAGCAGACGACCAGCGTGTGGCTCACGGTGGCGCCCGAGACGCTCGAGCGGGTGAGCCGCTCGCGCGAGGAGCTGATCGACGGCCTGCGCGCGGTGACCTACCTGCTGCATCACCTGGCGCCGATCTTCCTGCTGTGCGACATCCGCGACCTCGGCTCGTGGCTGGGCGACACCACGCCGGCCGAGCGGGGCGCGGTGGCGACGCGCGAGAAGGCCAAGCAGCGCCTCATGCAAGCCGAGCGCTTCCAGCCGACCATCTATCTCTACGATGCCCACGCCGGCGGCATCGGCCTGGCCGAGCGCCTGTTCGAGATCCTTCCCGGCCTGCTTCGCCACGGGCTCGGCACGCTGCAGGCGTGTGCGTGCGGCTTCGGGTGCCCGTCGTGCGTCGGGCCCGTCAACGAAGTCGGCCGCCGCGCCAAGGCGACGGCCGCCCGCCTGCTGAGCGTCCTCACCGCCTGATCGCGATGTCGACCGTCGACGACCTCCGGCGCGTGATCCGGCGCATCGAAGGCGCTCGCCCGCCCCGGCCGGCGGCCGAGCCCGTCGAGCGCGTCGTGGACGGCGAGCTGCACGAAACCGGGCAGGGCACGATCGTACTCGTCCAGCGCGAGTACCCGCTGTCGCACCGTCACGGCGCCGAGCCGCTCGCCGACGCGGTGGCGGCGCCGCTGGCGCTCCTGGCCCGGGCCGCCCGTGTGGACGGCGACGTCGCCGCCGCCGGCGGCCTGCTGTTCCTCGACACCGAGACGACCGGCCTGGCCGGCGGGACCGGGACCTACGCATTCCTCGTCGGCGCCGCCCTGGTCGAAGGCGATCGCCTCGTCGTCCGCCAGTATTTCATGCGCGACTTCGACGACGAGCCGGCGCTGCTCACGGCGCTCGAGCCGCTGCTGGCGCGCGCCGCCGCGATCGTGACCTTCAACGGCGCCGGGTTCGACCTGCCGCTGCTCGAGACACGCTTCGTCCTCGCGCGGCGGCGGTGGCCGGCGAGCCTGGCGCATCTCGACCTGCTGCGGCCGGCCCGACGTGTGTGGACCGGCTGGCTGCCGGACTGCCGGCTGTCGACGCTGGAGAGCGCCGTGCTCGGGCTGGCGCGGGAGGACGACGTGCCGGGCGGCCTCATTCCGCTCCTCTACTTCGATTACCTCCGCACCCGCCGGGCGGGACCGCTGCGGCGCGTCTTCGATCACAACCGCTCCGACGTGCTCTCGCTCGTCGCGCTCGTCGGATGGTTCGGCCGCGCGCTCGTGGATGGCAGCAGCGTGCGGCCCGAGGAGCTGGCCGGACTCGGACGACTGTGGGAGCCGTTCGACCTCGAGCGGAGCTTGGCCTGCTACCGGGGTGCCCTGGGCGCCGGCCTGCCCGAGCCGGTGGCCCAGTGGGCGCGGCTCAGGCTCGCGTGGTGGGAAAAGCGCGCGGCCCGCTGGACGGCCGCCTGCGAGTTGTGGGACGCAGCCCGCCAGCACGAGCGCTTCGATCCGCGGCCGTGGGAAGAGCTGGCGAAGTTCCAGGAGCACCGCGCGCGCGACCTGGCGGCCGCGCACGCGATCGTCCAGGACGCGCTCGGCCTGGCCCGCGCCGCCGGCGCGGCGCCGAGCGTGCTCGACGCGTTCACCTACCGGCTGCAGCGACTGACCCGGCGGCTCGAACGTCACCCTGGCCGCTGCTGAGGCGCGCCGCCCGCGACTCTCGCTGGCCACGCTCGCCGAGCGTCCGGACCTGCTCCCGGCGTTGCGTCGGATCCAGGCCGCCGTGTGGCCGGCGACGATGGCCTACATCAACCAGGCCGCCGTCTGCCGCCGCGTCTGGCCGGTGCTGCTGCGCGACTTCGCCGAGTTCCAGCCGGTGCTCTGCGACCCCGGGGACGCGTCGTCGCCGGGGGCTACACGATTCCGTTCGTGTGGGACGGCCGGCCACGCGCGTTACCGTCCGGAATCGACGGCGTCCTCGGGCGGGGCACCGGAGACCGCCGCCGCGGCCGGACGCCGACCACCCTGTCCGCGCTCCTGGCCGTGGTCGATCCGCGGTGGCAGGGCCGCGGCCTCAGCCGCGCCGTCATCCTGGCCATGGCGACGCTTGGCGCGCGGCACGGCCTGCGCGCGCTGGTCGCCCCGGTCCCCCCGACGCAGAAACATCGCTATCCGTCGATTCCGATGGCGCGCGACGTCGGCTGGCGCCGACCCGACGGCGCGCCGTTCGAGCACTGGCTGCGGGTTCACTGGCGCCTCGGCGCCCGGGTGCTCGGTGTGGCCAAGCGCTCCATGGTCGTCGAGGGCCGCGTGCGCGACTGGGAGGCCTGGACCGGGCTGACGTTCCCCCACAGCCGGCGACTATGTGGTGCCCGGCGCACTCTTGCCCGTCACGATCGATCGGCGCCGCGACCGCGGCCGCTACGTCGAGCCCAACGTGTGGATGCTGCACCGCGTCCGCCGCGGCTGACTCGCTCGGGCCGAGCCGGCGCGCGCCGATCAGCGGGCAGGTGTGATCGGCGGCTTGCCGTCGAGCACGGCGAGGCAGTTGCGCACCGCCAGCGTCGCCATCGCGATGCGGGTCTCGCCGGAGGCGCTGGCGATGTGCGGCGCCAGCGTCACGTTGCTCAGCCCCACCAGCC
>VBPC01000102.1 GCA_005887895.1 Candidatus Rokuibacteriota bacterium
CACGAAGACCGAGACGCCCTCGGAGCTCGTGAGCACGCTGGGGCTCGAGCTGGGACGCCAGAGCAGCACCGATCTGTCGCTGGCGCCCTCGCTGTCGTCCCGACTGCGGCGAACGACGATCCTCGAGGCGGGCTACGCGTACCACCACACCGAAGCCGGCGACGTCACGAGCACGACGCACGAGCCGCGCCTGCGGGTCTCGGAGCAGCTCACCCGGGTCGACCTCGGCACACTCACCTACGTGTTTCGGCTGATCGACAGCGGCAAGGTGCGCACCGAATCCCATGTCCTGCTGGCGGGATGGGCTCGCCGGCTCTCGGCGACGACCGGGCTGATCCTGGAAGCCGGGCCTCGTCTCTCGGACAACGGCGTCAACGCCGAGGTGAGCGCGAGCCTGACGCACCGCTGGGCGTCCTGGATCGACTCGACGGCCGCCTACTCGCGATCGCAGCTGACGATTCCCACCCGGACGGGTCCGGTCGATGCGCAAGCCTTGACCGCGTCGGTCACCGCGGTCCCGCTCAGGCCGCTGACGGTCGGGCTCAACGTGACGCTCAGCGAGGTCAGCCAGAAGCCGAACGACGTCCTCACCGAGGCCGCCGGCCTCGCCGTCGTCTACCGCCTCAGCCGGTGGCTGCGGGCGGTCGGGTCATACCACTTCACGCACTCGGAGAGCGGCGGGCAGGCGACGTATCACTCGCTGGTCTCGGTCGGGCTGCAGGCGCGATATCCGACCCGGCTGGACGACTGAACCTCCGACACCGCCGCTCGGCGGCGCGCACCGGGCGATGCGATAATCGCCGCTCATGCGCGTGGTGGTGACCGGCGGCGCCGGCTACATCGGCAGCGTGGTGGTCGAGACGCTCCTCGCCGAGCGCCACGACGCGACGGTGTACGACGACCTCTCCGAGGGCCATCGCGACGCCGTCCCCGTCGCCGCGACGCTCGTCGAGGCCGACCTGCTCGAGCGCGCCCGCCTGGCCGCCACGCTGCGCGCCGCGCGCGCCGAGGCCGTCGTGCACATGGCCGCCATCGGCCGGGTCGCCGAGGCCGTGGTGAATCCCGCGAAGTGCTACCGCGTGAACGTGGTGGGCGGGCTCGCGCGGCTCGACGCCATGCGCGAGGCCGGCGTGCGACGGATCACCGCCGCCGTCGGCGCGCGCCGCCCCGGCGACCAGGACCTCGCGGAGATCATCGCGTCCGCGTGGACGTTCGCCACGTCATGCGCGTGACCATCCGGCGTCTGCGGCCGGCGGAGGTGGCGGCGGTGCGTCACATCGTGCAGCTCTACATCTACGACCTCGGCGGCGACCGCTGGGGCGTCGAGCCCGACGGCAGGTTTGGCAGTCGTGGCTGGCATCGGCGATTCTGGACGCGGCACGGGCGCCATCACTTCGTCATCCGGGCCGACGGCCGCCTCGCCGGCTTCGCGCTCGTCCGCGAGCGCGCGCACTTCGCCGGCGCCGGCGTGCGAGAGGTCAGCGAGTTCTTCGTGCTGCGCAAGTACCGTCGGCGCGGCGTGGGCACCCGCGCCGCCCGGTTCCTGTTCGCGCGCTTCCCCGGCCGGTGGGAGCTCGCCGAGCTGACGTGGAACGTCGGCGCGCAACGCTTCTGGCGAGGTCTGCTCCGGCGCCGGGCCGTCGGCCCCGTCGTCGAGCGCCGCCGCCGCCACGACGACCTCACCTTCGTCGTCCAACACTTCACCACCGCCGCCAGGAAACTCTCCGCCTAGCGCCCGACCGGAGGGCAGCCGCCCGGTCCACGATGGCGACCGAACGACGCAGATGGCTACTTTTCAGCGGCCGGCGAAGGCGATGCAGAGGACGCCGGCAAGGACGATCCCCGCCCCAACAAGCCGCGGGCCGAGCCGGCCCTCGCGCAGCCAGAGCGGGCCGATCAGCGCCGAGAGCACGATCGACAGCTCGCGGGCGGCGACGACGTAGCCGGTCTTCGACAGCCGAAAAGCGAAGAGCACGAGCGTGTACGCCAGCGCGCTGCCGGCGGCGGCGAGCACGATCGTGCGCCAGCCGCGAAGCTCGCGGCGGACGGCCGCCGGGCGCAGCCACAGCAGCGGCACGCCGAGCAGCGCGCAGCCCCCCTCCATGAGCATCATGTACGGCACCGGATCGATGCGCGCCACCCCGGCCTTGTCGATCAGCGAGTACGTCGCGATCGTGAGCCCGGTGACGACCGGCCACAGCAGGCTCCGAACGAGGGGGACGGGCACCGCCGTCGGGGGCCGTCCCGGCAGCCGGTGGAGGCCGGCGATGCCCGCGACCACGAGCGCGACACCGGCCGTGCCGCCCGGCGAGAGCCGCTCGTCGAAGACCAGCAGCGCCAGCAAGGGCACCAGCGCGACGCCGAGGCCGCGCGCGACCGGATAGACGAGCGAGTAGGCGCCGGAGGCGTACGCGCGCCCGAGCGCCACGAAGTAGAGCGCGTGCACCAGGGTGGTGGCGACGACGAACGGGATCGCCGCCGGGGCGAAACCCGCGATGGCGAGCTGCCAGAGGCCGAGGGGCGTCAAAATCGCCGTCGAGGCCAGCGTGGCGCACCACAGGAAGACGATCGGGTCGCCGCCGCGCTTGGCCAGCGCGTTCCAGCCGGCGTGCAGGGCGGCGGCGCAGACGACGAGGACGAGCGCGGTGAGGCTCACCCGGCGTCGCTCAGGAGGCGCCGGACGACCTCAGCTCCCGCAGGCACTCGGCGAAGGCGGTGACGACCGCGTCCATGTCCTTCGGCGTCAGGGTGCCCATGTTGGCCACCCGGAAGGCGTAGGTCCGGATCTGGCCCTGGCCGGCGTAGATGACGTAGCCGCGGCGCTTCATGGCGTCGTGGAGGGCGTCGTAGGTCAGTCCCGGCAGCAGCCGGAACGTCGTCAGGATGCTCGAGCGCGCACCCTCCGGCACCAGGATCGAGAAGCCGAGCGCGGCCATCCCGCGTCGCAGCACGCGCGCGTTCTCGGCGTAGCGGGCGACGCGGGCGGCCACGCCTTCCTCCGCCAGCTCGAGGAGCGCCTCTCGCATGGCGTGCAGCACCTGCACCGCCGGCGTGAACGGTGTGTTGTCCTGCTCCTGCGTCGTGAAGTGACCGGCGAGGTCGAGATAGACGCTGCGAGCCGGCCGGCCCTCGAGCGCCGGCAGCGCGGCGCGACGCGCCAGCACGAACGCGATCCCGGGAATCGCCTGCAGGCACTTGTTGGCGCTGGCGGTGACGAAGTCGATCCCGTCGCGGGCCACGTCGAGCGGCTCGCCGAAGAGGCTCGACATCGCGTCGACGATGACCCGCCGGCCGGCGGCGGCGGCGACGTCGGCGACCGCCTCCACCGGGTTCAGCAGGCCGGTCGTCGTCTCGTGGTGGACGAGCGCGACGTGGCTGATCTCCGGGTGCTCGCGCAGGGCGCGGGCCACGTCGGCGGGCGGCACCGGCGTCGTGACGTCGTAGCTCAGGACCTCGGCCGGAATCCGATGCGCTCGCGCGATACGCCGCATCCGGTCGCCGTACACGCCGTTGTCGACGACCAGCAGTGCGCGCTCGGGCGGGACGACCGACGCGATCGCCGCCTCCACCGCGGCGGTCCCCGAGCCCGTGAACAGCACGGCCGCGTGCGTCGACGCGACGCCGAGGCTGGCGACCAGCCGCTGCCGGACGTCGCGCATGACCTCGAAGAACTCCGGCTCGCGGTGACAGAGGTCCGGCATCACCAGCGCCTGCCGCACCCGCGGGCTGGTGTTCGCCGGCCCCGGATTGAGCAGGATCCATTCGCGCTCGGTCATGCGTGTCCCGTCGAATGATTCAGCGCGAGGTCGAACGCATCGAAGTTGCGCAGACGTCGGCCGAGCGCCAGGCCCGGCGTGCGGCGGTTGAGCAGCAAGGGCACGCGCTGCTCGCTGAGCCCTCCGTGCGAGCGCAGCGGGGCGTCGAGTCCCGAGAGATCGTGACGGGCGGCGGCGGTGCCGACGGTGACGTGGCGCTCGCTCAGCACGACCAGGTCGCCCATGCGGTCCGGCGGCAGCTCGAACCGCGCGCAGGCCTCGGCGCGCTCGAGGACGGCCTCGATGCCGCGCAGCGCGGCGAGCCGGCGGGCGACGCCGGCGACGTCCGCGCCGTCCGGCAGGTACACCGTGGCGAACGAGCCCAGCGAGCCGTGGTGCACGACGTAGGGATCGGTGATCGGCAGGATGACGCGCGTCTGCCCGGCGCCGAGCCAGGTGTCGAGGTGATCCTGCAAGTAGACGATCTGCGGAACGCCGCCGGCATCGGTCTTGGCGTTCATGCCGTGGTCGGCCGTCACCGCGATCGTGGCGCCCAGCGCGCCCAGCTTGGCCAGGTACCCGTCCATCATCTGGTAGAAGGCGTTGGCCTCCGGCGTGCCCGGCGCGTGCTTGTGCTGGATGTAGTCGGTCGTCGACAGGTACATGATGTCCGGCCGCACCGACTCCATGAGCTTGACGCCGGCCGCGAAGACGAACTCGCTCAGCGCCGCGCTGTACACCGAGGGCACCGGCAGGCCGACCAGGTCCACCGCGTCGTCGATGCCGTGCTCGCCCCGCGTCGTCTCGTTGGCCTTCTCCGACGAGAAGCAGATCCCGCGCATGCCGTGACCGAGGAGCCGCCGCAGCTTGTCCTTGGCGGTGACGACGGCCACCGAGGCGCCGGCCCGCGCGAAGGCGGCCAGCAGGGTGTGGCAGCGCAGGTACTTCGGGTCGTTCATCATCACCTCGGCCCCGGCCTCGCGGTCGTAGAAGTAGTTGCCGCAGATGCCGTGCACGGCGGGCGGGACGCCGGTGACGATCGAGAGATTGTTCGGATTGGTGAAGGTCGGCACGACGGCATCGGCGAGCCGCGACGTGCCGCCGGCCGCGACCTCGCCGAACCACGGCGCCGCGCCCGCCCGCACGGCCCGGTCGACGTAGTCGGGCTCGCACCCGTCCACGCACACCACCACCACCGGTCGCTCCGGCCACCGGTACGTCCGGCCGTTCAGCGTGATCGAGGAGCCCTTGGCGCTCACGAGTGCCTCCCTCTCCCCTGGGGTTCCGTCACGACGGCGGCGGCCCGCGCGATGGCGGCGACGAGCACGGCCGGTTCGATCGGCTTGGCGACGAAGTCCTGAAACCCGGCGGCGATCGACCGGTCGCGGTCGTCGGCGCCCGCGAACGCGGTGACCGCCACCGCCGGCACCGGGGCCCGGCCGCTCGCCCGGGCGACGTCGCCCAGGCGGCGGAGCAGCTCGTAGCCGTCGCCGTCGGGCATGCCGATGTCGCTCACGAGCACGTCGGCGCCGGCGAGGGCCTCGAGCGCCGTCGCCAGCGAGTCGGCGACGCGCACCGCGGCGCCGTGGGCCTCGAGCACCGTGCGCATGAGATCGGCGGTGTCGGGATGGTCCTCGGCGATGAGCACGCGCACGCCGACCAGCCTCTGGCTGCTCGCGGCGGCGTCGGGCGCGGCCGGCACGCCGCGCCCGCGGCGGCCGACGTGGCCGGCGAGCGGCAGCCGCACCGTGAAGGTCGCGCCCTGGCCCCGGCCGGGGCTCTCGGCGCTCACCGTGCCGGCGTGCAGCTCGGTGAGGTGACGCACGATCGCCAGTCCGAGGCCGAGGCCGCCGTGGCGGCGGGTGATCGTGCTGTCGGCCTGCCGGAAGCGGTCGAAGATGCGCGGCAGCACGTCGGCTTCGATGCCGATGCCGGTGTCGGCCACCGTCAACACCGCGTGCTCGCTGTCGCGCGCCAGCCCGACGCGGACGTGGCCACCCTCCGGCGTGAACTTCACGGCGTTGGTGACGAGGTTGGCGGCGATCTGGCCCAGGCGCAGCGGGTCGCCGAGCACGAAGCCGGCGCGGGGGTCGACGAGCAGCTCGACCTTCACGCCCTTGCCCTCGGCCTCGGCGCGGGACAGCTCGACGGACTCCTCGAGGATGGGCGCCAGGTCGACCGGATAGAGCTCGAGCTGGAGCTTGCCGGCCACGATGCGCGAGACGTCGAGCAGGTCGTTGATGAGCTGCGCCTGGGTCCGGGTGTTCCGCTCGATCACCTCGAGCGCCTGGGCCGCCTTGTCGCCCGGGAGCTGGCCGCCGCGCAGCAGCCGGAGCCAGCCGAGCATCGACGTCAGCGGCGTGCGGAGCTCGTGCGAGAGCACGGCCAGGAACTCGTCCTTGGCGCGATTGGCTCCCTCGGCCTCGACGCGCGCGCGCTGAGCCTGGCGGTACAGCCGGGCGTTGTCGATGGCCAGCGCGATCCGTCCGGCCAGGTCCTCGGCCAGCCGCAGGTCGTCCGCGCTGTAGCGCTCGTGGCCGGCGATGCGCAGCCACGTCATCGCGCCCAGCGCACGCCCGCGCGCGACCATCGGCACCGTGAGGAGCGAGCGCGGCCGCAGCGCGGTGAGGATCCGCTGGTCCTCGACGCCGCCGGTGAAGCGCCCGATGTCGGCGGCCGTCGCCTCGGGCAGGAAGATCGAGCGGCCGAGCCGCAGGGCGTCGATCATCGGGCCCGCATTCTTCAGCCAGTCCGGCGTCGGCGGCATGCGCCGCGTCTCGTCGGCGAGCGGGGCGTGGGCGGGATCGGCGTGGGCCACGCCGGCCCGGCGCACGCTGCCGTCACGACGCGCGAGATGCACCATGCACCAGTGGGCGTGGTCGGGCACCACCAGCCGCGCGACGGCGTCCAGAGTCCGGGCGTAGTCGAGCGAGGAGGCCAGGACGCGGCTGACGTCGGCCAGCAGCCGGGCCCGGCGCGCCCGCGCTTCGGCGTCGCCGCGCGCCCCCTGCTCGCCGGCGAAGAGCTGCACGTTTCGCAGCGCGATGGCGGCGTGGTCGGCCAGCCGCATCAGGATGGCCTCGTCGCGCTCGCTGAACGCGCGCGGGCGGCGGTTGTCGACGTAGATCAGGCCCTCGACGCGCTCGCCCATCCGGATCGGTGCGACCATCACCGCCTGGCTGCCCTCGGCGCGGATCATCGGCGCGTAGTCGGGATGCAGGCGGCGATCGTCGAGGACGTTGGCGGTGCGCACCGGGCGGCCGGTCGCCAGCACCTCACCGCCGAGGCCCTTGCCCGGCTTCAGCAACACGTGCTGGTGGCCGCCGACCCGGGTGCCGACCGTGTAGCGGTACGCCATGCCCTCGCGGCGGTCGTCCCACAACGCGATCCGCGCGAGGTCGGCGCCGCACAGGTCCTTGGCGGCCGCCGCCACTTGCTGGAGCACCGTGTCGAGGTCGAGGGAGGCGTTGACGGCCCGCGCCAGCTCGGCCAGCAGCTCGGCCTCGCGACGCCGGGATTCGGCCTCGGTGTACAGGCGCGCATTGTCGAGGGCGACGGCAGCGTGATCGGCGAACGCCTCGGCCAGCCGCACCTCGTCCGGCGTGAACGTGCGGCCCAGGCGGTCGCCGAGGGCGAAGGCGCCGATCGTCCGGCCCTTGAGGCGCAGCGGCAGCGCCAGGACCGCCCGGTACTCGGCCTGCTCGACCCAGGCGCGCGTGGTCTCGGGAAAGACGACGTCCGGATCGGCCAGCACGTTGTCGCTCGTCACCGGCCCGCCCCGGCGCACGGCGGCGCCGATCACGCCGGCGTCGCGAGGCACGATCCCGCCGACCTGGAACGGCCCCATGTCGCCCGATATCGCCAGGCAGACGAAATCGCCGGACTCCGGCTCGACGCGGTACACGGTCGCCGTCACCGCGCGCAGCAGACCGCGCGCCAGCTCGGCCAGCCGCTGGGCGACGGCGTTGACGTCGAGGCCCTGGGTGAGGACGCGGCCCAGCTCGGCGATCGCCTCGGCCTCGCGCCGTCGGGCCTGCTCGACTCGGAGCAGCTGCGCGCGCTCGTCCTCGGCGCGCTTGCGCTCGGTGACGTCCGTGATCACCGCCACGAAGCCGCGGACCGTCGCGCCGGCGACGTCCGGCACGTAGGCGGCCTGCAGCTGCCGCTCGGTGCCGTCGGCATCGCGACCGCTCGTCTCGAACGTCACCGGACGCCCGGCCAGCGCAGCGCGCAGGTGCGGCTCGATCGTCGCGTACCGGGCCGGACCGACGACCTCGGCCACCTCGCGCCCGACGATGGCCTCCGGCGTGAAGCCGTACCGCTCGGCGAAGGGACGGTTGGCGAACCGGTAGCGGCCGTCGGCGTCGACGTAGTACATCATCACCGGCGCGGCGTCCGTCACGAAACGCAGGTGCCGCGCGCTCGCCTCCACCCGCAGCCGCGACTGGGCCCGGCTGGCGACCAGCCAGGCGATGACGACCGAGATCGTCACGAAGTTGGCCAGCCACGCGAGCTCGGGCGGCGTCACCGCCCACGCGTGGCGCGGGGGCAGGAAGTAGTAGTTGAGCGCGGCGGCGCTGACGGCGATCGTCAGCAGCGCCGGCCGGAAGCCGCTGACCCAGGCGACGACGAGGACCGCGGCCACGAACGGGGGCGTGGGCACCTGGTCCACGAGCGGCGCCACGAGCAGCATCAGCCCGAGGGCGAGGGCCGGCACGACGAGGGCGAAGAGCCAGCGCGCGACCGCGAGCAGCGAGGTGGGAATCCGCATGCCTACAGGAGCCGACCCAGCGGCCCGAGATCGAGGTTGAGCTCCTCGGGTTTGAGCCCGAAGCGCGCGGCCATGTCCCGCACCGTCTCCTCCAGGCGCATCAGCGCGACGCCGATCGCCTCGGTCTCGTCGGCCGTGAGCGTCTCGGCCTCCATGCGCCGGATGGCCTGGCGCTCGAGGAGCTGGCGAATGAACTCCACGAGCGTGAGCACCAGGCGCGCGACCGAGCGCTGCACCTCCTCGGGATCGGCATTCCAGCGCGGGGCCAGCGAGTCGGCCTGACGCTCGAGCTCGGCGCGCAGCGACTCCAGCTCGCGCACCTGGATGACGGGCTTGCGCTCGCTCACGCGGCGTCCTCGGCGAAGGCGTACGGCAGCCACGGTCCCGTCGCGCTCACCCGCCACGGCCGCAGGCTGTCGCGGGCGGCATCGATCTCGGCGAGATAGCGCCCGCCGTCGCCGCGCCGGACGAGGTGCTGGACCGTGGCCAGCAGCGGCGGCCGGTCGTGGCGCTCGGCCAGCTCCGCCCGGACGAGATCGGCGAGGCGCGGCCGCAGCGGCTCGAGCTCCGGCACGTGCTGCGCGTGGATCTGGGCCCGCCGCCGATCGGCGAGATAGCGCGTGCCCGGGCCCTCGCCTGACGCTTCGGTGGCGGCCGGCGCCGCCGACACCGCCGGCGACTCGCCCCAGACACGCAGCGTCATCTGCTCGCAGCCGGCCACGCGGCCCAGCGCGCGCGCGAGCTGCGGACGACGCTGGACCAGCGCCTCGGCCAACGCGGCGTCGTCGGCCACCACGGTGCCGAACCGCGCCGGCAGCACGGCGTCGACCTCGGCGGCCAGCCGACGGCACACGGCGTCCTGCGTGCGCA
>VBPC01000291.1 GCA_005887895.1 Candidatus Rokuibacteriota bacterium
CGACGCCGCCGAGGTCCACCGTGAACTGACGCCAGCGGTTCAGCCGCATCTCCTGGGCGCGCCAGTCGTAGCGCTCGCGCCAGTAGGCGACCAGGTCCTTCATGTAGGCGAGGCTCGTGCCGTGCTGCCAGCCGGCCCCGGGCGCCTCGTCGGGCCAGCGCACGCGCCCGAGCCGCTCGCGCAGATCGGCGAGGACGTCGGCGGCGACGTGGAGCTGGAACGGGCGCGGCGTCATGCCGACTGCTCCGCGTCGATCCAGCCCTGCCAGTCGGCGGCCGCCTCGCCGACGCTCACCTTGCCGCCGTGGCGCACCAGCGGCGTGCGCAGCAGGCGCGGCTCGGCGAGCGCGCGCTCGAGGAGGCGCTGCGGGGAGTCGCCGGACACACGCAGCCCCAGCGCCTTGAAGCGCGCGCCCTCGCGATCGATCAGGGCGGCCGGCCCGAAGCGCTCGGCGAAGCGCCGCAGCTCGCCCCGGGAGGCCGGGCGCTCGTCGAGGTCCACGAAGTGCACCGCGATGCGGCGCTCGGAGAAGAACCGCTGCGCCTTGCGGGTGGCCGGGCAGTCGCGAAACCCGAAGATCTGGATGCTCATTCCGCGACAACCGAATTGTTGTAGCGGGGTCCGCGAGCCCGGTCAGGCACGTGGGTGGCCTGCTCGACAAGGTGGTGGCTCCGACTCGCCCGGTCGATGCGTTTCTTGCGACTCGGGCGCGTCGGGGGCGAGCTCGCGGGCCTTCTGCCGGAGCGCGTGCCAGACCTCGAGCGGGACGTGGGGGCTGCCGAGCGTCGCGGCGCGACCGGTGTGGGGGCCGTGGTAGTCGGAGCCGCCGGTCGCGACGAGACCGTGGCGACGGCAGAGTGCGAGGTACGCCTCGATCTGGCCCGCCGAGTGCTCGGGGTAGTACGTCTCGATGCCGGCCAGACCCGCCTGCACCAGCTCCGGGATCATCGCGTCGCGGTTGGCGAGGCCGGGATGGGCGAGGACGGGCACGCCGTGCGCGCGACGGATCACCGCCACCGCATCCCCGGGGGTCAGCCGCCGGCGCGGCACGTTGGCGGGACCGTCGGCGTGCAGCCAGCGATCGAACGCCTCGCGCACCGACTTCACGTAGCCGCGCGCGACCATCGCCTGCGCCACGTGCGGGCGCCCCGGCGAGCCTTCCTTGCAGATCGCGAACACCTCGTCGGCCGTGAGCGGCATGCCGAGCTCGGTGAGCCGCTCGACCATGCGGTGCACGCGCTCCGCCCGCTCGGCGCGCTGCCCGGCGAGGAACGCCTGGAACCACTCGGCCTGCCAGTCGACGCAGTAGCCCAGCACGTGGATCTCCGAGCCCGGCACGTCGCAGTTGATCTCGAGCCCGGGCACGATCTCGAGCCCGTGCCCGGCGGCCTCCTCGATCGCCTCCGGCAGCCCCGCGGTCGAGTCGTGGTCGGTGACCGCCAGCACCCGCACGCCGTGACGCACCGCCAGCCGCACCAGCTCCCGCGGCGCCAACACTCCGTCCGACGCCGTCGTGTGCGAATGCAGGTCCACCCCACCGGCCATCTATGAGCACCCGAGCGAGCAGCCGAGGCCGATGGACGACCGCCGGATGGCATCGGTAAGCCGCTTCGAGCGCGGGCTTTGCCCGCGCAAGTTCGGGGGGAGGCTTCGGAGGGGGTCGTCGAGACCCCCTCCGACGAAATGACGCAGATGGCCGTTTTTCATCGGCCGTTACTTGATGTCGGTCAGGTAGGAGAGGATCGTGCGGACGGCGCAGCCGGTGCCGGCGAACTCCTTGAGGAACAGCCCGGCGGTGATGGCGCCGCCGCCGCGCGGGCCCACGTTGTTCATGTCGGCGACGTCGCTCTTGAGGTTCTCGCGGTACTCGTCGATCAGCGGCAGCTGCCACACGCGCTCGCCGGCCGCCTCGGCGGCAGCGATCAGGCGATCGGCCAGGCCCTGGTCGTTGGCGAACAGGCCGGAGCAGAGCGGGCCGAGCGCGACGACGCAGGCGCCGGTCAGGGTGGCCATGTCGACGATCTCGTCGGCGTTGACCTTCTGGGCGGCGTAGCAGATCGCGTCGGCCAGCGTGAGCCGACCCTCGGCGTCGGTGTTGCCGATCTCGATCGTGGTCCCGTTCATCGCGCGCAGCACGTCGCCCGGGCGGATGGCCGAGCCCGAGGGCATGTTCTCGGTGGCGGCGATCAGGCCGTGGACCTCGACGCCCGGCTTGAGGGCGGGCAGCGCGCGCATGATCCCGAGCACCGCGGCGGCGCCGGACATGTCGTCCTTCATGCGCAGCATGCCCTCGGCCGTCTTGAGGTCCAGGCCGCCGGAGTCGAACGTGATGCCCTTGCCGATGATCGCCACCCGCTTGCGGCGGCGGCCGGCCGGCGTGTAGGCGAGGTGGATGAACTTCGGCGGCTGCTCGCTGCCGGCCGCCACGCCGAGGAAGGCGCCCATCCCGAGCTGCCGGCACTCGACGCGGTCGAGGACCTTCACCCGCAGCCCGCCGCTCTTGCCGATGTCGGTGGCCACCCTGGCCAGGTGCGTGGGGTTCACGTCGTTGGCCGGCGCGTTGACGAGATCGCGCGCGAACCAGGTCGCCAGCGCGAACACCTCGCCGCGACGCGCGCCGTCGACGGCCTCGCGGCGCTGGCGGCCGTCGGGCTCGGCGAGCTGCAGGGTTTCCACCTGCTTGTCGCTCTTCTCGCGCTTGTAGCGGTCGAACGTGTAGGTGCCGAGGATCGCGCCCTCGACGACCGCCTGGGCGCGCTGGCGGACCGGCAGCCGGTCGCCGAGAACCTCGACGGTCACCGCGCGGGCGCCGAGGTCACGGGCCCGGCGCAGGCCGGCCGCCGCCGCCCGGCGCAGCGCCTCGGCCGTCGTCTCGGCGCGCTTGCCGAGGCCGACCACCACCACGCGGCGCGCCGGCAGCCGGCCGTTGGTGTGCACGTGCGTCACCTGGCCGACCTTGGCGCCGAACTTCTCCGCCTGCAGCACGTCGGCCAGCGCGCCGCCGCTGGCCTCGTCGAGGCGGGCCGCCGGCTCGCGCAGGGGCTTTTCCTCGGCGTACACGCCGACGACGATGGCGTCGGACTCGACCGAAGCGAGCGGCCGGCCGACGACGCTCACGTTCATCGCCGGCCGCCCCCGGCGAGCGCGAGAGCGCGCCGGATCATGTCCATCAGCCCATCCGTCGTGTCGAACGTGGGCACGTCATCCACCTCCACCCATTGGGCCTCGTCGACGTCGGTCGCGGCGCACAGCGTCCCCGACTCCGGAAACGCGACATAGTCGACCAGCACCCAATGATAACGAATGCGGCCGTCGGCATCGCGGACGACCCGGTCCAGGATGCCGGCCACCTCACCGAGGCGCACCTGCAGCCCGCACTCCTCGGCGATCTCCCGCCGCACGGCCTCGCGGGTCGTCTCGCCGAGCTCGACGAGGCCGCCGGGCAGACTCCACTTGCCCATCAGCGGCGGCTTGCCGCGACGCACCAGGAGCACGCGAGTGCCGTCGAGGACGACGGCGCCCACGCCGACGCGCGGCACGCTCGGGTACTCGCGGTCAGTCATGGCTGGGGGCCCCGACATGGCCCCCAGACCCCCAGTCGTTCGGCGCGCCCCGGCGGAGCCGGGGCGCGCCTCGATCATGCGTGGCGGCCGGGCCCCGACATGGCCCCCAGACCCCCAGTCGTTCGGCGCGCCCCGGCGGAGCCGGGGCACTCCGCTGGGCGTGCGCCTGGTGTCTCACGCTGAGGCGGCCAGCCAGGCCGGGCTCGCGTAGCGCTCGGTCACGAGCGTGGCCACGCGCTCGGCCTCGCTCGCCGAAAGGCCGCCGGGCCGGAGGTCGAGGCCGTGCTCGCGCTCGAACGCCTCGGCCAGCGCGTCGGCCACGGCCTCGAACGACGGGCGCCGGCCGAGGGCGGCCTCGAGCGTCGTCAGCGTCGCCAGCGGGTCGCGCGTCGTCGGAAACAGCGCGCGCACCCGTGGCTCGTCCACGGCGAGCAGGACGGCGCCGTGCTGCAGGAAGGAGTCGCCCTGCCGGCGCTGGGCGCTGCCGACCAGCTTGCGGCCGCCGACCTCGATCTCGAACACGCCGGTGCGCGCGAAGCAGAACGCCGGCGTCGGCCCGGCGGGCGGTCGCTCGGGCACGAGCGCGGCCGGCGCGCCGAGCGCCCGCAGGCCGCGCAGCAGCGCGCGGCCGATCCACTGGTAGGTCTCGAGCAGATCGGATCCGATCCCGAGGTCGGCGGCGATGGCGGCCACGCTGTAGGTCAGCTCGCGCTCGGGCCCGTCGTGGTAGATGGCGCTGCCCCCGGTGGGCCGGCGCACGAGGCCGACGCCGAGCGCACGGCACGCCGCCTCGTCCACGTCGCGGCCCAGCGGCTGGCCATAGCCGAGCGAGACGGTCGGCGGCGCCCAGGCGAAGAAGCGCAGCGTCGGCGGCGAGCCGCCGCCCTGGCGGCCGCGCCACAGCGCCTCGTCGATCGCCATGTTGGTCGCGCCGTCGGTCGGCTCGGTCACGAGCAGCCGCCACGCCCGTTCGCTCATTCGCTAGACGATACCATTTCCCGACTGGCCCGACGGCGCGGCCACCAGCGGACCCCGGCGCACGAGGGCGAAGAGGAGCAGGCCGATCGCGACCCAGAAGAGCTCACGCATGCGGCGCACGAGGCCGAAGGCGACGCCGTCGGCGGCGCCGAGGCCGAGGGCGAGGAAGGTCACGACGTAGCCGCCCTCCTGGACGCCCAGGCTCGCCGGGACCAGGAACGTCGCGAAGCGGATGCCGGTGCCGAACGCCTCGATCACGGTCGCCGTCGCCAGCGAGACCTCGACGCCGAGAAACCAGAGGATGAGCCACGCCTCCAGCGAGCCGAGCAGCCACGCCACGAGGTGAAACGCGATCGACAGCGCGAGCCGGCGCGGCTCGCGGCGGTAGAACTCGGCCAGCGCCTCGTCGACCCGCATGGCGGTGCCGCCGGCGCCGAGGCGCCGGATCCCGAGCCGGGCCAGGATCCGGGCGCTCCAGCCGACCAGGCCGCGCGTCTGCATGAGGATGAACACGGCGAGCGCGAGCACCTCGAGGCCGACCAGCCATTCCATGGCCGCCAGGATCGACGAGCCGGCCAGCGTGAGGGCGGCCAGCGCGACGCCGAGCAGGAGGAACAGGCCCTGCGCGATCGTGATCGTGGTCTTGGCGATGATCACCGACGGCACGCTCTCGTCCAGCGGCGCGCGGTCGCGCAGCAGCCAGGCCTTGACCACCTCGCCGCCCAGCGCGGCGGTCGGCGTCACGATGTTGAACGCCTCGCCGGCCAGTCGCGTGGTGAGCAGCACGGTGAACGGCACCCGATCGCGCCGGAACGCGTAGCGCCAGCCGAGCGTGTCGAACAGCATCACCACGGACATCGGCACGCACAGGATCACGCCGAGCCGCCACGACAGCCGGCCGATCGAGGCGAAGACGGCGGCGGGGTCGTGCTCGAGGATCAGCGCCACCAGGACGCCGACGCCGAGCAGGAGCAGCAGGAGCCGCAGCAGCCTCACCGGCGGCGGCCCGGTGACGTCAGCTTTCGCGGTACAGCAGCAGGAGCAGGCCGATCACCGTCATCGCGCCGGCCGCCAGGCGACCGGGCAGGCGGTCCTCCGGGGCGGTCAGCCGCAGCTCCAGCCAGCGGCCCCAGCCGACCATCAGGCCCAGCACGCCCAGCGGGGCGTGCGTCACCTCGGTCAGGAACTCGGTCTTGAGGTTCAGGCTGGCGTGCGAATGCGTGAGGAGCATGCCGCCGCCGACCGCGCACAGCAGCGGGAAGAGCAGCGCGGCCCGCGGAGCCCGCAGCCGCCCGCTGCGCACCAGCCATTCGAAGAGCCCGAACACGACCACGAGCAGCACGAACAGGCGGTGCTGCAGCACGGAGGGGTCGGCCATGCCCGCCCAGAAGCCCTCGGCCCCGAGCGGCCAGGAGCCCGGGTCGTTGCGGACGAACATGAACGCCGCGAGCCCGAGGAACACGAGCGGCCAGTGGCGTGCCCAGCGCACGCGCCCCAGCGCCTGCACGAGCGACAGCAGGCCCATCGCCAGCACGAAGAGCCCGGAGACGTGGTGGTTGAACTCGGACCACCCGCGATCGGCATCCGTGCGCGGCGCGTTCTTGTCCTCCGCGGGCAGCGCCTCGCGCGGCGGCGACGACAGCGTCGGCCAGCGAGGCGTGAAGCGCGCGACGACCTCGGCCGGCGTCGCGCGGTCGGCGACGACGTCGGTGGCCGGCGGTAGCGAGGTGAGCGACGCCGCCGCGAACAGCACCGTGAGGCCCAGGCCCAGCTCGACCTCGACGAAGCGCCGGAAGCGCAGCGGCGAGACCGCCTCGCTGGCCGGGAGCCGGCGGACGGCGAAGAAGTTCAGCGCGCCCAGCACCAGGAGCAGCCCGAGAATGACGGCCTTGGACATGACCATCAGACCGTACGCGGTGCCGATCAGCCCGCGGGCGCTGTCGACGTAGCCCAGCGCCAGGCCGGTGCCGGCCAGCACGAGCACGCTGACGGCCGTCAGCGCCAGCGCCGAGAAGCGCCGCAGCAGGGCGCGCGGCGCCGGCGGCGCGTCGCGGCGCAGCGCCGACACGATCAGCTGGAGCAGGCCGCCGATCCAGGCGGCGGCCGCCAGCTGGTGGAGCGCGTCCAGGGCCAGCAGCCCGGCGCGATGGTCGAGGCGCGCGGCGGCGTGGCTGGTCCACGCTGCCGACACGACCAGGGCGGCGACGCCGCCGAGCAGCAGCGGCCACCAGGAGCCGACCCGCGCCGCCCGGCGCACGGCCAGCGCCCCCAGCAGGATCACCGTGGCGGCCAGCACGCGCGCCAGCGTCGCGCGGAAGTACTGCGTCGCCGTCAGGCGGCCGAGGACCGGGGCGGAGGCGCCGAGGGTCGTCGCCGCCGTGGTCACGGCGGACGAGCAGCGCGAACAGCACGCCGCCGATCGCGACGGCCTGGCCCGAGAGCGCCAGGCCGCGCAGGAGCACGTCAAGGAACGCGGCCATCGGTCCTCAGGAACACGAGCGCGAGCGCCAGGAACACCGGCGTGCCGACCGCCGTCGCCACCAGGAACCAGTGGGCGCGGCCGAAGGCCGACAGCAGCACGACGACATAGATGAAGTCGCGATGCGACAGCGCGCCGATGAGGCGGGCGGCCCAGGTGCCGACCGGGGCGCGGTCCTCGACGAAGCGCTTGAACATGAGCGCGGCGGTGCCGAGCGCCGCCGCCACCGCCAGGCCCCCCAGCGCCAGCGGCCACGGCGAGCCGGTGCGCAGCGCCCAGCCGACGGCGATCGCGCTGAAGACGGCAACGTGCACGATGTTGTCGCCCCAGAAATCCAGGATGGCGCCCCAGCGCGACTCGAGAAACTTCAGCCGCGCCAACTCGCCGTCACAGCCGTCCAGGATCGAGTGGCTCAGGAACAGCAGCGCCCCCGTGAGCTGCCAGGCCGGCGCCCCCGACAGGAAGCACGGGGCCGCGGCCAGTCCGATCGCCACGCTCACCAGCGTCATCACGTTGGGCGTCACCCGCGTGCGGGTGAGCCGGCGCGTGATCGCCAGCGAGATGCGTCGCTCGAAGTTCCGCGACATGAAGCCCTCGTTCTGCTTGATGAGGCTGCGCAGCAGCCAGCGCTCGGCACGCGCGGCGTCGGCGGGCGAGGAGAGCGCCAGCAGCCCGTCGGGATCCGGCGGCAGTGGCGCCTCGCCGAACGTCGCGCGCAGCCGATCGAGCGCCTCGCCGGCCCCGGCGCCGCGCACGGCGGCCAGCACCTTGTCCGGGCGCTCCGTCTCCACGACCGCCGCCCGCGAGGCGTCGACGTGGAGTGTCTCGGCCTGAAGCGGCGTCTCCAGCCGCTCGCGCAGCCACCGCCGCTGCGCCAGCACGTTGACCGGGACGAGCACGACGCGGCGGCGCGCCGGCGACGGCGCCAGCGACGCGTCCTTCAGGCCGGCCGCCGCCGTGCCGTCCAGCGCCTCGGCTGCCGCCGTCACGTCGTCGTCGACGAACACCCGCGCGTAGCCGGCGGCGGCGGCGGCCAGCACCAGACGGCGGACCAGCGGCAGGCCGGCGACCCGCAGCGAGGCGAGGCCGCGCTCGGCGCCGCGCGTCGGCGGCAGGACCACCAGCACGCCCTCGGTGAGCGGCGCCGCCCGAACGATCGCCGTGCTCAGACGGACGACTCCGACGGCGCCGGCGCGTGGGCCGGCGGCACCTCGAGCGGCTCGCCGCCGCGGCGGCTCGACTCGCGCGCGAGGTGCTCGAGAAGGACGCACAGCGACGCCTCGGCGAGGTTGGCGCCGTCCCGCACGCGGGTCACCTCGCCGACGAAGCCGGCGACGACCGGCGTGAACCAGTCGGGATGCGTCGAGCCGGCCGACATCGCGGGTGGACAGGGCCAGCGCTCGACGCGTGCTCCCCGCGTCAGCACCAGCGTGTCGTCCTGCAACTCGAGCGCGCCCTCGTCGCCGCTCACCTGCGCCCAGTTGCGCCGCTCGTCGGCCGCCCAGGTGAGGAGGATCTCGGCGGCGGCGCCTGGGAAGGTGAGGGCCACCGTCGCGGTATCCTCCACGGCCAGCGCGGCGTGACGCCGCTTCTCCAGTCGCGCGCTGATCGCCAGCGGGCGCGCGCCGATCCAGCGCTGGACCACGTAGAAGACGTGCCAGCCGTGGTCGGTGAGGATCCCGCCGCCGGCGACCGCGGGGTCCAGGCGCCAGTTGACGCCTCGACCGTCGCGCGTCGCCGCCGGCCGCGCGCGCAGCGTCTGCCAGCTGACCTGGCTCACCCGGCCCACCTTGCCCTCGCGCACGAGCTGGGCGGCCCTCTTCACGATGGGCGCGTGATGCCAGTTGTGGACGGTGTGCACCACGCGCCGGCGGGCGGCGGCGAGCCGACGCACGAGGTCGAGCTCCTCCGGCGAGCGGACGAGCGGCTTTTCGCAGAGGACGTGAAGCCCGTGCTCCAGCGCGCGTCCGATGAGCGGAGCGTGGCTCGACGGGGGCGTGCAGACGTCGACGAAGTCGAGGCCGGTCACGCCGAGGAGGGCATCGACGCTGTCGAACCAGCGGGCCCCCGGCAGCCGGGCGACCGCCTCGCCGCGGCGGGCGGGGTCGAGGTCGCTCACCGCGACGATCTCGACGCCCTCGCTGGCCAGCCAGCCCGGCACGTGGCCGTCGAGCGCGACGTTGCCGAGCCCGATGATGGCGCCCCGCAGCATCCTACCCGAGCCCGTGCTCCCGCGTGATGGCGCCCACGGCCTCGTCGAGGATCGCCAGCCCGGCGAGCGCCTCGTCCTCGCGGATGACCAGCGGCGGGTTGATGCGGATCGTCGGCGCGTAGCTCATCGCGACGAGGCCGCGCCGCAGACATTCCTGATACAGCGCCCGGGTCACCTCCCTCCCGAGCGGCTCCTTGCTGCGGCGGTCCTTCACCAGCTCGATGCCCAGCAGGAGCCCCTTGCCACGCACCTCGCCGACGACGCGATGCTTCTCCTTCATCGCCTCCAGCCGCGTCAGCATCACCGCGCCGACCCGCTCGGCGTTCTTGACGAGATCCTCCTTGAGGACGATCTCGAGCGCGGCGAGCCCGGCGGCGGCCGCCAGCGGATTGCCGCCGTAGCTCGACGAGCTGAAGCTCGGATTGGACCACGGCTTGGCGGCGGTGACGACGTCGCTCGAGACCACGCCGCTCAGCGGAAAGCCGCCGCCGATGCCCTTGCCGACGGTCATGATGTCGGGAATCACGCCGTCGTGCTCGGCCCCCCACATCCTGCCGGTGCGGCCGAAGCCGGTGATCATCTCGTCGGCGATGAGCATCGCGCCCTGCTCGCGGGCGATCGCCTGGATCGCGGGCAGGAAGCCGGGCGGGGGGACGATGTTGCCGGCGGTGCCCTGGATCGGCTCGACGATGATGGCGGCGATCTCACCGGCCGTCTGGTGGCGGATCACGTCACGGACGTAGTCGGCGCAGGCGATGCCGCAGTCGGGATAGGTCAGCCGCAGCGGGCAGCGATAACAGTCGGCGTACGGGGTCGAGTGCTGGCCGGGCATGAACGGCCCGAGGTGATGCTTGAAGTCGCTGCCCAGCAGGCCCAGCACCCCGCCCGTCTTGCCGTGGAAGCCGCCCCAGAAGCCGACGATCTCGTGCTTGCCGGTCTTGGCCCGCGCCAGCCGCAGCGCCGCCTCCACCGCCTCGGCGCCGCCGGAGAAGAGCTGGATGCGCGTGAGGCCGTCCGGCGTGAGCGTCGCCAGCAGGTCGAGGAAGCGCGCCCGCGTCTCGGTCGTGAAGCTCCCGAAGGTCAGCCGCTCGGCCTGGCGCTTCAGCGCCTCGACGTAATGCGGGTGGCAGTGGCCGACGCTGCCGACGCCGATGCCCGCGATGAAGTCGATGTACTCGTTGCCGTCCTCGTCGATCAGCGTGCTGCCCTGCCCTCGCGCCATCGCCAGCCCGGCGTAGAGCGAGAAGGACTGCGAGCCGGGGGCGAGGTGCTTCTGCTCGCGGCCGACGATCTCGCGCGAGCGGGGCCCGACCTCGCGCCGCTTGCTCATCGGGCCTCTCCGAACCGCCGCACCAGGTGATCCGCGATGCGGGCGGCTGCCTCCTCGCGGTAGAGCGCGAAGCTCGGCCACGCGTTGACGTCCAGCAGGACGGCGCCGGTCGGTGTGGCGATGGCGTCGCCGCCGTAGACCTCGAGCCCGAGCGCCGCCGCCGCTCGCCGCACCGAGCGCCCGAGCGCGACCGGATCGAGCGGGTGGCCGGCCAGCGTCTGGTTCTTGTGATAGAACCAGCGGAACCACGCCGGCGTGCCGTCGCCGCGCACGTTGCCGCCGATGCCGTAGAACTTCACGAGGTCGCCGGGCACGTGGGGCTGCAGCACGGCCTTCGCGATGCCGCGCGCGGCGAGCCCGGCCAGCGCCGCGCGGGCGGTCTCCGCGGTCTCGGCGAACGTCACGTCGCCGTCCTGCGTGTTGTGGACGTCGGCGCGCTTCACCCACACCGGCAGCGCGCCGACCCCGTCGGCGCCGGCGGTGGCGACCAGGCGGCTCGGCACGAACGACACGGCGGCCTCGTCCAGCAGCGCGATCATGCGCTCGCGATACGTGTTGCGGACGGCCTGGGGCGTGTTGACGTGGGGCACCCCGAGCGCCGCCAGCTCGCTCAGCCGCGTCAGGATGGGGACCTGCTCGCACATCATGAACACGCCCTGCGGCCGCTCGGTCGGCAGGCCGCCGATGTCGTCCGGGCTCTGGACGAGAACGCGGAAGCCGCGGGCCTCGAGATGCTTGCCGGTCAGACGCAGGATCTCGGTGTCGTCGGTTTCACGGCCGGGCGAGTGGGCCTGCTCGCGAAAGATGCCCCAGCAGAACGAGTCTCTCACCTGTCACCCCCCCTGCCGATCACGGCTCGGGCTGCTCCGGGATCAACGCCTCTGCCAAGGCTACGTCCTCGGCCCGGTCGACGTCTACAACTGTATCGACGATCTCGGCGTAGACCGGTTGACCGGCCACCAGCCACCCGAGGTAGTCCCGCAGCCGCTGCAGCTGGGCCGGCGGCGGCGCCGCCCGTGCCGCCGCCGAGAGCAGATAGACGCCGGCGGTGACCATCGGACCGGCGCCCTCACCGAGCCTTCTGATGCGCCCGGAGGCGTCGATGGTTGCGCGCAGCGGCTTTTCGTCGGCGACGAGCGGCGTCACCGCGAGCACCGAGGCGTCGGGCAGCCGGCGCTCGGCGGCCTGCACGAACCGGGTGAAGTCGGCCGGACGGCACCAGGCGTCGACCGTCGAGATGAGCGCGGGACCCGGGTCGAGCCGCTCGCTCACGGCGAGGAAGCTCTCCAGCGAGGACCGCGTCGTCCGCACGATGAAGTCGACGTCGAGCGCCGGAAATCGGCGGCGCACCCAGTCCACGCACGCGCGCGAGTGCTCGTTGACGATGACGACCAGCGAGGCGATGCCGGCCGCCGCGAAGTTGCCGATCACGCGCTCGATCAGGGGCACGCCGCCGACCGGCACCAGCGCCTTCGGCACCGCGTAGCCGGCGGCGCGCAGCCGGCTGCCGTCGCCGGCGGCGATGATGCCGCCGCGGCGAAGCGTCGCGCTCACGGGAGCAGCGCCTCGAGCTCGTCGAGCGCGTGGATGACCGGGTCGCCGGCGCAGCACGGCGGCGAGGCCGGCGTGCCGGCCTCCACCACCCACACGTGCGGCATGGCGAGGGCCCGGGCGCCCTCCATGTCGCGCGCTCGAGAGTCGCCGACGAAGAGCGCGTCGCCCGCCGCGATGCCGAGGGCGTCGAGCGCGTGGTCGAAGATCCGCGGGTCGGGCTTGCCGGCGCCGACCAGCGCCGAGTCCGCCACCGCGCCGAGCAGTGGTGAGAGGCCGGCCTCCGCGCATACCGCGGCCAGGTTGCCGTAGAAGTTGGAGACGATGCCGAGGCGATGGCGGCGCGCCAGCCGTCCGAGCACCACGGCGCTCGCACGCAGCGCCACGCGGGCGTCGTCGAGAAATCGGGCGGCCAGCCGGTCCGTGAGCCACCCGTCGGCCACCCCGAGGCCGGCGCTGACACCCCCGAAGACGCGGTGGACGGTGGCGTCGAGCCCGAGCGTGGCCGGCACCGTGCCGACGAGCGCGTCGTCGGCCTTGTAGAAGACGGGATCGAACACCGCCGCGTCAGAGACGACGCCGGCGTCGCGGTAGAGACGCCAGGCGCGCTCCTTCCAGGTCACCCCCGGCGCGTCGAGGGTTCCGCCGAAGTCGAAGAGGATCGCGGCGGGACGGCGACCTAGCGCTGGCCGCGCCACCGGAGGTTCGGCTCGCGGGCGGCGCGCGTCTGATCGAGACGGCGCACCGGCGTCGTCACCGGCGCCTGGTGGATCGCCTCGGGCGCCGTCTCGGCCTCGCGCGCGATCCGGATCATCGCCTCGCAGAAGGCGTCGAGCGTCTCCTTCGACTCCGTCTCGGTGGGCTCGATCATCAGCGCTTCCTCGACGATGAGCGGGAAGTAGGTCGACGGGGCGTAGAAGCCGAGGTCGAGGAGGCGCTTGGCGATGTCCATGGCCGTCACGCCGAGCTTCTTCTGCTTGCGGGCGGACAGCACGCACTCGTGCATGCACGGGCCCGGCGCCGCGACGTCATAGTGCTGCTCGAGGCGCTTCATGACGTAGTTGGCGTTGAGGACGGCGTTCTCGCTGACCGCCCGCAGGCCGTCGGCGCCCATGGTGCGGATGTAGGTGTAGGCGCGCACGTGCATGCCGAAGTTGCCCCAGAACGCCTGCAGCTTGCCGATCGACTGCGGTCGCTTCCAGTCGAGCACGTAGGTCTGCTCGCGCCTGGCGACCACCGGCACCGGCAGGAAGGGCTCGAGGTGCGCCTTGACGCCGACCGGCCCCGCGCCCGGACCGCCGCCGCCGTGCGGGGTCGTGAAGGTCTTGTGCAGGTTGAAGTGGCAGACGTCGAAGCCGAGGTCACCGGGCCGCGTCAGGCCGAGGATCGCGTTGAGGTTGGCGCCGTCCATGTAGACCTGGGCACCGCGGGCGTGGCACAGCTCGGCGATCTCGGTCACCCGGGGCTCGAAGTTGCCGAGCGTGTTGGGCACGGTGATCATGAACGCGGCGACGTCAGCGGCCAGGTGGCGCTCGAGGTCGCCGAGATCGACCTGCCCCTCCGCGTCCGACTTCACTTCGATGACCTCGTAGCCCGCCAGGGCCGTCGACGCGGGGTTCGTCCCGTGGGCGGAGTCGGGAATCAGCACCTTCGTGCGCTTCTCGCCACGCGCCTCGTGATAGGCGCGGATCATCAGCACGCCGGCCAGCTCCCCCTGGGCTCCGGCGGCCGGCTGCAGCGAGACCGCGTCCATGCCGGCGATCTCGGCCAGCATCCCGGCCAGCTCGTGCATCAGCTGCAGAGCGCCCTGTGACAGCGCCTCCGCCGCCAGCGGGTGCAGGCGGGCGAAGCCGGCCAGGCGCGCGGCGTCCTCGTTGATCCTCGGGTTGTACTTCATCGTGCACGAGCCGAGCGGATAGAAATGCGTGTCGATGCCGTAGTTCATCTGGCTCAGCCGCGAGTAGTGGCGCACGACGTCGAGCTCGGACACCTCCGGCAGCGCCGCCGGCTGCCGGCGGCGATACTTCTCGGGCACCGCCGCCAGCGCGGGCTCGACCGGCACGTCGGACTCCGGCAGCGAGAACGCCATGCGGCCGGGTGAGGACAGCTCGAACACCAGGCGGTCGTAGGCGGGCTGGTTGTCGTACGGCATCACGCCACCGCCTTGCCGAGCGCGTCCGCGAAGGCGTCGATCTCGTCCTTGGTGCGCTTCTCGGTCACCGCCACCAGCAGGCAGTCGGCGTGCTTGCGGTCGAGGCCCTTGAGCGGCAGCCCGGCCAGGATGTTCTGCCGGGCCAGCCTCGCCGCCACTCGCTCGGGCGACTTCGGCAGCTTCAGCGTGAACTCCTTGAAGAACGGCTGGGGGAAGCGCAGCGTCACGCCCGGGACCTCGGCGAGCCGGCGCGCCGCGTAGTGGGCCTTGGCGGTGGACAGCTCGCCGACGCGCACGAGGCCCTGCTTGCCGAGGATGGCGAGGTAGATCGTCGCCATCAGCGCGCAGAGCGCGACGTTGGTGCAGATGTTCGAGGTCGCCTTGGCGCGACGGATGTGCTGCTCGCGCGTCTGCAGCGTGAGCGCGAAGCCCCGCGCGCCGTCGAGGTCGACGGTGGCGCCCACCAGGCGGCCCGGCAGCCGGCGCACGAAGTCCTGCTTGGCGGCGAACACGCCGAGGTACGGCCCACCGAATCCGAGCGGCACGCCGAGTCCCTGCCCTTCGCCGACGACGACGTCGGCGCCCTGGCGTCCGGGCGCCTCCAGCACGCCCAGGTTCACCGGGTCGCTGACGACGATCAGCAGGGCGCCGGCGGCGTGGGCGATCTCGGCGGCGGCGGTCACGTCCTCGAGGCAGCCGTAGAAGTTCGGCGACTGCACGACCAGCGCCGCGGTCTTGCCGCCGACGACGCGGCGGGCGGCGTCGAGATCGGTGACGCCCGCGGGCGCGGGCACCTCGCGCAGGCGGAGTCCCGGCCCGTCGACGTACGTCTCGACCACCCGGCGGTAGAGCGGGTTGACGGCGCCGGTGAGGGCGATCTCGCCCCGGCCGTTGACCGCGTGCGCCATCAGCACCGCCTCGGCCAGCGAGGAGCCGCCGTCGTAGATCGACGCGTTGGCCACGTCCATGCCCGTCAGCTCGGCGATCATCGTCTGGTACTCGTAGATCGTCCGCAGCGTGCCCTGGCTCGCCTCCGGCTGATAGGGCGTGTAGGCCGTCAGGAACTCGCCGCGCAGGACGAGGTGACTGATCGGGCTCGGCACGTAGTGGTCGTAGGCGCCGGCGCCGAGGAAGCACGTGAAGCTGTCGGCATCGGCGTTGCGGGCAGCCAGGCCGCGCAGATGGCGGACCAGGTCCGACTCGGCCAGCGCCGGCGGCAGCGCCAGCGGCCGCGACAGGCGCGCCTTGGCCGGGATCTTCACCAGCAGATCCTCGACGCTGCGCACGCCGATGGCGTCGAGCATCGCCCGCTGGTTCTGCGGGGTGTTGGGCAGGTAGCGCATCAGTGGCCGCCCTGGGCCAGGAACTCCTCGTACTGGGCGGCGCTGAGGAGCTGCTCCCACTGCTTCGCGTCGGCCGGCGTCACGACGATCATCCAGCCCTTGCCGTACGGATCCTGGTTGACGATCTCCGGCTTGTGGGCGAGATCGGCGTTGGCCTCGACGACCTCTCCGGTGACCGGCGCGAACAGGTCGGAGACGGCCTTGACCGATTCGACCACGCCGAACGCCTGCTTGGCGGTGACACGCGCGCCGACCTTCGGCAGCTCGACGAACACGACGTCGCCGAGCTGTTCCTGGGCATAGGCGGTGATGCCGACGCGCATGCGTCCGCCCTCCTGCCTGGCCCATTCGTGGTCGCGCGTGTACTTCAGGTCGCCGGGAACGTTCGACATCGCTCAGCCTTTCTTGACTCTCGAGGGATGAAACGGCGTCTTCACCACGCGCGCCGCCCTGACCTGGCCGCGGACCTCCACGCCGACGTCGGTGCCGACCGCGGCGTGGGGCGTCGCGACGTACGCCATCGCGATGTAGCGGTCGACGGAGGGCCCGTAGGAGCCGGAGGTGACGACGCCGATCGCCGCGCCCTCCTTCACGACCGGATAGCCGTGGCGCGCCACCGCGCGCTCGGTCATCTCGAGGCCGATCAACTTGCGGCCCGGGCCGGCCGCCCGTACCCGCTCGATCGCCGCCCGTCCGAGGAACTCCCCCTTGGCCGGCTTCACCACCCACCCGAGCCCCGCTTCCAGCGGATTGGTCGTCTCGTCGATGTCGTTCCCGTAGAGCGCGTAGCGCATCTCGAGCCGCAACGTGTCTCGGGCACCGAGCCCGATCGGCGCCACCCCCTCGGCGGCACCCTGCCCGAGCAGCGCGTTCCAGAGCTGCTCGGTGTCACCGGCGGCGACGTACAGCTCGAACCCGTCCTCGCCCGTGTAGCCCGTGCGCGAGATCAGCGCGGCGACGCCGGCGACCTTGCCGCGGGCGAACCGGTAATAGCCGATCCGCGCGATGTCCTGATCGGCGAGTCGACCGACCACAGCCTCCGCCCGCGGGCCCTGCACGGCGATCAGTCCGGTCGACGTGGAGACGTCGCGCCAGCGGGCGCCTTCCGCGGGCGCGGCCGTCGTGACGTGGGACCAATCCTTGTCGATGTTGCCGGCGTTGACGGTCAGCATGAAGCGATCGGTCGCCAGACGATAGAGCGTGAGGTCGTCGACGATGCCGCCGTCGGGACGGCACAGCAGCGAGTACTGCACCTGGCCGATCTCGAGCGCGGCGACGTCGTTCGTCGTGAGCGTCTGCAGCGTGGCGAGCGCGCCGGGACCTTCGATCTCGAACTCGCCCATGTGGCTGACGTCGAAGCAGCCGACGGCGGCGCGCACGGTGCGGTGCTCCTCGACGATGCCGCGATACTGGACCGGCATCTCCCAGCCGCCGAACGGGACCATGCGCGCGCCGGCCTTGACGTGCGCCGAGAAGAGCGGCGTGCGCTTCAGCGAGGTGTCCACGGGCGATCCAGTAGACCACCCCGCCCGGGGACGGTCAAGCGCGGAACCCGGCATCACTCTTGCTGGTTGCGTCGACGACAGCCATGACAACGGACGGTCCGCTCCGGGGGGCGCGCGTGCTGCTCGTAGAAGATGCGAAAGACATTCGCGAGGTTTTCACGATCTTGCTCGAAGCCGAGGGCGCGACCGTGACGGCAACGGGCAGCGGCGGCCAGGCGCTGGAGCTGGCGGCCGAGCGCGAATTCGACATTCTCCTCACCGACCTCGGACTCCCCGATATCCCGGGCGATATGGTGATTCGCCACGTCGTGACGATGGCGCGGCGCCGCCCGTGGGTCGTGGTGGTCACCGGTTACGACGAGCCGTTCATCGGACGGGCGCGGGCGGCCGGCGCCGACGTCATCCTCACCAAGCCGATCGCCTGGTCGCAGCTGCTCGACCGGCTGGTGCCGAGCCCCTCGACGCCGCTGGCCGCGTAGCTCGGACCTCTTTTGCAGACGTTCTTGTAGATTCTTCGCGGCCCCTCAGGCCTTCGGCAGCCACTCCCGCAGCGGCTTCACCTGACACCCGGCCTTCTCGAGCGCTTCGCGCACGGCGCGCACGATGTGCTGGGCACCGGGCGTGTCGCCGTGACAGCAGATCGTCTGCACGGCGATGTCGACGTCGACGCCGTCGATCGTCTTCACCTTGCCCTGGAGCGCCATCCGCACCGCCTGCTCGGCCGCCTTCTTGGGATCGGTGATGAGCGAGCCGGGCAGCTTGCGGGAGACGAGGCTCAGGTCGACGTTGTAGGCGCGATCGGCGAAGCCCTCGGACGCGACGCGGATGCCCATCTTGCGCACGGTCTGGTCGTAGTGGCCGGAGGCGAGCGCCATGAGGATCAGCTCCTGGCCCGACTCGCGCGCCGCCTCGCCGATAGCCGTCGACCACGACTGGTCCTGCTGCTTCTCGATCATCGTGTAGAGGATGCCGTGCGGCTTCATGTGCTGCAGCTCGGCGCCGGCCGCCCGGCAGTACTCGCGCAGCGCGCCGGTCTGGTAGCAGAGGTAGTCCTTCAGCTCCGCCGACGAGACGTCCATCGTGCGGCGCCCGAAGCCGATGAGGTCGGGCAGCGAGGGGTGCGAGCCGATCGCCACGTTGTGCCCCAGCGCCAGGGCGACGGTCTTGCGCATGACGTGGGGGTCGCCGCCGTGGAAGCCGCAGGCGACGTTGGCCGAGGTGATGTGAGGCATGATCTCCTCGTCGGCGCCGAGAGACCAGCGGCCATAACTCTCGCCCATGTCGCAATTGAGGTCTATGTGCTTTGGCATCGCCCGTGTCCTTTCACTCTATTAGGGCCTCGCGAGGACGCGCGCGAGGGCATTGACGAAGCGGTCGACGTCCTCGTCGCTCATCGCCAGCGAGCAGGCGCCGAGACCGCGCTGGGTCATGAGGATGCCCTCGTTGAGCATGCCCATGAACACGCGCTCCGGCATCTCGGTGTCCTTGGACTTGGTCGAGCGATAGTCGCTGAGCGCCTCCGGGGTCCAGTGCAGCCAGAACAGCGAGCCGACGCCGGTCACCTGCCCTCGGCGCCGCGTGTTGGCGAAGAGGCGGCTGATGCCACCGCGCAGCCGCTCGCCCAGCGCCTCCAGACGCGTGTACGCCTCCGGCGTGAGCGCGTTGAGCGTGGCCACGCCGGCGGCCATCGTGACCGGATTGGCGTTGAACGTCCCGCCCTGGCTGATCCGCGCCCCGCCCTTGCGCGGATCGTAGAACGCCATGACGTCGCGGCGTCCGCCGAAGGCGCCCACCGGCAGGCCGCCGCCGATGATCTTGCCGAACGTCGTCAGGTCGGGGCGGACCGCGAGGCGCTCCTGGCCGCCGCCCCACGCCGTCCGGAGCGAGATCACCTCGTCCATGATCATCAGGATTCCGTGTCGCTCGGTGACCTCGCGCAGCCGCGCCATGAAGCCGTCCACCGGGGGCACGAGGCCCCCGTTGCACAGGTACGGATCGACGATCAGGGCGGCCAGGTTCGCCGCCTCCTCGGTGAGGATCTCCTCGCACGCCTCCGGGTCGTTCCACGGCAGGACGACGACGTTCTTGAGGACGGCCGGCGGAATGCCGGCCGACCACGCGACCGGCTTGGGCTTGCGCCGGTTGCCCCACGTCTTGGTGTCGCCGGTGACGCTGACCATGACCCAGTCGTGGGTGCCGTGGAAGGCGCCCTCGAACTTGGCGAGCTTCGGCCGATTGGTGAACGCCCGGGCCAGGCGGACGGCGTTCATCGTGGCCTCGGTGCCCGAGTTCGTGAAGCGCACGCTCTCGACGGACGGCACGCGGCGCACCAGCATCTCGGCCAGCCGGATCTCGTGCTCGGTCGGGCCGGGGAAGGACAGGCCCGACTCGGCCACCGCCTGGACGGCCTTCACGACGTCGGGGATCGCGTGGCCCAGCACGAGGCTCGTATAGTTGTTGTTGAAGTCGACGCGCTCGATGCCGTCGGCGTCCCAGACGTGGGCGCCCTGCCCGCGCTGGAAATAGAACGGGTACGGATCGAAGAACGTGGTCGTGCGGCTGTTGCCACCCGGCATGACCGCCGTCGCCTCCTCGTGCAGGGCGCGCGAGCGGGCCGTCTTCGACGCGTACTCGCTGACTTCCTTGTCCAGGCTCATGTTTCCCCTCCGTGGGGGCCCCGAGATGGCCCCCACACCACCGACCACTCTACTCACCCTCTACTCACGCGGCCTCACGCGGCCACCGCTCCGCCGGCTGCCTCGGCCAGCGCTTGGACCCACTGTCGGCGAAGTCGGTGGGCTTCCGCTACCTCGACCGCGCGAAACCGCACGGGCTGCCCGGGCTTGACCTGCCCGATGCGACCGATGTCGAACGAGCCGACGGTCGCGACCTTCGTGTAGCCGCCGGTCGACTGGCGGTCGACCAGCAGGACGATGGGCTGGCCGTCGCCCGGCACCTGGATCGCGCCGAGCGCGATGCCGTCGGAGACGATGTCGTGGCCGCGGCTGTGCGTGATGCGCGGCCCCGACAGCCGGGCGCCCATCCGGTCCGACTGCGGCAGCATCTGGTAGGGGCTCGACAGAAACGCCGCGAGGCCCTCGGCGGTGAAGCGATCGGCCTGCGGACCGAGCACGACGCGGATCTCCGGCTCCTTCTCCAGCGCCGGGATCTGCGCCGCGGCCAGGCGACGGGCGAGCGGCGGTGCCGGCGCGGAGAGCCGCGTCAGCACGTCGCCACGCCTGAGGCTTCGCCCCTCGAGACCGCCCAGACGGCCGCGCAGGTACGTCGCCCGCGAGCCGAGCGCCGCCGGCACGTCGAGGCCGCCGGAGAAGGCGACGTAGATCCGGACACCGGCCCGGGCGGCGCCGATGCGAACACTGGCGCCGCGCGCGAGCTCGAGCGTGGCCCACTGCGCGGCCGGCTCGTCGTTCACCGTGACGGGCGCCTCGGCGCCCGTGACGGCGATCGCGCACGCCTGCTCGACGGTGAAGCGCGGGCCGAGCACCGTGCACTCCAGCCCGGCCGCGTTGTCCGGGTTGCCGACCAGGCGATTGGCGATCACGAACGCGCGCACGTCCACCGGGCCCGACGGCGGAATGCCGGATCGCAGGTGCCCGACGCGCCCGAGGTCCTGCACGGTCGTCTGCGGCCCTGGATCGGTGACGCGGATCACGCGATCACCGGCCGGTAGACGCGCGCCTCGACGCGGGCGAGGATCGCGTCGTACTCCGCCCGATCGACGGGACGCATCCGCACACGGTCCCCTGCCCGCAGCAGCGTCGGCTCGACGCTCTCGGGATCGTAGAGGCGCACGGGCGTGCGACCGAGCAGCCAGTAGCCGCCGGGGCTGTCCACCGAATAGATGCAGAACTGGGCGCCGCCGAGGCCGACGCTGCCGGCCGGAACCTTCACGCGCGGCGTCGTCAGGCGCGGGAGCTGGATGCGCTCGGGCACGCCGGCCATGTACGGCAGGCCCGGGGTGAAGCCCACGAAGTAGACGAGGTACTCGGCGCTGCTGTGCAGGCGGATCAGCTCGTCAGGGGTCATGCCGAGGCGCTGGGCCGCCGCCTCGAGGTCCGGGCCGAGCTCGGGGTCGTAGCAGCACGGCAGCTCGACGAGTCGAGCCGGCGGCAGCACCGCGGTGCTCGCCTGCTCGGCCAGTGCGCCGAGCGCCGCGCACAGCGTCTCGTAGCCGACCCGGCCGGGATCGTAGTAGACGAGCAGCGAGCGAAAGCTGGGGACGGTCTCGACGACGCCCTCGAGGCCCTTCTGCTGGATCAGGAACTCGAGCGCCCGGACGCGGGTGTTGGTCTCCACGCTGATCTCGTCGCCGAGCTCGACCGAGAGCGCCACGTCACCCGCGGGAAGAAATCGCAGACGGGGCCCTCAGAGCGCCGCCAGCGCCGAGTTCGGCAGGTCGGTGACGAACATGTGGCCGGGGCTGTGCGTGAGCATGAACGACGGCTTGCTGGCCAGGGCCACGGCCTGTGGCGTCACCCCGCACGCCCAGAACACCGGCACGTCGCCCGGCGCGAATTCCTGGGCGTCGCCCCAGTCGGGCCGGGTGATGTCCCGGATCCCGAGCGCGCCCGGGTCGCCGATGTGAATCGGCGCGCCGTGGGCGTTCGGGAACCGCGCGCTCGCCGTCACCGCCTTGGCGAGCTGGCCCGACGGGATCGGCCGCATCGACACCACCATGGGCCCGTGAAACACGCCGGCCGGCCGGCACTCGATCGACGTCTGCCACATGGCGACGTTCCGATCGTGCTCGACGTGCCAGAGCCTGATCCCGGCCTCGAGCAGCGCCCACTCGAACGTGAACGAGCAGCCGAGCAGGAACGCCACGAGGTCGTCGCGCCAATACGACGATGCGTCGGTGACCTCGTCGGCGAGCGCGCCATCCTTGTAGATCCGGTATTTCGGTAGATCCGTCCTCAGATCGGCTCCCGGCGCGACTCCCACCGGCTCCGTCGACCCCACATCCGTCACCTCGATCAGCGGGCACGGCCGCGGATTGCGCTGGCAGAACAGCAGAAAGTCGTAGGCGTAGTCGCGGGGCAGGACGGCGAGATTGGCCTGCACGTGGCCCTGACCGAGGCCGGCGGTCACGCCGGTGATCTTGCCGCGGCGGATGTCGGCGCGAATCTCCCGCGGGTGGCGGGCGTCGATGGCCATGCAGGGATTCTACCTGAGTCCGAGGCGCGGCCCCACCTCGGGGTTGACGAGGACGTCGGGCTTCTCGCCGCGCAGGACCCGCAGCATCTCGCTGGTGACCTGCACCGACGCGCGGGCGGTCGCCTCTTTCGTCACGCCCGCCATGTGGGTCGAGAGCACCACGTTGTCCAGATTGAGCAGCGGGTTGTCGACCGGGCACGGCTCCTCTTCGAACACGTCGATGCCGGCGGCGCCGAGCTGGCCGCGGGTGAGCGCCTCGAAGAGCGCGTGCTCGTCCTGCACGCCCCCGCGCGACGTATTGACGTAGACGGCGCCGCGCTTCATGAGGCCGAGCGTCCGGGCGTTGATCATGTGCCTGGTCTCGGGCGTGAGCGGCGTGTGGCACGTGAGCACGTCGACGTGGGGAAGCAGGGCGTCGAGACTGTCGACGGGTTCCGCGC
>VBPC01000292.1 GCA_005887895.1 Candidatus Rokuibacteriota bacterium
GTTCAGTGAGTGAAAAGGAGCCCCCCTATGCCCAGGGCAACGGTCGGAGCCCTCCTGGTTGCGCTGTCTTTCGTCGTCGGGGCCGTCCCGGCGGCGGCTGAGCCGATCGCCGTTCGGTTCACCGAAGGCATCATGCGGGGCTTCCCGGTCCTGCGATCCCAGAGCGGTGAGAAGCTCGCCCAGGGGGAACTGGTGCAGATCCCGCGCGGTGACGTCGTCGAGAGCCGGCTGATCTTCCGGTTCAAGGATGGCTCGCTCTACGACGAGCGGGTGGTCTTCTCCCAGCGCGACGTCTTCACGCTGCTGAGCTATCGCATCGTCCAGCGGGGCCCCTCGTTCCCGGAGTCGCTCGAGGGCTCCGTCGACCGGTCGAGCGGGCGCTACGAGGTCCGTTACAAGGGCGACGAGGACAGTCCCGAGGAGACCCTCAAGGGCCAGATCGATCTCCCCAGCGACGTGTACAACGGCCTGCTCTCGACCCTGATGAAGAACATGCCGGCCGGCAACCCGGCGACCGTGCAGATCGTCGCCTTCACGCCCAAGCCGCGCTTCGTGAAGATGCTGCTGAAGCCCGCCGCCGAGGACCTGATGCAGGTCAACGACGTCGCCGTGGCCACCACGCGGTTCGTGGTCCGGCCGCAGCTGGGCCTGTTCGCGTCGCTGCTGATCGCCGACATTCCCGACGTGAAGTGCTGGATCGCCGGCGGCGAGGCGCCCGCATTCCTCCGCTTCGAGGGGCCGCTGTACTTCATGGGCCCGATCTGGCGGATCGACTGGTCGTAGCCCCCGTCCGACGGTCGTCACGCGCCTCGTCGGCGCGCTCCTCATTCATGAGCCCCATCTCGCGCATTGACGCTCGTAGGCCTCTGACCGGCCGCGTTCGAGCTCCGGCTTTGCCCGCGCAACCGGTTCTGGGGGCAGGCACGGAGGAGGAGCGCGCCGTCAGGCGTGCGACGACGGTCGGAAAGGCGGGCGAAGCCCCCCCGAGTTCTAGGCGGTCTCCCAGAGGCCTTCGGCGACGCCGGCGATTTTGTAGGCGTCGCGGATGCGGTCGAGGTTTTGGGTGACCAGCAGGCCGATCTTGGCGAAGGGCTCGAAGACGGGGCCCTGGCCGCCGATCACGGGGAACGCCACCTTGGGCAGCTTCTCCCATTGCTGGCGTAGCGCGTCGGTCACCGAGGCGAGATTGGCGTAGAACTCCTCCCGTCCCTGCTCCGCGCGCTTGACCATCGGGGTGATGAGACAGTCGAGCGTCTGGCGCGCGCGCGCGGTGGCCTCCCCGACGGCGGCCTCGGCCAGCGGCACCACGGTCACGCCGAGCTCGCCGAGGAAGCGCTGCAGGAGCTGGCCGAGCTGATCTTGCAGGAGCGCGGCCGGCAGCCCGACCGTCTTCACCGAGCGGTGGCCGAGCTCGCGCGCCTCAGCATAGAGCTGGTTCCGCAGCCAGTCCACGTAGGCGCGGTTCTCGTCGTCCTTCCACCACTCCCGGATCATCTTCTTGCCCCAGTAGCGGATGGTCGTGTAGTAGAGATCGCCCTTCATGAGCTTCCGGGCGATGCCCCGCCACGAGTAGAACTTGCCCATGGCGTTGAGGGCGGCCATCTGCAGCTCCCAGGGGCTCATGCGCCGCGGCTGGTGGACGGCGTGGTGGCCGTCGTAGAAGGTCCAGTTGCGGTTGATCACGTACTTGTCGCCCTTGTCGTAGAGTGTGTCCCAGTCGGGCGAGCCGGGGATCGGCGTCAGGATCATGAACTGCACCGAGTCGATGTCGTGCTTGAGCGCGAATTCGGCGGTGGCGTCGATCGTCTCGAGGTCGTCCTCGTCGGAGCCGACCACGAACATGCCGTGGATGCGGATCTTGTGGGCGTGGAACCTCTCGATCGAGCGCTCGATCTTGGCCAGGTCCTGCTTCTTCTGGAAGAGCTTCAGCGTGCGCGGATTGATCGACTCGAACCCGACGTAGACGTTGAAGCAGTTCGCGTCGCGCATCATCTGGAGGAGCTCGGGGTCGTCCACCGTCTCCGTCCGCACCTGGGCGCCCCACTGCGGCGTCAGGTCGCGACTGATCATGCCGCGCAGCAGCTCCTTCACCCGCTTCTTGTTGGCGGTGAAGATGTCGTCGGCGAAGAACGTGTAGAGGTTGCCCTTGTGCAGCTCCAGCTCTTCCAGCACGCGCGCGATGGAGTGGGTCCGGAAGGCGTGGCCGTACATGCCGGGCACCGAGCAGAACGTGCAGGAGAAGGGGCAACCTCGCGAGGTCGCGATCGAGACGACGCCGCCCGGCTTCCAGCCGTCGATGAGCCGATAGTCGGGAATCGGATTGACGTCGAGATTGGGGATCTTGGGGCGCTCGGGGTTGTGCACCGTGCGGCCGTCGCCGGCGCGGTACGTCAGGTTCTGGATCTGCTCGAAGCCGTCGCCGCGCTGGAGGGCGTCCACGAGCTCCTGGAAGGCGAACTCGCCTTCGCCCCGGACGACGAAATCGGCGTGCTGCATGCCTTCGTCCGGCATGAACGAGGTGTGCGTGCCGCCCATGACGACGACGGCGCCGGCGGCCCGCGCGGTGTCGGCGAGCCGGTAGGACTGCGGCGCCGTCGAGGTGATGGCCGAGACGGCGACCAGGTCGGCCGACAGCACCTCGTTCATGTCGATCGGTTGGATGTCCTCGATGTAGACGCGGACGTCGTAACCCTTGGAGCGCATGATCGTGCCCAGAAGCACCGAGCCGAGGCGGGGGATGCACACGCGACTGTAGATGTGCAGGTGCGTGGACTTCGGCTCGACGAATACCAGCTTCTTCACGCCACGCTTCATGGGCATGGTCTCCTCGACCTGAGCGCTAGGGGTGGTCGGCACGCGAGTCCGGCTGAGAATTGCTCACCACGCTACCGCGCAGCCCAGCCCAAGTCAACGCAGGTTCTCGACGTTTACCTGGCCAGGCGGCCGGCCGGCGCCCGCGGCTTGGGGGCCGGGGCCGGCTTGGGCTTGTCGTCCTTGAGCAGCCCTTTGACCTCGTCCATGAACTGGGCGATGTCCTTGAACTGGCGATAGACCGAGGCGAAGCGGACGTAGGCCACCTGGTCGAGCCGCTGGAGATTCTCCATCACCATGTCGCCCAGCTCGTGGCTGGAGATCTCCTTCTCGGCGCGCTCGTGCAGCTTGGCCTCGATGTCGGCGACGACGTTGTCGACCGCCTGGATGGCGATCGAACGCTTCTCGCACGATTTCAGGATCGAGCCGCGCAGCTTCTGGCGGTCGAACGGCTCGCGCCGCCCGTCGCGCTTGACGACGTGCGGCAGCACGTCCTCGATGTACTCGTAGGTGGTGTAGCGCCGATGACACTTGAGGCACTCGCGCCGCCGGCGAATGAACTCGCCCTCCCGGCCGACGCGCGAATCGACGACACGGTCTTCCGTGTGGCCGCAGAACGGGCATTTCATCGAGGCCCACCTCCTCCGTTGCGGACGCTCACCTGACGCGGTCCGGGTAGAGCGGGAACCGACTCGTCAGCGCCTGCACCTCGCCGCGGACCCTGGCCTCGACGCCGGAGTCGCCGAGCTTGGACAGGACGCGGTCGATGAGCTCGGCGATCACCGTCATCTCGGCCTCGGTCATGCCGCGCGTGGTCACCGCCGGCGTGCCGATCCGGATCCCGCTGGTCACCATCGGGCTCTTCGTCTCGAACGGGATCGTGTTCTTGTTGACGGTGATCCACGCCCGGTCGAGGGCCTCCTGGGCGTCCTTGCCGGTGACGTTGCGCGTCGACAGGTCGAGCAGCAGCAGGTGCGTGTCGGTGCCGCCGCTGACCAGCCGGAAGCCGCGGGCCAGCAGCGCGTCGGCCAGCGCCCTGGCGTTCTTCACGATCTGCTGCTGGTAGGCGCGCCACTCGGGCGTGAGCGCTTCCTTGAACGCGACCGCCTTGGCCGCGATCACGTGCATCAGCGGGCCGCCCTGCACTCCCGGCATGACCGTCTTGTCGAGCGCCGCGGCGTGGGCGGCCCGGCACATCACCATGCCGCCCCGCGGCCCGCGCAGCGTCTTGTGCGTGGTGGTCGTGACGAAGTCCGCGATCCCGATCGGCGAGGGATGCAGCCCGGCGGCGACCAGCCCGGCCGGATGGGCGATGTCGGCCATGAGCATGGCGCCGACCTCGCGCGCGATCTCACCGAAGGGCGTGAAGTCGATCGCGCGGGGGAACGCCGAGCCGCCGGCGATGATGAGCCGGGGACGATGCTGGCGGGCGAGGTCCCGGACCTGGTCCAGGTCGATGCGCTCGGTGTCCCGCCGGACGCCGTAGGCGACGATCGAGTAGAACTTGCCCGAGTAGTTCACCGGGCTGCCGGCGGTGAGGTGGCCGCCGTGCGAGAGGTTGGGGCCGAGCACGACGTCGCCCGGCTTGAGCAGCGTGAAGTAGACCGCCATGTTGGCCTGGGCGCCCGAGTGCGCCTGCACGTTCGCGTGCTCGCAGCCGAACAGCTCCTTGGCGCGCGCGATGGCGAGATCCTCGACGATGTCGACGACCTCACAGCCGCCGTAGTAGCGGCGCCCGGGATAGCCCTCCGCGTACTTGTTGGTGAGGACGGAGCCGGTGGCCTCGAGCACGGCCTCGGAGACGAAGTTCTCGGAGGCGATCAGCTCCAGGTTGCGATGCTGGCGCTGGGCCTCCTCGTGGAGGGCCTTGGCGACCTCGGAGTCGACTTCGGCGAGCCGCCGGGCCATAGCCAGACCATACCGATTGTGTCCCGGCCCGTCAAGGAGACTAGATCTAGATGGGGGATGCCGGTGATCGAGGACCGCTCCGGCTCTGCCGGGGCGGTTCCGAGCAGGTGGGGGGTCCGGGAGCCATCTCGGGGCCCCCATGTCGATCGGCCGGGAACTCGAAGGTCTCCAGGACGGCCCCGGTGACGCCGGTCTCGACCAGCCGGTCGATCTCCAGGCGTGATTCGACGGCCTCGGCCTCGGCGGGGGTCATGCGGGTGGCGGGGTGCGCGGGCACGAAGAGGGTACAGCAGTCGGCGTCGGGCTCGATCGAGGTCTCGAAGGTGCCCAGGCGCCGGGCCTCGTCGGTGATCTCGATCTTGTCGGTGCCGATCAGCGGCCGCAGCACCGGGACGGTGGCGGCCGCGTCGATGGCGGCGATGTTCTCGAGCGTCTGGGAGGCGACCTGGCCCAGGCTTTCCCCGGTCGTCAGCGCCAGCGCGCCCGTCTGGTGGGCGATGGCCTCGGCGATGCGCACCATCAGGCGACGGTAGACGACCACCCGCGCCGGCGGCGGCACCGAGAGCACGACCTCGCGCTGGATCTCGCCAAAGGGCACCAGGTACAGGCGCGAGGCGTACTGCCACTCGGTGAGGCGCTCGACCAGCGCCCGGGCCTTGGCCTGCGAGGTATCCGGCAAGTACGGCACGCTGTGGAAGTGCACGAACACGACGCGGCAGCCGCGCTTCATCATGCGCCAGGCCGCCACCGGCGAGTCGATGCCGCCCGAGAGCAGCGCCGCCACCGTGCCGCTGCCGCCGACCGGCAGGCCGCCCGGGCCCGGCCGGCGGTCGAGCGAGACGAAGGCCTCGTCGGGCAGCACCTCCACGACGATCTCGACCTCGGGATGCTCGAGGTCCACGCGCGTCGCCACCCGCTGCAGCACGAACGCGCCCAGCGCGCGGTTCAGCTCGACGCTCGTCAGCGGGTAGGTCTTGAAGGCGCGGCGGGCGGTGATGCGGAAAGAGCCGAACGCGCGCCCCTCCACGAGCCGGCCGACGAGGTTCTGCATCGCCTCCAGCGTCGAGGAGGTCCGATAGCCCAGCGAGACGCTGGCGACGCCGCACACGCGCTGGATGCGGTCGCGCACGGCCTCCGGGCGCGGGTGGCCGTCCAGGTCGATGACGATGCGGCCCGGCCGCTGGCGCAGCGTCGAGGGACCGAGGTCGGCGATGGCGCGGGCGAGGTTGCGGGCAAGCTGGCGGAGGAACCGCGGCCGGTTGCCGCGCTTGAGGCTGATCTCGTGATAGTGCACGACCACGACCGGCCGCAGCCGCATCATCCCCTCAGCCGAGCTCGGCGACGAGCGTCTGCGCGCGCGCTAGCTCCTCCGGCGTGTTGACGTTCATGAAGACGACGCCGGGCGCGCGATGACGCGCGACCTCGGCCTCCGCAATCTCCACGACGCGCACGTCGGGGAAGAAGCCGACGATCTTCAGACGCCCGACCCGGAGTCGGGCCTCGATGGCCGGCAGGCAGGCCTTGCCGTACACGGCGTGCAGCGTCTCGAGCTGCTCGCCGACCCGCGGGATCACGACGTCGCCCTGCCCCGCCCGGTCCACCAGCAGGCGCGCCACGTCGCGGTGCAGGAACGGCATGTCGCAGGCGACGGTGAAGGCGGCGTCGCCGGAGGCCGCCGCCAGCCCGGTGAAGATCCCGCCGAGCGAGCCGTGCTCCGGATAGGCGTCGGGCACCATCGGCACCCCGAGGAAGCCGTAGAGATCGGGCGTATTCGTCACGATGAGCACATCGTCCACGACCGGGCGCACCGCGTCCAGCACGCGCTCGATGATCCGCCGGCCACCGAGCTCGAGCAGCGCCTTGGGCCGGCCGCCCATGCGGGTGCTCTTGCCGCCGGCCTGGATGACCCCGGTGACGCGCACGTCAGATCCGGACGGCGCCGGCCCGCACCACGCGCGGCGGATCGCGCGTGACGTCGACGACCGTCGACGGCTCCCCCCCCGGCGTCGCGCCACCGTCCAGCACCAGCGCGACGCGGTCCCCGAAGTACGCCGCGACCTCGGCGGCCGTGGTCGGCGGGGCGAGGCCCGAGGGATTCGCGCTGGGCGCGGTGATCGGCTCGCCGAGCGCGCTCACCAGCGCGCGTGCGAGCGGATGCGCCGAGAGCCGCACGCCGAGGCGCGCCATCAGCTCGCGCGCCCGCGGCGGGAGATCGGCCACCACGCGCTCGGCCATCGCGATCGAGTCGATCAGCACGAGGAGCGGCTTGTGCTCCGGGCGGCCCTTCACCTCGACGAGCCGCCGCACGGCCGCCGGCGCCAGCGCGGCGGCGCCGAGCCCGTAGAAGGTCTCGGTGGGAAAGGCGACGAGATCGTCGGCCCGCAGCAGCGTAGCGGCCTCGGCCAGCACGGCCGGCGCCGGCGCGTGGGAATCGACGCTGACGACGCGGGCGGGACGAGCCGGGGAATCCGTGGCCGTCTCGATTCCCCGAGCCCGGGCTCAGCTCGTGCCGGAGCGCGTGCGGAGCTTTTCGGCCACCCGGCGCCCGCGCTCCTCGACCTCGTCGGCGAGGCTCCGGCGGTACCCGGCGAGGCGCTCGGCGAGGGCGGCGTCGCCGACGGCGAGGATCTGGGCGGCCAGGATCGCGGCGTTGGCCGCGCCCCACGGGCCGATGGCCACGGTGGCGACCGGCACGCCCTTCGGCATCTGGACGATCGAGAGCAGGGCGTCGAGGCCGTTGAGCGTGGTCGACGCGATCGGCACCCCGATGACCGGCAGCGACGAGAAGGCGGCGACCACGCCCGGCAGCGCGGCGGCGCCGCCGGCGGCGGCGATCAGCACGCGCAGGCCGCGCCCGGCGGCACCGCTCGCCCACTCCTCCGTGCGCCGCGGCGTGCGGTGGGCGGAGGCGACCACGACCTCGTGACCGATGCCGAGCGTCTCGAGAACCTTCACCGTCTCCAGCATCGTCTCGAGGTCCGAGTCGCTGCCCAGCACGATGCCCACGCGCGTCACGGGATTGGTCACCTCGCTCGCGCCTCCCCCAGCGCCCGGCGGGCGATGTCGGTCCGGTAGTGCATGCCCTCGAAGTGGATCCGCTTGACGCCGGCGTAGGCGCGGTCGACGGCGATGGCGAGATCATCGCCCACCGCCGTCACGCCCAGGACGCGACCCCCAGCCGTGACCAGCCGCCCCTCGTGTCGGCCGGTGCCCGCGTGGAAGACGTGAACGCCCGGGACCGCCTCGGCCTCCAGCAGGCCGGTGATGTCGACGCCGGTGGTATAGCGCCCGGGATAGCCGCCGGAGGCGAGCGCCACGCACACCGCCGCCCGCCCCGTCACCGTCCATGGCGTCGAGGCCGGCAGGCGGTCGCCGCGCGCGACCGCAGCGAGCAGGGGCACGAGGTCGTCCGCCATCCGCGCCATGATCACCTGGCACTCGGGATCGCCGAAGCGACAGTTGAACTCGACGACCTTGGGGCCTTCTTTCGTGAGCATGAGACCGGCGTAGAGCACGCCCTGGTACGCGGCGCCCTCGGCGGCCAGCGCGACCAGCGTGGGCTCGACGATCTCGCGCATGACGCGCGCCTGCATTGCCGCGTCGAGCGCACGGACCGGCGTGTAGGCGCCCATGCCGCCGGTGTTGGGACCGCGATCGTCGTCGAAAACCGTCTTGTGATCCTGGGCGGCCGCGAGCGGCACGACGGAGACGCCGCTGGACAGCGCGAAGAACGAGGCTTCTTCGCCGTGCATGAACTCTTCGATCACGATGCTCGCCCCGGCGCTGCCGAATTCCCGCCGCTCGAGGCACTGCGCGATGGCGGCGTCCGCCTCGGCCAGCGTGGCGCAGACGATGGCGCCCTTGCCGGCCGCCAGTCCGTCGGTCTTCACCACGCACGGCGCGCCGAGCTCGCGGCAGAAGCGCCGCGCCGCCACCGGGTCGCCGAACGTCCGGAATCGCGCGGTGGGAATCCCGTGGCGGGCCATGAGGTCCTTGGCGAAGGCCTTGGAGCCCTCGATCGCCGCGGCGCGGGCGCCGGGGCCGAAGACCGCCAGCCCGCGCTCGCGCAGGCGATCGGCCAGGCCCGCCACCAGCGGCATCTCGGGCCCGACGACGACCAGGTCGACGTCGTGGCCGGTCGCGAAGCCGGCCAGCCCGTCGGCGTCGTCCAGCGTGAGATCGAGACATCGCGCATGCTTGGCGATCCCCGGGTTGCCCGGCGCCGCCCACAGATGCTCGACGAGCGGACTCTGGGCGATCTTCCAGGCGAGCGCGTGCTCGCGACCGCCGGAACCGACCAGGAGGATCCTCATTCGGGCGGGCCGCCCGGCGGATCGAGCACTTCCAGATGGGCGCGGGCGATCCGCGCCCACGGGCTCCCGGAGTCGAGCTCGAGATAGCGCTGCCAGTGGGCGATCGCCTCGTCGGCGCGGCCGCCGCGGGCCAGGGCGCCGGCGAGATTGAAGTGGGCATCGGCGTAGTCGGGCGAGAGGTCGAGGGCCTGGCGATAGCAGCGCACGGCGTCGTCGAGATCGCCGCGGTCCTCGGCGAGCGAGCCGAGGTTGTAGACGGCCTCGCAGCAGGTCGCGTCCTGGTCGAGCGCGGACTCGTAGGCCTTGCCGGCCTCGTCCAGCCGCCCCATGCGATGCAGGAGCAGGCCCAGGTTGTTCCAGGCCGCCGCGTACGTCGGGTCGATGGCGACGACGCGCCGGTACGCCGCAATCGCGTCCTCCCACTGCGCCGGGTCGGCGTCCCACTCGCTGGCCCGCTCGAACCACGTCTCGGCCTGCTCGACGGGCGGGGCCAGCGGCCGCACGAGCCCGGTGACGAGCGTGGCGGCGGCCGCCTCCTCCAGGCTCGGCGTGTCGAGATCGAGCACGGTCTGGCCCGTGCGCGGATCGAACTTCACCCGATCGGACTGGGCCAGCAGCCGGCTGCCGTCGAGCACGAGCCGGATCTCGGCCAGCGGCTGCTCGAGCCCCGGGTTCGTGCGGCGCAGCGCGTCGAGCGCCTGGCGGATCTGGCGGACCGACGCGCCGGCGTCGAGCAGCGAGCCGGCCGCACGCAGCGCCAGGAGATCGCGGAAGGTGTAGCCGCTGTCGCCGCGCAGCAGGTCGAGCCGGCGCAGCTGCCCGATGCGTCGGGGCGTCAGCGTGAGGATGCGGGTCAGCTCCCGCATGCCGTAGATGCGCTCGGCCTGGCCGCCGCTCATCGTCGGGCGCTCGATCGACTAGTGCCGGAAGTGGCGCAGACCGGTGAACACCATGGCGATCCCCTGCTCGTCGGCGGCGTCGATGACCTCGCCGTCGCGCAGCGAGCCCCCCGGCTGGATCACCGCCGTCACGCCGGCCCGGGCGACGACGTCGAAGCCGTCGCGGAACGGGAAGAACGCGTCGGAGGCGCACACCGCGCCCTCGGTGGCCAGGCCCACCTCGCGTGCACGCATGACCGCGATGCGGGCGGAGTCGACGCGGTTCATCTGGCCGGCGCCGACCCCGACGACCTGCTCGGCCGTGGTGAGGACGATCGCGTTCGACTTGGCGTGCTTGGCGACGCGCCAGGCGAAGCGCAGCGCCGCCATCTCCGACGGCGTCGGCGCGCGCTTCGTCACCGTCTTGAGCTGGGCGGGATCGAGGTCGGCGAGGTCGGTCGACTGGGCGAGCAGGCCGCCCAGCACGCTCCGGTACTCCGGCAGCCGGCCCGGCAGGCCGGCGCGCTCGCACGGCAGCTCGAACACGCGACACTTCTTCTTCGTGCGCCGCAGCTCGTCGAGCGCGTCGGGGGCGAAGGCGGGGGCGAACAGGATCTCGACGAAGATGCCGGCCAGCGCCTGCACGACCGCCATGTCGAGCATGCGATTGACGCCGACGATCCCACCGTAGATCGACACCGGGTCGCACGCCTTGGCGCGCGCCATCGCCTCCCCCACCGTCGGGCCCAGCGCGGTACCGCACGGATTGGTGTGCTTGATGACGACCGCCGCCGGCGCGTCGAACTCCAGCAGCAGGCCGAGCGCGGCCGAGAAGTCGAGCACGTTGTTGTAGCCGAGCTCGGGACCGTGCAGCTGCTTCATCGCCGCCAGCCCGACCGGCGGTGTCCCGACGACACGATAGAACGCCGCCGTCTGGTGCGGGTTCTCCCCGTAGCGGAGATTCACCTCCCGCTGGAGCTCCAGCGCCTGCTGTGCCGGATACTCCTCAGCAGAATCCTTCGCATCGGTGTCAGCCGGACCGATCGAGCCCCTGGCTCGATCGAGGCGCGACGAGGGGGGTGGGGGGGAAAGCCGGAGGGGTCCCCCCACCTTCATCAAATAAGCGTTGATGGCCTCGTCATAACGCGCCGTGCGAGCGAACGCCTCACGCGCCAGGCGGAAGCGGGTGGCGTCGCTGAGCTCGCCCCCGCTCGCCGTCAGCTCGTCGAGGACCGCGCGGTACTGGCCGGCGTCGGTCACGACACCGACGCTGCCGTGGTTCTTGGCGGCGGCGCGGATCATCGTCGGCCCGCCGACGTCGATCTGCTCGATCGCCTCGGCCAGGGTCACCCCGGGCTTGGCCACCGTCGCCTCGAACGGATAGAGCGCCACGACGACCAGGTCGATCGGCGGAATGCCGTGGCGCGCGAGGGCCTCGAGGTGGGCGGGGACGTCGCGACGGGCCAGGATGCCGCCGTGGACCTTCGGGTGCAGCGTCTTCACCCGGCCGTCGAGCATCTCAGGAAACCCGGTGACGTCGGCCACGTCGCGCACGGCCAGCCCCGAGTCGCGCAGGAGCTTCGCGGTGCCGCCGGTCGAGAGGAGCTCGATCCCCAGCCGGCTCAGCTCGCGGGCGAAATCGACGACGCCCGTCTTGTCGTGGACCGACACCAGCGCGCGACGCACCTTCATCGTCGGGCCTCCGCGTTCACGATGACCTGCCTTCCCACGATCCGCAAGCGCCCCTCGGCGAACAGGCGGATCGCCTCGGGATAGATGCGATGCTCCTCGGCCAGGATACGGGCCGACAGCGTCTCCTCGGTGTCGTCGGGCGCCACCGGCACCGCCGCCTGCATCACGATCGGCCCGCTGTCCACAGCCTCGTCGGCGAAGTGCACGGTGGCGCCGGCGACCTTCACGCCGTGCTCGAGGGCCTGGCGCTGGGCGTGCAGGCCGGGAAACGCGGGCAGGAGCGACGGATGGATGTTGAGGCTTCGGCCGGCGAAGGCCCGGATGTAGACCGGCGACAGGATCCGCATGTAGCCGGCCTGGCACACGAGGCCGACCTGACGGGCCTGGAGCTCACGCACGAGCGCCAGGTCGAAGGCCTCGCGATCGGTGAAGTCCTTGGGGTTGATCCACAGCGCCTCTACGCCGGCCGCCCGCGCGCGCTCGAGGGCCAGCGCCCGCTCGCGGTCGGAGATCACGACGACGACCCTGGCCGGAAACTCCGGCCGCGCGCAGGCGTCGAGGATCGCCTGGAGGTTCGAGCCGCGGCCGGAGGCGAGGACGCCGACGGCGAGCGTCACGCGGCGTCCCGCTGACGCGGCGCGGGGACGTGCATGCAGACGGGACAGCGCGGAGGCTGGCGCATGATCGCCGAGTCGCGCGGGAACCAGCGGACCAGGCCCCAGTCGAGCGCGACCTGGACCTGCTTGCGGAATCCAACCAGCTTGTAGAGGTGCAGGGCGTTCCAGAACAGCCACGCCGGGTAGCCGGAGAACCGGAGCCCCATCACCTCGACGACCGCGTGCTTCTCGCCCAGCGAGACCAGCATTCCCCGCGGGGCGAACTCGATCGGCCGCAGCGGGCGGCCGGCCAGCTCCGCGACGATGTTCTCGGCGGCCAGCCGCGCGTGGGCGAGCGCGGCGGGAATGATCGGGATCGAGGCCTCGGGCCGGCCTTCGATCGTGACCGCATCGCCCACGCCGTAGACCTCGGGATGGCCGGGCAGCTGCAGGCGGGCATCCACCACGACCCGGCCGAGGCGGTCGCGCTCGGCCGCCAGCCCGGCCAGCGTCGGATGACCCTTGACGCCGGCCGCCCACACCGTGAGCCCGACCGCAATGTGCTCCGTCCCGACGTCGACCAGGCCGGGTTCGACCCGCGTGACTCGCGCCCCCGTGCGGATCTCGATGCCCTCGTGCCAGAGGCGGCGGCGCGCGCGCTCGGCGAGCGTGGGATGGACGCCGCGCAGGATCTCCTGCCCCGCCTCCAGCAGCAGCAGCCGGTAGTCGCCGGGCTCGATCCCGCGATAGCGCGTCACGATGTACGACGTGAAGAAGTCCTGCAGCTCGGCGATCAGCTCGACGCCGGTGTAGCCGCCGCCGACGACGCACACCGTGAGCATCCGCCGGCGCACGGCGGCGTCCGGCTCGTGGTCGGCGTGCTCGGCGAGATCGATCAGGTGATCGCGCAGGAGGATCGCGTCCTCCAGCTCCTTGTAGTTCAGCGCGCACGTCTCGACGCCCGGGATCCCGAAGGTCGGCGTGACACCGCCGAGCGCGATGACGAGACGGTCGTAGTCGACCACGCCCTCGGCCAGGTGGACCCGCCGTGCGTCGAGGTCGATGCGCTCGACGCGATCGCGCCGGAAGCGGAACCGCCGGCGCCCCCGGATATCGCGGATCGGCTGCACGATGTGCCGGGGCTCGACGAGCGAGGAGGCCACCTGCGGCAGCAGTGGCGTGAACAACAGGTAGTTCTTGTCACTGACCAGGAGGATCTGGACGTCGGGACGGTCGCCCAGCCGCCGCTCGAGGACGCGGATCGCCTCCATGCCGCCGAAGCCGCCGCCGAGCACGACGATGCGCGTCACACCAGCTCCACGCCGCGCGGGCCCGCCACGATCTCCCCGATCTCGAACACCGTCTCGCCGGCCGCCGCCAGCGCGGCGCGGGTGGCCGGCAGCTCGTCGGGGGGGAGGACGAGGAGGTAGCCGATGCCCATGTTGAACGTGCGAAACATCTCGGCCTCGTCGACGCGGCCGGCCACGCGCAGGGTCTCGAAGACCGGCGGCACCGTCCACGCGCGACGCCGCACCAGCGCCCGGCAGCCATCCGGCAGCACCCGGGGCAGATTGCCGGTGATCCCGCCACCCGTCACGTGGGCCATCGCGTGCACGCTCCCGCGGATCGGCAAGACCGCCCGGACGTAGATGCGCGTCGGCTCCAGGAGCTCGTCGGCGACGGCGCGACCGGTGCCCGGGAAGACGGCGGCGACGTCGAGCTCGAGGACGTCGAAGACGATCCGGCGGGCGAGGCTGTAGCCGTTGGAGTGAAGCCCGGACGACGCCAGGCCCAGCACGACGTCGCCCGGCTTCACGCCGGCGCCGTCGACGATGCGCGCGCGCTCCACGATGCCAACCGCGAAGCCGGCGAGGTCGTACTCGCCCGGCGCGTAGAGGTCGGGCAGCTCGGCCGTCTCGCCGCCGATGAGCGCACAGCCGGCCTGGCGGCAGCCGGCGGCGACGCCGGCCACCAGCGCCTCGATCAAGGACGGCTCCAGGCGTGACGTGCCGATGTAGTCCAGGAAGTAGAGCGGCTCGGCGCCGTGGACGAGGAGGTCGTTGACGCCCATGGCGACCAGGTCGATGCCGACCGTGTCGTGTCGCCCGGCGACGAAGGCGACCTTCAGCTTGCTGCCGACGCCGTCGGTGGAGGACACGAGCACGGGCTCGGCGTAGCCGGATGGCACCCGGACGAAGCCGGCGAACGCCCCGATGCCGCCCAGCACCTCCGGACGGAAGGTCGCGCGGGCGAGGGGCGCGATGCGACGCACCGCCTCGTCGCCGGCCGCGATGTCCACGCCGGCCGCGCGATACGTTTCGGAGGGGGCCTGCGTTACGGCCCCCTCCGAAACCTCCCCCAGAACAGGATTGCGCCGGCGAAGCCGGCGCTCGGACGACCCGGGGTTCACCACCGGCTCAGGGCTCGAAGAGTCGGAGTTGCGGCGTGTGCTCGGGCTCCATGCCGACGCGGTAGGCGCCGGTGAAACAGGCGTGGCAAAAATGCGCGGGGTCGGAACCGGTGGCCTTCAGCATTCCGTCGAGTGAGAGGTAGCCGAGCGAGTCGGCGGCCAGGTAGCGGCAGATCTCCTCGACCGAGTGGCTGGCGCCGATGAGCTCCTTGCGGGTCGGCGTGTCGATGCCGTAGTAGCACGGCCACTGGATCGGCGGCGACGAGATGCGCACGTGCACGGCGCGGGCGCCGGCGCCGCGGATCATCTTGACGATCTTGCGGCTGGTGGTGCCGCGCACGATGGAGTCGTCGACGACGACCACCCGGCGGCCCTCCAGCATCTCGCGCATCGGGTTCAGCTTCACCTTGACCCCGAAGTGGCGAATGCCCTGCTTGGGCTCGATGAACGTGCGGCCGACGTAATGGTTGCGGATCAGGCCGAGCTCGAACGGCGTCCCCGACTCTTCCGAGTAGCCGAGCGCGGCGCTGGTGCCCGAGTCCGGCACCGGGATGACGATGTCAGCCTCGGCCGGGTGCTCGCGGGCGAGCTGGCGGCCCAGCTCCTTGCGCGCGGTGTGCACGTTGCGGCCCCACAGCACCGAGTCCGGCCGCGCGAAGTAGACGTACTCGAACACGCACTGCAGCCGCTCGCCCGGCGGAAACGCGCGGATCGAGCGCATGCCGGCATCGCTGACGACCACCAGTTCGCCGGGCTCGACGTCGCGCTCGGGCTTGGCCTCCATGAGGTCGAGCGCGCAGGTCTCCGAGGCCACGATCCACGCGTCGGCCAGCCGGCCCAGCGTCAGCGGCCGGAAGCCGTAGGGGTCGCGCACGGCGTACATCGCGTCGGGCGTGAGGATCAGCAGCGAGTACGCGCCCTTCACCTGCCCGAGCGCGTGGGAGATCTGCTCCTCCAGCGGGCCGGCCGGGGCCCGCGCCAGCAGGTGCAGGATGACCTCGGTGTCGGAGTTCGACTGGAAGATCGCGCCATCGCGCTCCATCTCCTTGCGGAGCGCGTCGGCGTTCGTCAGGTTGCCGTTGTGGGCGATCGCGATCGGTCCGCGGGCAGTGTTGGCCGTGATCGGCTGCGCGTTGCGGATGTTCGACGAGCCCGCCGTCGAGTAGCGCACGTGGCCGATGGCGCGATGCCCGGGCAGCCGGCGCAGGCGCTCGGGGTGGAACACGTCGGCCACCCAGCCCATCGCCTTCTCGGTGTGGAAGTTGTGGCCGTCGGTGGCCGCGATCCCGGCCGATTCCTGGCCGCGGTGCTGGAGCGCGTAGAGACCGAGGTAGGTGACGTTGGCGGCCTCTGGATGATTCCAGATGCCGAACAGTCCGCATTCGTCGTGGAACTTGTCGTCACGCCATGTGGCGCTCAAAGCCGTTCCTCCACGCGTGCTCGAGCCGGTCCAGTCCCACGTCCACGACCGTCTCCGTCCCCATCCGGAGCCGCAGCCGGTCGCCACCTGTCGTCCCGATCCAGCGCCACGGAATGGCCGACTCCGCCATCAAGGCTTCGAACTCGCGCTGCCGCGCGGAACCCACGCTGACGACCACCCGCGACGGTCCTTCCCCGAACAGCGTCTGGTCCCGCCGCCCGCCGGCCGACAGTGTCGCCTCGCAGCCGATGGGCGTCCGTCCCGTCACGCACGCCTCGGCCAGCGTCACCGCGACGCCGCCCTCCGCGCAATCGTGGGCCGCCGTTGCCAGGCCGGCGTCGATGGCCGCCCGCACCGCGCCCTGCACGCGCCGCTCGATCTCGAGGTCGAGCGGCGCCAGTCGCCCGGCCACGCGGCCGTGCCGCGCCCACAGGTACTCGGAGCCGCCCAGGCTCACCGCCTCGGGTCCCAGCAGGGCGATGCGCTCCCCGGCGGCCTTGAACCACTGCGTCGCCAGCAATCCGGCGTCCTCCAGCAGGCCCACCACGCCGACGATGGGCGTAGGCAGAATGGCCTGGGGCGTGGCCCCCACCGCCGGAACAGTCTCATTGTAGAGGGAAACGTTGCCGCCCACTACCGGGACCTCCAGCGCCCGACACGCCTCGGCGATACCCTCGACCGCCTCGGCGAGCTGCCAGAGGATCTCCGGTCGCTCGGGCGAGCCGAAGTTGAGGCAATCGGTGACGCCCAGCGGTCGCCCGCCCGCGCACGACACGTTGCGGGCCGCCTCGCAGACGGCCATGGCGGCGCCGCGGCGCGGATCGAGAAAGACGTGCCGCCCGTTGCCGTCCACGGCGACCGCGATGGCGCGACGCGTGCCTTTCACGCGCAGGACGCTGGCGTCGGAGCCCGGGAGCACGAGCGTGTTGATGCCGACCTGCTGGTCGTACTGCCGGTACGCCCACTCCTTGGACGCGATCGCCGGCGAGCCGAGCAGCGCCACCAGCGCCTCGGCGCAGTCGGGCGGCTCGGGCAGCGTCATCGGATCGAACGCCTGGAGCGCGGCGAGCCCGGCCGGCGGCGCGTAGGGCTTCTCGTACCGCGGGGCCTCGGCCAGCGCCTCGACCGGGACGCGCGCGACCTCTTCGCCGCGGTGGCGCACGACGAGGTCGGGGCCGGCGGTGACCTCGCCGATCCGCACGGCGTCCAGCTCCCACTTGGCGAAGACGCGGCGGAGCTCCTCCTCGCGGCCTCGAGCGCCGACCAGCAGCATGCGCTCCTGCGATTCCGAGAGCAGCAGCTCGTAGGGCGTCATGCCCTCCTCGCGCTGCGGCACCGCGGAGAGCTCCACCGCCATGCCGGTGCCGCTCCGCCCCGGCATCTCGGAGGTGCAGCAGGCGAGGCCGGCGGCGCCCATGTCCTGGATGCCGACGACGGCGCCGGTCGCCATCGCCTCCAGGCACGCCTCCAGCAAGAGCTTCTCGGTGAACGGATCGCCCACCTGCACCGTCGGCCGGCGCTCCTCGGCGTGCTCGTCGAACGTCGCCGAGGCCATCGTGGCGCCGTGGATGCCGTCACGGCCCGTCTTGTTGCCGACGTAGAACACGGGATTGCCCACGCCCTCGGCCCGCGCGCGGAAGATCCGGTCGGCGCGCACCAGCCCCACGCACATGACGTTCACCAGCGGGTTGCCGGCGTATTCCGGCGCGAACGCGATCTCGCCGCCGACGGTCGGGCAGCCGAAGCAGTTGCCGTACCACGAGATCCCCGAGACGACGCCCTGGATGAGCCGCCGGGTTTTCGCGTCGGCCGGATCACCGAATCGAAGCGAATCCAGGATGGCGATCGGCCGCGCGCCCATCGTGAAGATGTCGCGCAGGATGCCACCGACGCCGGTCGCCGCGCCCTGGAAGGGCTCGATGAAGGACGGGTGGTTGTGGCTCTCGATCTTGAACACCACCGCCCAGCCGTCGCCGATGTCGAGCGCGCCGGCGTTCTCGCCGGGCCCCTGCAGCACGTGCGGCCCGCGCTGCGGCAGCCGCGCGAGGAAGACCTTGGAGTGTTTGTAGGCGCAGTGCTCCGACCACAGGGCGGAGAAGAGACCAAGCTCGGTGTAGGAGGGCTCGCGACCGAGTCGATGGATGATCCGGTCGTATTCGTCGGCCGTCAGCCCAAGGCCGCGTGCGAGGTCGAGCGTGACCTTCGGCTCAGCTCCCAACAAACCCCTTACCGCTTGAGGAAGGCGCCATCCTCGACCAGGCTGCCGAGGAGCGAGTGGAAGATCTGCAGCCCATCGGTGCCGCCCATGGCCGACTCCGCCGCCCGTTCGGGATGCGGCATGAGGCCGAGCACGGTGCCATCCTCGTTGACGATGCCCGCGATGTTCTCCACCGAGCCGTTCGGATTGGCGGCCCGCGTCACCTCGCCGGCCGCCGTCGCGTAGCGGAAGACGACCTGCTTGTGCGCGCGCAGCGTGCGCAGCGTCTCGGGATCGGCGTGGTACTTGCCCTCGCCGTGCGAGATCGGCATCGTGAGCACCTGTCCGGGCCGCAGCGCCCGGGTGAAGGGCGTCTCGGCGTTCTCGACCAGCAGGTGCGTGGACTGGCAGCGGTACTGCAGGCACTCGTTGCGCATCAACGCGCCGGGCAAGAGACCCGCCTCGCAGAGGATCTGGAAACCGTTGCAGGAGCCGAGCACGACGCCGCCGCCGGCCACGAACTCCGGCAGGGCCTCGACCACCGGCGAGCGGCCGGCCACGGCGCCGGCCCGCAGATAGTCGCCGTAGGAGAAGCCGCCGGGGAGGACGACGCAGTCGAGGTCGGCAAGGTTGCGCTCCCGGTGCCACACGTACTTGACCGGCTGCCGGATCACTTCCGAGATGACGTAATGGAAGTCGCAGTCGCTCCACGTGCCCGGAAACACGACGACGCCGAATCTCATGAAGTCGAGTCTCTCCTCTCCCGGTGCGGGGTTCGCGGCGCGAGACCGGATGCCATCTTACCGGACGGCTCCGGGCGGGGCAAGGCGCTCGGCCGCCTCCGCCTCGATCGTGTAGTCCTCGAGGATCGTGTTGGCGAGCAACCGCCGGCACATCTCGTCCACGCGCGCGCGGGCCCGCTCGGCCGACGGCGCGTCGACGTCGACCTCGACCAGCTTGCCGACGCGTAGCTCACGCACGTCGTCGAAGCCGAGGCCGGCCAGCGCGCGCTGCACCGCGGCGCCCTGCACGTCGAGGATGCCGGGCTTGAGCCGGACGAGGACACGAACCCTCATGCCAGTCCCGCCCGCCGGAAGATCGTGTCGACGTGGCGCACGTACCAGGCCGGATCGAAGCAGGCCTTCAGGTCGGCCGGCGGCAGGCGCTCGGTCACCGCGGGGTCGGCCGCCAGCAGGTCGAGGAGCGGCCGCCGCTCCTTCCAGGCGCGCATGGCGTGACCCTGCACGAGCTCGTAGGCCACCTGGCGGGCCAGCCCGGACTCGGTCAGCTTGAGCAGCACGCGCTGCGAATAGATGTTGCCGTGGCTCGCCTCGAGGTTCTCGGCCATCCGGGCGGGGTCGACGTCGAGACGCTCGACGATGAAGGCGGCCAGGTCGAGCATGTAGTCGAGCAGGATCGTCGAGTCGGGCAGGATCACGCGCTCCACCGACGAGTGGCTGATGTCGCGCTCGTGCCACAGCGCGACGTTCTCGGCGGCGGCGAGGGCGTTGGTGCGCAGCAGGCGCGCCAGCCCGCAGATCCGCTCGGAGAGCTCCGGGTTGCGCTTGTGCGGCATCGCGCTGGAGCCCTTCTGGCCCTCGCCGAACGGCTCCTGCGCCTCCAGCACCTCGGTGCGCTGCAGGCTACGCACCTCGAGAGCGATCTTCTCCAGCGACGCTCCCGCGATGGCCAGCGCCGCGCAGAACTCGGCGTGGCGGTCGCGCTGGACGACCTGGGTCGACACCGGCTCCACGCCGAGGCCGAGGTCGCGGCACACCTCGTCCTCGAGCTCCGGCTCGACGTGGGCGAAGTTGCCAACCGCTCCCGACAGCTTGCCGACGGCGATCGCCTCGCGTGCCCGGCGCAGCCGCTCGACGTTGCGTCCGGCCTCGACGTACCAGACGGCGACCTTGAGACCGAACGTGGTGGGCTCGGCGTGCACCCCATGGGTGCGGGCGATGGTCAGCGTGTCGCGGTAGCGCAACGCGAGCGTGCGGAGCGCCTGGCGCAGCCGCTCCTGGCCGGCCAGCAGCAGGTCGGCGGCGTCGCGGAGCTGGAGCGCGGTGGCGGTGTCCCACACGTCGCTGGTGGTGAGGCCGAGGTGGACGAAGCGGGAGTCGGCGCCGAGCTGCTCCTCGAGGCTCGTGAGCAGCGCGATCATCTCGTGCTTCACGCGGCGCTGGACGTCGAGGATGCGCTCGATGTCGACCCGCGTGGCCCGGATGCGGGTCATGGCCTCGGCGGGGATGCGGCCGCGGCGGGCGTAGGCCTCGCACACCGCCACTTCCACCCGCAGCCACGCCTGGTACTTCGCCGCCTCGCTCCAAATACGCCCCATGGCGGCCCGGGTGTACCGCTCGATCACGCCCTCACCTTAAACGAAAACAGCGGGGAGCGAAAGAGGCGACGGCTAGTTGCGGAGCTCGGCGGGGAGGTTTCTGCGGTCCAGCGGGCCGAGGGTCGTCAGCGCGAGGCGGTCCTCGTCGATCACCTCGGTGATGAGGGCCTGCACCTCCTCGTGCTTGACGCCGTCGATCGAGGCCAGCATGGCGTCGATCGTGAGGAACGAGCCCAGGTGCATCTCGTGCTTGGCCAGCCGGTTCATGCGGCTCGACGTGGACTCCAGGGAGAGCATCAGACTGCCCTTGAGGTGATCCTTGGCCCGCTTCAGCTCCTCGGCGGTCACGCCGGTCTTCTTGAGGTCGCGCAGCTCCTTGAGGATCGACTTCAGCACCTTGGAGAAGTTCTGGGCGTCGGTGGCCGCGTAGACGTAGGCGATGCCGGTGTCGGCGAAGGCCTGCGCCCCCGAGTGGATCGAATAGACCAGGCCCTGGCGCTCCCGGACCTCCTGGAACAGCCGCGACGACATGCTGCCGCCGATCACGTCATTGAGCAGGAACATCGCGTAGCGCTCGGGGGCGGCGTGCGGCAGGCCCGGAAAGCCCATCACCAGGTGCACCTGCTCGAGCGCCTTGTGCACGATGTTGACGCCGGGCGCCAGCCGCGGCGCCCCCGCCACCCGCGGGTGCGCGCCGTGCTCGAAGCCGTTGAACCCGCGCCCGAACAGATCGACGACCTGCTCGTGGGTGACGTTGCCGGCCACCGCGATGATGATCTGCGGCGGCACGTACTCCTCGCCGAAGTGGGCGGCGATGGCCTCGCGCGGGTAGGCCGTCACCAGGTCGCGGGTGCCGAGGATCGGGCGGCCCAGCGGATGGTCGCCCCACACCTGGGCCGCGAACAGATCGTGGATGACGTCGTCCGGGGTGTCCTCCACCATCCGGATCTCCTGCAGCACCACCGACTTCTCGCGCTCCAGCTCCTCGGCGTCGAACAGCGGGTGGAGCAGGATGTCGGTCAGGTCCATCGTCCGGGCGATGGCCTCGGCGGTGCGGGTGGCGGTGCCCTTGAACACCAGGTGCTCGATCAGGTGAGAGACGCCGCCCCGCGCCTCCGGCTCGTGGCGCGAGCCCGTTTCGACCCAGACTCCGACGGCGACCGACCGAACGTGCGGCATCCGCTCCGTCAGGATGCGGATGCCGTTCGGCAGGACGCTCTTGCGGTAGCCTTCAGTCACGTGGCGGGTTCGCGGCCTGCGGGTTCTTCAGCCGTTCCTTGTCGGCGAGCGCGGGCTGATCGCGCAGCGCCATCTTCCGCGACAGACGCATCTTGCCGTTGTTGTCCACCTCGATGACCTTGACGAGCACCTCGTCGCCCTCGGTCAGGACGTCCTGGACCGAGCGGATGCGGCTCTCGGCGATCTGCGAGATGTGGAGCAACCCCTCCGTGTTGGGAATGACCTCCACGAAGGCGCCGAACTCGACGATCTTCTTCACCTTGCCCAGGTAGATGCGGTCCAGCTCCACCTCGCGGCAGATGTCCTGGATCATGCCGACCGCCTTCTGCACCGACGCGCTGTCCGGCGAGAAGACCGTCACCCGGCCGTCGTCCTCGATGTCGATCTTGGTGCCGGTCGCCTCCTGGATGCCGCGCACCACCTTGCCGCCGGGGCCGATGATCTCGCGGATCTTTTCCTGCCGGATCTTGATCGTGACGAAGCGCGGCGCGTACGGCGACAGCTCCGTGCGCGGCTTCTCGATGACCTCGCGCATCTTGCCGAGCACCGTCAGACGCGCCTCGCGCGCCTGCCGGAGCGCGTCACGCATGATGTCGACGGAGACGCCGGTGATCTTGATGTCCATCTGCAGCGCGGTCACGCCCTTCTCGCTGCCGGCCACCTTGAAGTCCATGTCCCCGTAGTGGTCCTCGGTGCCCATGATGTCGGTGAGGATGCCGACCTTGTCGCCTTCCTTCACCAGGCCCATGGCGATGCCCGCCACGTGGCTCTTGAGCGGCACGGCGGCGTCCATCAGCGCCAGCGAGGCGCCGCACACGGTGGCCATCGACGACGAGCCGTTCGACTCCAGGATGTCGGACACCACGCGGACCGTGTAGGGAAACTCTTCCTTGGGGGGCATCACGGCCTCGACCGCCCGCTCGGCGAGCGCGCCGTGGCCGACGTCCCGCCGCGAGGGCGAGCCGAAGCGCCGGACCTCGCCGACCGAGAACGACGGGAAGTTGTAGTGGAGCATGAAGTGGCGATAGGACTCGCCCTCCAGCGCCTCGATCTTCTGCTCGTCGGCCTTGGTCCCCAGCGTGGTCGACACCAGCGCCTGCGTCTCACCGCGGGTGAACAGCGCGGAGCCGTGGGCGCGCGGCAGGTACGCCACCTCGATGGTGATCGGCCGGATCTCGTTGACCTTGCGGCCGTCGACGCGGATGCCGCGCTCGACGATCATCTTGCGGACCTCGGCGCTCTCGACCGCCTCGAACGCCTCGCGGACGAGGCCCTTCTTGCTGTCGTCCAGACCGAGGGCGGCCCACACCTCGTCGAACACGCGACCGACCGCCTCGGCCCGCGCGTGCTTTTCGTGCACCGCCAGCGCGCTGGCGAGCTTGGCGGCCGCCAGGCTCTGCACGCGGACCACCAGCGCGGGGTCACGGCCGGCCGCGGGATCGAAGGTCCAGCGGGGCTTGGCGGCCCTGGCCGCGAGCTCCTTCTGGATGCGCGCCAGCCGCTTGCACTGCTCGTGACCGAACGCGATCGCCTCCAGCATCTTGTCCTCGGAGACTTCCTTGGCGCCGGCCTCGACCATCAGCACGCCGTCCTCGGTGCCCGCCACCACCAGCTCGAGCTGCGAGGCCTCCTGCTGGACGGTGGTCGGATTGGCGACGAACTGGCCGTCGACCAGGCCGACCCGTACGGCGCCGACCGGACCCTCGAACGGGATACCCGAGAGACAGAGCGCGGCGGAGGCGCCGTTCATCGCCAGCACGTCGGGATCGTGCTCGGGATCGCCGGAGATGGCCAGGCAGACGACCTGCACCTCGTTGCGGAAGCCATCGGGGAAGAGCGGACGGATTGGCCGATCGATCAAGCGGCAGGTCAGGATCTCCTTCTTGACCGGGGCGCCCTCGCGCTTGAAGTAGCCGCCGGGAATGCGGCCGCCGGCGTACGCGCGCTCGCGGTACTCGACGGTGAGCGGAAAGAAGTCCTGGCCTTCCCTGGCGGTCTTGGCGGCGACGACGGTGGCGAGCACCATCGTGTCGCCGAAGCGGACGACCACGCTGCCGTCCGCCTGTCGGGCCACTTTCCCCGTCTCCAGAGAGAAGGGCTGGCCCTCGATGTCGACCTGTACCTTGTGAGTCATACGAGCATTCGTCCTCGTTCGGCGGTCACCCGGCGAACACCTAGTGTGAGGGGCGCTGGCACGCGCGCTCCCAGCGCGCGCACCGCACCCGCAAAGGGCCCCCGGGGTCGTTGCGTCCGAGGACCGGTCTTGAACTGCCGCGGGCCCGCCGTCACCGGCGGATGCCCAGCTTGTCGATGAGCGCCCGATAGCGCTCGGCGTCCTTTTCCTTGAGGTACTCGAGGAGCCCCCGCCGCTTGCCGATCAGCATCAGCAGCCCTCGGCGGGAGTGATGGTCCTTCGCGTGCGCCTTGAAGTGCTCGGTCAGCCCGTTGATCCGCTCGGTCAAGAGCGCGATCTGGACCTCGGGAGACCCGGTGTCCCCGTCGTGCGTCCGGAACTGTTCGATGAGACCCTTCTTGCGATCGACGGCAAGCGGCATCGGGAGGACCTCCTCCAATCGCCCGGCCCAGAGACGCATCCCCGAGGCGGGTTCAAAACACCTTGTTTTGTCAACAGATAGGTGGCATCGTACCACGGGGGTCGCCGGAAGTAAAGTTCAGCCCCCGGCGGCCCGGGCGGCAGCGATGTCTCGGGCGATCTGGGCCCTGAGCTCGTCGACCGAGCCAAACCGCATCTCGTCGCGGAGACGGTCAAGGAAATCCAGCCTGACCGGGCGCCCGTAGAGGTCGCCTGTGAAATCGAGGAGATGGGCCTCCACGGCCAGGGTCCTCTCACCGAAGGTCGGCCGCACCCCGACGTTGACGACGCAGGGGTGCCGTCGGGCGTCGGCCTCGAGACGCCCGCGGTAGACGCCACGGGCGACCAGCAACGGACGGTCGGGCTCGATGTTGGCCGTGGGGAACCCCAGCGACCGCCCACGCCCCGCGCCGACGGTGACGCTGCCGGCGATCGCGTAGGGCCGGCCGAGAAACCGGGCGGCGGCGGCGGCGTCGCCCCGCTGCAGGGCGGTGCGGATCTCGCTCGACGAGACCGGTACGCCATCTACCAGGAGCGGCGGCACCTCGTGGGCCTGAAAGCCGAGACGCGCGGCCAGGCTCTCGAGGAGGCGGGCGTCGCCCCGGGCGCCGCGGCCGAAACGGTGATTGAAGCCCACCACGATGTCGCGCGCGCGCAGCCGGCCCAGCAGGATGTCCTTCACGAAGGCCTCGGGCTCGATCGCGGCGAGCTCGCGCGTGAACTCGAGGACGACGACGCCGTCGACGCCGGTTTCGGCAATCAGCGCGAGGCGGTCGTCGAGCGTCGTGATGATCGCCGGCGCCCGACCCGGCTGGAGCACGTCGCCGGGGTGTCGATCGAAGGTACAGGCGAGCGCATCGATCCCGGCGGCGCGGGCGCGGGTCACTGCGGTGCCGAGGATCGCCCGGTGCCCGAGGTGGACGCCGTCGAAGACACCCAGGGCGATCGCGCTCGGCGCGGCGTCAGGCGGGAAGGACTCGAGTCCCCGGACGATCCGCATGAAGCATCCGCACCGGCCGCGTGCGCTGCCCGTCGATCACCTCGCCGACCCCGAGCAGCCGGCCGTCGGCATCGTGCACGCGCACGAGCGTGCCCGGCCCGACGGGCGGGGTACCGGCGACGGGCTGGCCGTGGGCGAACTGGGCGGCGGCCCGGGCATCGAGGCGGACCAGCGGCCAGCCGGCCAGCGCCACCTCGGCCGGCCGCACCCGCGCCCACAGCGCAGCGGTGGGCTCCTCGGCCAGCACCGCCCACGACACCGCGTCGGCGAGCGCGAACGGACCCACCCGCGTGCGCGTCAGGCGCGCGATCGCGGCGCCGCAGCCCAGCGCCGCGCCGATGTCGACGGCGAGCGTCCGCACGTAGGTGCCCTTGCCGCACACCACGCGGATCCCGGCCGTGCCGCTGCCGACGTCCTCGACCTCGATCGCGTGAACGACGACCTCGCGTGGGTCGCGGGGGACCTCGACGCCTTCGCGGGCAAGCTCGTAGAGCCGGCGGCCCCCGTGGTGCACGGCCGAGTACATCGGCGGCACCTGCTTGATGCGTCCGACGAACGGACGACAGGCTTCCTGCACCTGCTCCCGGCTGAGCACCGGCACCGTCGCCGTCGCCTGCACGCGGCCGCTGAGGTCACCGGTGTCGGTGGTGACGCCCAGGCGCAGCTCGGCGACGTATTCCTTGTCCTGGTCCGCGAGGTACGGCATGAGCTTCGTCGCCTCGCCGAGCAGCATCGGCAGCACGCCGGTGGCGTCGGGATCGAGCGTGCCGGCATGGCCGACGCGCTCGAGGCCGAGCCGGCGACGCACCAGCGAGACCGCGTCGAACGAGGTCACGCCCGCCGTCTTGTCCAGCACGAGGATCCCGGCGTCGGTCATCGGCGAAGCGACTCGCGCACGGCGGTCAGGACCTCGCGAGTGACCGCGTCCAGCGAGCCGGCGACCGTGAAGCCGGCGGCGTTGGGGTGCCCGCCGCCGCCGAAGCGCGCGGCGATCCGCTGGACGTCGACGTCGCCCTTGCCGCGCAGGCTCACCTTCACCTGGGTGCCGCGCTCACGGAGGAGACAGGCGACGCGCACCGACTCGATCGAGCGCGGATAGTTCACCAGCTCTTCCGCCTCGATGAACGTCTCCGGCACGGCGCCGGCCGGCAGGGCCAGCCACGCCACGCGGCCGTCGTCGCTCACCTGGATGCGCGCCAGCGTCTCGCCCAGGAGCTTCAGCGCGTCCGTCGGCCGCCGCTCGTAGAGCGCGGAGGCGACCGCGGCCGGGTCGGCGCCGGCCGCGACGAGGTCGGCCGCGATGCGGAAGGTCAGCGGCGTGACGTTCGAGTAGCGGAACGAGCCGGTGTCGGTGTGGACGGCGGTGAAGAGGTTGGTCGCGATCGACGGCGTGAGGGGCACGCCGAGGTCGACGAGCAGGCGGTAAACCATCTCGCCGGTGGCGGCCGCCGACGTGTCGATCCAGTTGACGTGGCCATAGCGCCGGTTGTCCGGATGGTGGTCGATGTTGACGACCACCGGCGTCGCCGCGCGCGCCTCGTCGACGAGCCCCTCGGTTCGCGCAGGATTCGGGCAATCGGTCAGCACGGCGACGTCGAACGGACCGTCCACTGATTTGAGGATCTGGTAGCGCTCGACGCCCGGCAGGAAGCCGAGCGCGGACGGCGCCGGGTGCGGGCCGCCGTACACGACGGACCAGCCCCGCGACTCGAGCGCCAGCCCCAGCGCCAGCAACGTACCGAGCACGTCGGCGTCGGGATGCACGTGCCCCAGCATCAACGCGCGCCCGCGCTGGCGCCGGAACGGCGCCTGGACGTCGGCGGGAGCGGGAGGCGCCAGCCCGACCCGCGCCGCCGCTGGCCTGCCCGAGGGCGTGGCGTCGTCCGCCGCGCTCATTCGCCCTGCACCTGCTTGAGGATCGACTGGATGCGGGCGGCGTGCTCCATCGACCGGTCGGCGCGGAAGTCGATCTCGGGCGTGACCCGCAGCTCGAGGTGCTGGCGCAGCCAGTTGCGCACGAAGCCGCGCGCGTGCTCGAGCGCGGTGAGGGAGGCCGTCCATTGGCGCTCGTCGCCGAGCACGGAGACGAAGACCTTGGCGGTGCGGAGGTCCTTGGAGGTGTCGACGTCGGTGACCGTCACGAAGCCGAGGCGCGGGTCCTTCAACTCGCGCTGCAGCAGCGTGGAGATCTCCTCCTTGATCAGCTGGTTGACCCGGTCGAGCCGCTTCCCCTGCATCACAGAATCTCCACGGACGTGTCGAGGACGCGGCCCTCGACGTGGTCCTCGATGAAGTCCATCGCCTTGGACACGACCTCGTTGGCGTGGCGGGCGTCGCCGGACACGTAGGCCACCGCGAGGGTGGCCCGCTGCCAGGAGTCCTGATGGTCCACCTCGGCCACCGAGCACTCGAAGCGGGCGCGCACGCGCTCCTTCAGGCCCTTGAGGACGTGTCGCTTGCCCTTGAGCGAGTCGACGTCGGGCAGGTGCAGCTCGACCATCCCCAGGGCAACGCGCGCGGTCGACACGATGGTCTCCGCCGCTCGTCGCGCCTACAGCGTACGCGCGACTTCCTCGGTCGAGTACGCCTCGAGGATGTCTCCGGGCTGGGTGTCCTTGATGTCCACGCCGATGCCGCACTCCAGCCCGGCGAGGACCTCACGCACGTCGTCCTTGAACCGACGGAGCGAGGTGATCGTCCCCTCGTGCGCGATGGCGTTGCCGCGACGCACCCGCACCTTGGCGCCGCGCACGATCTTGCCCTCCTGCACCATCGAGCCGCACACCGGCCCCAGCTTGGAGATGACGAACATCTGCTTGATGAGCGCGCGGCCGAGCAGCGTCTCGCGGATCTCCGGCGCCAGCATGCCCTCCAGGGCCGCCTTGACGTCGTTGATCGCCTCGTAGATGACGTTGTAGTTGCGGACGTCGACGCCGTTGGCCTGGGCCTGGCCGGCCGCCTTGGGCTCGGCCTTGACGTTGAATCCGAGCACGATGGCGTTGGACGCCGAGGCCAGCATCACGTCGCCCTCGTTGATGGCGCCCACCGAGCTGTGAATGACCTTCAGCTTGACCTCGTCGGTCGAGAGCCGCTCGAGCGCCTCGGCCACCGCCTCCACCGAGCCCTGGACGTCGGCCTTGAGGATCAGGCGCAGCTCCTTGATCTCGCCGGACTTGATCTGCTGCTGCAGGCCTTCCAGCGTGATCCGGGTGGCCGCCTTGACCTTGCTCTTGTCGCGATCGGAGCGCATCCCGGCGATCTGCCGGGCCTTGCGCTCGTCCGACACCGCCACCAGCACGTCGCCGGCCGACGGCACGCCGCTGAGGCCGAGCAGCTCGACGGGATCCGACGGGCCGGCGGACTTCACCTTTCGACCGGCAGGGTCGATGAGCGCGCGGATGCGGCCGGAGTGCGCGCCGACGACCACGGCGTCGCTCTCGTGCAGCGTGCCGTTCTGAATGAGGACCGTCGCGACCGGGCCGCGGCCCCGATCGAGCCGGCCCTCGATGATGACCCCGCGCGCGGCCCGGGTCGGATTGGCCTTCAGCTCGAGCACCTCCGACTGGAGCGCGGTCATCTCGAGCAGCTGGTCGATGCCGGTGCCCTTCTTGGCGGAGGTGGGCACGAAGATCGTCTGACCGCCCCACTCCTCGGGCATCAGGTTGTGGTTCGACAGCTCGCGTTTCACGCGGTCCGGGTCGGCCTCCGGCTTGTCGATCTTGTTGACGGCCACGATGATCGGGACGTCGGCGGCGCGGGCGTGGTTGATCGCCTCGACCGTCTGCGGCATCACGCCGTCGTCCGCCGCCACCACCAGGATGACGATGTCGGTGGCCTGGGCGCCGCGCGCGCGCATGGCGGTGAAGGCCTCGTGGCCCGGGGTGTCGAGGAAGGTCACCTTGCCATGGCCGGTCACGACCTGGTAAGCGCCGATGTGCTGCGTGATACCGCCGTGCTCCTTCTCGGCCACCTTCGTGCGGCGGATCGCATCGAGCAGCGACGTCTTGCCGTGGTCGACGTGGCCCATGACGGTCACCACCGGCGGGCGCAGCTGCAGCTGGGCCGGATCGACCTCGCCCTCCTCCTCGATGACGTCGCCCTCGACCGAGCGGATCTCGAGATCGAAGTTGAACTTGTCGGCGACCAGCTTGGCCTCGGTCGGGTCGAGCAGGTCGTTGACCATCTTCATGACGCCCAGCTCGATGAGCGCCTTGATCACCTCACCCGACTTGCGACGCATCTTCTCGGCGAGCTCGGCCACTGTCACGGACTCGCCCACGCGGACGAGCTCGCGCTTGACCTCCGCCGGCGGCGCCGGCGGCGCTTCCACGTCGGCGGCGGCCGGCGCCGGGCGTGACGTCTCGATCGGCGCGGCCGGCCGCGGGGTCGCGGCGGCCGCCGGGGCCACCGGCTGGGGCGGACGCGGCGGTGGCGGCGGCGCGGCGGGCCGCGGCGGCCCCTGAGTGATTCGCGGCTGCGAGAACGGTCCCGACGGTCCACGCGACGGCCGCGAGGGCGGCGGCGGTGGCGTGGACCGCTCGAGTGGACGGAAGGGAACGATCTTCGGCTCGGGCTTGCGGACGCCGGGCGCCGCCGGCGCCGGCGCGGCGGCCGCCGGCTTCAGCGGCTCGAGCGGCGGCGCCACCGGAGCGACCTTCGGCGGCTCCGGCGCGATCTCGGCCGCGGGCTTCACGATCGAGGGCGCCTCGGGCGCGATCTCGACGGGCGCGGCCGGTCTCGGCTTGACGATCGTCGCGGCTGGACGGACCTCGACACTCTCCTCGACGCCGTCCTCCACCTTCTTCTTGGCGCGCGCGGGCTTCTTCGGCAGCGGCAAGCCGTCGGGGCCGAGCTCGGGCGGGGCCTTCGGCTTGGGGGCTCGCTTGGGCTTGGCGGCCTCCTCGGGCAGCTCGCGGCCCTTGCCGAGCTTCACCCGCAGCTCGTTGGCGAGCTTCTGATCCAGAGGGGTCATGGCGCGAACGCCCTTGTGGCCCATCTCCTCGGCCGCGACCATCAGATCCTTGCTGGTCACGCCGAGCTCTTTTGCGAGCTCGATCACCTTGATTTTCGTCGCTGCCACGTCCCCCTCACCTCTCCTAGTTTGGAACCGGGGGCCCCGAAATGGCCCCCAGACCCCCAAACGTTCGCAGCGTCTCGGCAAAGCCGCGACGCCGCTCTGTCACGCGCGCCGTCCTCGAGGGGCCCCGACATGGCCCCCAGACCCCCAAACGTTCGCAGCGTCTGGGCAAAGCCGCGACGCCGCTCTGTCACGCGCGCCGTCCTCGAGGGGCCCCGACATGGCCCCGAGAGCCCCGGCCGCCAGCACCGTGAGCGCCAGTCCCTCGTCGGGCCGGCACGCGGCCCGAAACGCATGCGCGAGCCGTCCGCTCTTCAGCGCGCGCTCCACGCAGTCCGACGCGGCGCACACGTAGGCGCCGCGCCCCGTCGCCCGCGCCCCCACGACCACGACACCGTCCGCGCGCCGCACGAGGCGTACGAGCTCCCGCTTGGGGCGGCGCTGCCGGCAACCGAGACACGTACGAGTCGGCGCATGCTTCACGTGCCCGGCGTCGGCGGCTCGGCGTCGCCCGCCGGCGCGTCGCCGGCGGGTGGGCTCTCCGGCGCCGGCTGGTTGCGGGCCGTCAGCCATTCCTCGGCGGCCGCGTAGATCTTGTCGGCGCGGTCGCCCACCGGCGGCAGCGCCGCCAGCGCCTCGCGACCGGCGTCGACGATCGCGCGCGGCGAGCCGAGCCCGGCCGCCTCGAGCGCCTCGACGACCTCGGCGCTGCCGCCGGCGAAGGCCTGCAACGCGGCCTTGGCCTCTTCGGCGTCCGCCCGCTCGGTCTCGATCTCCGACTCGCTCTTGATGTCGATGCGCATGCCGGTCAGCTTGGCCGCCAGCCGCGCGTTCTGCCCCTTCTTGCCGATCGCCAGCGAGAGCTGGTTGTCCGGCACGATCACCAGCGCGGACGGCGGAGCCTCGGCACCCTCCTCGGCCACGATGACCGACGAGACCTTGGCAGGCGACAGCGCCCGCGCCACGAACGTCGAGGGGTCGTGCGACCACTCGATGATGTCGATCTTTTCCCCGCGCAGCTCGCGGCTGATCACCTGGATGCGGGTGCCGCGCAGCCCGACGCAGGCGCCGATCGGATCGACGTCGCGCTTGGTCGACGCGACCGCGACCTTGGCGCGCTCACCGGCCTCGCGGGCGGTGGCCTTGACGACGACGATCCCCTCCTGGATCTCGGGGATCTCCGTCTCGAACAGGCGGGCCAGGTAGCCGGGATGCGTCCGTGAGAGCGTGATCTGCGGCCCCTTGGCCGAGCGCCGCACCTCGAGCACGAAGGCGCGGATGCGATCCCCGGGGTTGTAGCGCTCGCCGGGGATCTGCTCGCGCTCGGGCAGGATCGCCTCGGCCTTGCCGATCTCGAGGATCACGTTGCGCTTTTCGATCCGGTGCACGACGCCGCGCAGGATCTGGCCCTCCTTGCCGATGAACTCCGAGTAGATCCCCTCGCGCTCCGCATCGCGGACCTTCTGGAGGATCACCTGCTTGGCGGTCTGCGCCGCGATGCGGCCCAGATCCTGGAGCGGCTTCTCCTGCAGCAGCTCCAGCTCCACGTCCAGCTCGGCCTCGGGGTTCAGGGCCTTGGCGTCCGTGAGGCTGATCTCGGTCTCGGGGTCACCGACCTCCTCGACGACCTTCTTGCGATGATAGACGCGGAACTCGCCGGTCTTGCGGTCGATGTGGATGCGGACATTGTCCCCGGGCCCGAGCGATTTCCGCGAGGCCGACAGCAGGGCGGACTCCAGCGCCTCGAAGAGGACCTCCTTGTCGATCCCCTTCTCGCGTCCCAGCTGCTCGATGACCATGATCAATTCGCGATTCATAGCACTGACGGCCGTCGTGGCCAGGGAACCTCCGCCTCCAGCCTCGCCTTGGTGACGCGAGCCCGTTCCAGCTCGATCCGCTCGCCGTCGCGCTCGAGCGTGAGCCGGGCGGCGTCCACGTCCACCAGGCGGCCCCGAAACTCCTCTCCGCCGGCCACCCAGCACTGCACCTGCTTGCCGAGCGCCCAGCGAAACTCGCGGTCCTTCCGGAGCTGGCGATCCAGCCCCGGCGACGACACCTCGAGATCGTACCCCTCCTCGATCAGGGCGGCGGCATCGAGCGCATCGCCCACCTCGCGGCTGGCGCGGCGGCAATCCTCGATGCCCACGCCGCCGGGTTTGTCGACGAACAACCGCAACACCCCACGCGGCCGGTGCGCCCGCCACTCGAGGTCTACGAGCGTGAGCCCGTGATCGCGGAGTACGGGCTGCACGACCTCCTCGATCCGGAGCTCGCGTTCGTCGTCCTGCATGCCACCCGACTAAAGTAAAAAAGTGGGCAAGGCCCACTTTTTCAGGACTTTAGCACGGGTGTCGTCGGGAGGCAAGTCAGCGCGAGGCCCGGAAGACCTCCAGACCCCTGATGGTGTCGATCACGCGGTCTCTGGCGACCCGGTGCTCCGCGCGGGGCGCGCGCCGCTCCTTGATCTCGACCACGCCCTCCTTGGCGAGGGCGTTGCCGACGGTGACGCGCACCGGCATGCCGAGCAGATCGGCGTCCTTGAACTTCACCCCGGGGCGCTCGTCACGGTCGTCCAGGAGCGCGTCGAGGCCAGCGGCGCGACAGCCGGCGTAGACCTCCTCGGCGGCGGCCACCTGGGCCGCATCGCGCAGGCTCACGACGACGATGTGGACGTGGAACGGCGCGATCGAGGCGGGCCAGACGATGCCGTCGGCATCGGCGCACTGCTCCACGGCGGCGGCGGCGATCCGCGCGGGGCCGATGCCGTAGCTGCCCATGATGATCGGCTGCTCCTTGCCGCCCTCGTCGAGGAACATCGCGCCGAGCGCGTCGGAGTACTTCGTGCCGAGCTTGAAGATGTTGCCGACCTCGATCACCTTCTCGACCGCCAGCGGCTTGCCGCATTCCACGCAGGCCTCGCCCGCCGCGACCGTGTGGAGATCGACGAAGCGCGGCTCGAAGTCGCGGCCCGGCGTCACCCCGCGCAGGTGGAAGCCCTCGCGGTTAGCGCCGGTCACGTAGACGCCGCCGCGGAGGTGCTCGTCGGCGAGGACTGGCACGTGAGCGCCGACCGGACCGACCGAGCCGGCCGGGGCGCCGAGATGCTGGCGCACCTCGTCCCCGCCGAGCGCCCGCGCGAGCTTGCGTTCGTGGAGCGCGTGATCGCCGCGCACCAGCACCAGCACGGGTCCCGTGCGCCGCCCGACGTAGAGCAGCGACTTGAGCATCAGCCGCGGATCGACCTTCAGCAGCGCGCTGACCTCGGCGATGGTGCGCGCGTTCGGCGTGGCGACCTCCTCACGGCTCGCGGGAGGGAACCCGGGCGGAGCCGGAACGCCGCGCGCGATCTCCACGTTGGCCGCGTAGCCGCAGCCGGCGCAGATCGCGATCTCGTCCTCGCCGGCCGCGCACGGCGCCAGGAACTCGTGGGCGCCGAGCCCGCCCATCATGCCGGTGTCGGACTGGGCGACGTAGAAGCGGAGGCCACAGCGCTCGAAGATCCTGCGGTAGGCGCCCTCGTGGGCGGCGTAGGAGCGCTCGAGGGCAGCGAGGTCGGGGTCGAGCGTGTAGGAATCCTTCATGACGAACTCGCGCGTGCGCAGCACGCCCGAGCGCGGCCGGGCCTCGTCCCGCTCCTTGGTCTGGATCTGGTACCAGATCTGCGGCAGGTCCCGGTACGAGCGGATCTCCCGGGCGGCCAGCCAGGCGATGACCTCCTCGTGCGTCATGCCGAGCACCATGTCGCGTCCGTAGCGGTCCTGCAGCTTGAACATCTCCGGGATGCCTTCCCACCGGCCGCTCTTCTGCCAGATGTCGGCGGGCTGGAGCACGGGCATCGAGATCTCCTGCCCGCCGATCGCGTTCATCTCCTCGCGAATGATCGCGTCGATCTTCTCCATCACGCGAAGTCCGATCGGGAGGTAGACGTAGATGCCGGCCGCGAGCTGGCGCACGAGGCCCGCCCGCAGCATGAGCTTGTGCGAGAGGGCTTCGGCGTCGGCGGGATCCTCGCGGAGCGTGGGAACGAGCGACTTCGCGAGGCGCATCTAGTGCGCGTCTTTCGTCTTGTTGGCGCCCTTGACGCCGGGCTCGTAGCGGAGCCGCTCGACCGGCTTGCCGCCGAGGATGTGCGACTGCGCGATCTCGGCCAGGTCGGCCTCCTGCACCCCCGCGTACCACACGTTCTCCGGATAGACGACGATCATCGGACCGTGGCCGCACTGCGAGAAACAGCCGGCCTTGTTGATGCGGATGTCCTGCTGGCGGCCGCCCTTGACGACCTCGGCGCGGAGGAGCTTCACGAACTTCTCGACGTCGCCCTGGGTCGGGCATGTCTCGCCGCTGGTGCACACGAACACGTGGCAGTCGTACTGTCCCATCAGGCGCTCGCTCCCGCCGCTTCCTTCGCGGCCCGCCGCTCGGCGAGGTACTTGTCGACCTCCTCGCGCATCGCGCTCACGATGTCCTTCTCGGGCACCTTCCGGATGACCTCGCCGCCCTTGAAGATGAGCCCGATCCCGCGGCCGCCGGCCACGCCGATGTCGGCCGCCCGCGCCTCGCCCGGCCCGTTGACCTCACAGCCCATGACGGCGATGTGGATCTCCTCGTTGAGGCCGCGGAACTCGTCCTCCACCTGCTTGGCGAGCTTCACCAGATCGACGTCGGCGCGGCCGCACGACGGGCACGACACGAAGGTGAGGCCGCCCTTGCGGAGGCCGAGCGATTTCAGGATGTCGATGCCGACCCGGACCTCCTCGGTGGGATCGGCCGAGAGCGACACCCGGATCGTGTCGCCGATGCCCTCGCTCAGGAGCGCGCCGAGGCCGACCGCGGACTTGATCGTCCCCACCCCCGGCGTGCCGGCCTCGGTGACGCCGAGGTGGAACGGATAGTCGACCTGGTCGGCCAGCATGCGGTAAGCCTCGATCATCATCAGCGGGTCGGAGGCCTTCAGCGACACCTTCATCTCGGGGTAGCCGCAGTCCTCGAGGATGTGGATGTGCCGCAGCGCCGATTCGACCATCCCCTGCGCGGTGGGACCGCTGTATTTCTCCAGGAGATCCTTCTCCAGCGAGCCGGCGTTGACGCCGATCCGGATCGGGATCTTGCGCTCCTTGGCCAGCGCCACGACCTCCAGCACGAACTTCCTGCCGCCGATGTTGCCGGGGTTGAGCCGCAGGCCGTCCACGCCCTGCTCGAGGGCGATGAGGGCCAGCTTGTAGTTGAAGTGGATGTCGGCCACCAGCGGGATGCGGATCTGACGCTTGATCTCGCCGAGCTTCTCGGCCGCCTCCCGTACCGGCACCGCGCAGCGGACGACGTCGCAGCCGGCCGCCTCCAGCGACCAGATCTCCAGCAGCGTGGCCTCCACGTTGCGCGTGTCGGTTTTGGTCATGGACTGCACGGTGATCGGGGCGCCGCCGCCGACCTTGACGTTGCCCACCTGGATCTGCCGTGTTGTGCGCCGAGTGATCATCCGTCCCCCGTCCTATCGGAAGAATTTGAACGCGTCGAGTCGCACGAGATCGTTGTAGAGCGCGTAGACCATGAGCAGCATCAGCAGGACGAACCCCACCTGCTGGGCCACCTCGCGCTTGCGCAGCGACAGCGGCCGTCCCAGCACCGCCTCGATGACGAAGAAGAACAGGTGACCGCCGTCCAGCATCGGCACCGGGAGCAGGTTCAGCACGGCCAGGTTGACGCTGATGATCGCCGTGAAGAGCGCCAGCGAGGCCATGCCGTCGCGCGCCTGGCGGCCGGCCTCGGTCGCGATCTGGATCGGCCCGCCGATGTTCGACGAGTCGATCTGCCGCGAGACGAGCTTCCAGAGCCCCTTCGTCGTGAGCACGGTCATGTCCCACGTCTTGGTGACGCCGTAGCCGACCGCGGTGACGGGATTGTACGGCTCGAAGCGCACGGTCTTGGTGGCGATGCCGGCCTGGATGCGGCCGACCTGACGCTCCTGGCCGTCGGCGCCCTTTTCCTTCACGGCGTCGGGCGTGACCGTCACCGTCAGCGTGCGCCCGTCGCGCTCGAGCGTGATCGGGAAGGACTGGCCCGGCCGCGTGCGGATGGCCTCGACGAGGTCCTCGGGCGTGTAGACCGGCTGCCCGTCCACGCTGATCACGACGTCGCCGGCCTTGATGCCGGCCCGCTCGGCCGGGGAGCCCGGGCTGACCGAGCTGATCTGCGGGATCAGCTGCGGGCCGGCGCCGACGTCCCACGTCTCGCGCGGCTCGCGGAAGATCGGGTCGGGCGCGGTGCGCAGCCGCGGCGTCACCGTGACCGTGCGCTCGGTCCCGTCGCGTCGCACGCGCAGCTCGAGCGGGCGCCCGGCCGAGGTGCCGAGTGCGTGGTCGAGGTCTTCCCAGTACTTGATCGGCCGGCCGTTCGCGGCCACCACGGTGTCGCCGGTCTGCAGGCCGGCGGCGGCGCTCGGGCTGTCGGGCGTCACGCGACCGACGGTGGCCGGCCACACCGGCCGCCCGAGCGTGGCCAGCACCGCGGCGAAGATGACGACGGCGAGCACCAGGTTCATCCCGGGTCCGGCGAAGACGATCAGGAAGCGCGCCCACAGCGGCTTGAGCGCGAACGCCTTGGCCGGATCGTAGGTCGGGGTGCCGCCGCCCTCGAGCGGGTTCTCCTCGCCCATCATCTTGACGTAGCCGCCCATCGGGATGGCCGACAGGCAGTACTCCGTCTCCGCGCCGCGCCAGCGGAACAGCACGGGGCCGAAGCCGATCGAGAACCGCTCGACGCCGNCACGTCGATGAACCTCCGGCGCGCGCGGCGACCCACTCCTGGACGTGTCGGCGGGCCTCGGCGTCGACGTCCACGCACTGGGCGATGGACGTGAGCGGGGCCGGCGGCAGGCGATCGAGCGCGCGCTCGATGAGCGCGGGAATGTCGAGGAAGGCGATGCGGCGGTCGAGGAAGGCCGCGACCGCCACCTCGTTGGCGGCGTTGAGGACGCCCGGCGCGGTGCCGCCGCGCTCGAGGGCGGCGCGGGCCAGGCGCAGGCACGGGAACTTGACGGGGTCGGGCTCGAAGAAGGACAGCGGGCTGGTCCGCGTGAGGTCGAGCCGCGCGGCCGGCGTGGGCCGCCGCTCGGGAAACGTCAGCGCGTAGAGGATCGGGATGCCCATGTCGGCCACGCCCAGCTGGGCGAGCACCGAGCCGTCGACGTACTCGACCATCGAGTGCACGATCGACTGCGGATGCACGACGACCTGCACCTGGTCGGGGACGACGTCGAAGAGCCAGCGCGCCTCGATGATCTCCAGCCCCTTGTTCATGAGCGTCGCGGAGTCGATCGTGATCTTGGCGCCCATCTTCCAGGTCGGATGCTTCAGCGCGTCCTCGACGGTGATCGCCCCGAACTTGTCGGCCGGCCACTCGCGAAACGGCCCGCCCGACGCCGTCAGGAGGATGCGGTGGACGTCGCCCCGGTTGTGGCCGACCAGGCACTGGAAGACCGCGCTGTGCTCGGAGTCGACCGGCAGCAGCGCCACCTGACGGCGGCGCGCGGCCGCCGTCATGAGGCTGCCCGCCATCACCAGCGTCTCCTTGTTGGCGAGGGCCATCGTCCGACCGGCCTCGATCGCGGCCATGGTCGGCAGCAGGCCGACGCCGCCGACCAGCGCCGACACGACCACGTCGGCGTCCACGTCGCGCGCCAGGGCGGTGAGGCCGTCGGCGCCGGCGAGCAGCTCGGGCCGCGGCGCCGGCAGCAGCCGGGCCAGCCGGTCGCGAGCGCCGACGTCGAGCAGCGCGACGGCGCGCGGCGAGTGCTTGCGGCACAGCTCGGCCACCAGCTCGACGTTGGAGCCGCGGGCGGCCAGGCCGGCCACGCTGAACTCGTCCGGGAAGCTCGAGACGAGCTCGAGCGTCCGCAAGCCAATGGACCCGGTGGCGCCCAGGATCGTGACGCGCTTCATGCGCACCCCGTCAGTCGCGAGAAGTAGTAGAACGCCGGCAGGTTGAAGAGCAGGCTGTCGATGCGGTCCAGCACACCGCCGTGGCCCGGAATCAGCGCCCCGGTGTCCTTGAGGCCGACCGTGCGCTTGATGACGGACTCGGCCAGGTCGCCCACCTGCCCGACGAGCCCGAGCAGGCCGCCGGCGGCCATCGCCACCGGGAGCCGGCAGTCGGGCAGCAGCCAGGCGCCGAGCGCGACGGCCGTGGCGACGGAGGCGATCATCTGGGCGACCGAGCCCTCCACGGTCTTGCGCGGGCTGACGACGGGCGCCAGAGGATGCCGACCGAGCGTGGACCCCACGAGGTAGGCCGCGGTCTCGCCGACCCACGTCACCCCGACCAGGAACAGCACCAGCTCGGCGCCGTGCGGCGACGTGCGGTGCAGCAGGATGCCGTAGCCGAGCAGCCAGCCGATGTACAGCACGGCCAGCAGCGTGTTGGCGGTGGACTCGACGCCGGGCGCGCCGGACTGCCAGATGGGTGCCGCCAGGATCGCGCCGACGGCGAGCGTCAGCACGAGCCCCGGCAGCAGCAGCGGCTCGGGCAGCCGCGAGACGCCGAACGAGGCGGTCAGGGCGACGCCGGCCAGCACGCCGAGGCGGCGCAGGACGGGACGGCCGGCCTGCTCGAGCATCCGGGTCAGCTCCCACGACGCCCGGGCGCTGGCGAGGACGACCAGCGCGTTGAACAGCCACGCCGGCGCCTTCACCACGATCAGCAGGAACGCCGGCAGCAGGGCGGCGGTGCTGAGCAGGCGCTTCAGCACCGCCGGCCTCCCGGCGCCGCCGACGAGCCCGACGACCGCCACGGCCACGGCCACGTCACACTCCACCGAAGCGGCGCGTCCGCCGCTGGAACTCCGCGACGGCGCGATAGAGGTCGACCGGCCCGAAGTCCGGCCAGTAGGTGGGCGTGATCCACAGCTCGGTGTAGGCGATCTGCCACAGGAGGAAGTTCGAGACCCGCATCTCACCACTGGTGCGGATCAGCAGATCGGGATCCGGCACGCCGTCGGTGTAGAGGGCGCCGCTGACGTCGGTCTCCGAGATGTCGTCGGGGGCCAGCTCGCCGGCCCGCACGCGGCGGGCCAGCGCGCGGAAGGCGTCGAGCAGCTCGTCGCGGCCGCCGTAGTTGAAGGCCATCAGCAGGGTGAGGCCGCTGTTGGCGCGCGTCTCGTGGACGACGTGGTCGATCCCGCGCCGCACCGGCAGCGGCACGCCGTGGCGGCGCCCGATCACGCGCAGGCGTACGTTGCGCTCCATCAGCTCCGGCAGCTCACGGTAGATCGACTCCTCCAGCAGCCGCATCAGCGTCGTGACCTCGTCTTCCGGCCGGCTCCAGTTCTCCGTCGAGAACGCGTAGAGCGTCAGGTAGCGCAGCCCGACGGCGTCGGCCGCCCGCACGATGGCCCGGGCCGCCTTCACGCCCTCGCGATGGCCGGCCACCCGCGGCAGGCCCTTGCGCGTCGCCCACCGGCCGTTGCCGTCCATGATGATGGCCACGTGGGCCGGCACCGGCTGCGACCGGACCAGCGCGAGCACATCCTGCTCGCCGAGGGCCTCCAGGGCGGGAGCCGGCGCCGCGCGCCTCAGAATGAGAGGATCTCCTGCTCCTTTTTCTTCAGCAGCTCGTCGATCTTGGCGATGAAGCGATCGGTGGTCTTCTGCACCTGATCGTGGGCGCGCCGCTCGTCGTCCTCGGAGAGCGCTGCCTTCCTGTCCTTGGCCGCCGTCTTCAGCTTGTCGTTGGCCTCGCGACGCACGTTGCGGATGGCCACCCGCGCGTCCTCCGCCATCTTGGCGACCGTCTTGACGAGCTGCTTGCGCCGCTCTTCGGTGGGCGTCGGCATGGTCAGCCGGATGAGCTTGCCGTCGTTCACCGGCGTGAGGCCGAGGTCGGACTTCTGGATCGCTTTTTCGATCACGCCGATCTGGCCCGCCTCCCACGGCTGGATCGTCAGCGTGCGCGCGTCGGGCGTCGACACCGACGCCATCTGCTGGATCGGGGTCGGCGTGCCGTAGTAGTCGACGCGGATCGCATCGAGCAGGGCGGCCGAGGCGCGGCCGGTCCGCACGGTGGCGAACTCGCGGGTCAGGGCTTCCAGCGCCGCGTTCATACGCGCGTCCACGTCCTTCAACACGGTCTGCATGACGTCCCCCCTCTCACGCCGACGACGTGACGATCGAGCCGACAGGCTCGCCGCAGACGATTCGCTTGATGTTGCCCGAGCGCGTGAGGTCGAAGACGACGATCGGCAGCTTGTTGTCCATGCAGAGCGAGATCGCGGTCGTGTCCATGACCTCCAGACGCCGGTTGAGGACCTCGATGTAGGTGACGCGCTCGAGCCGCTCGGCGTTCTTGTCCCGGGCGGGATCGGCAGAGTAGATGCCGTCGACCTTGGTGGCCTTCATGATGGCGTCGGCGGCGATCTCGACGGCGCGGAGGGCGCCGGCGGTGTCGGTGGTGAAGAACGGGTTGCCGGTGCCGGCGGCGAAGATGACCACGCGGCCCTTCTCCAGGTGGCGGATCGCCCGCCGGCGGATGTAGGGCTCGGCCACCGCGCGCATCTCGATGGCGGACAGCACGCGCGTCTGGCAGCCGGCCTTCTCGAGCGAATCCTGCAGGGCCAGCGCGTTGATGACGGTGGCCAGCATGCCCATGTAGTCGGCGGTGGCGCGCTCCATGCCGCCCGCCTGCGCGGCCACGCCCCGGAAGATGTTACCGCCGCCGATCACGATGGCGACCTGCACGCCGAGGTCGATCACCTCGCGCACCTCGGCCCCGATGCGCATGAGCACCGCCGGATCGAGGCCGTAGCCCTGGCTCCCGGCCAACGCCTCGCCCGAGAGCTTCAGGACGATGCGGCGGTAGGCCGGACCGCGGCCACCGGCATCGGCCGCCACGCCTACCCGCCTCCGCCGACCTGGAACCGGGCGAAGCGCCGGACGCCGACCTTCTCCTTGGTGGCGGCGTTGACACGGTCCACGAGGTCCTTCACCTTCGTCTTGCCGGAGGCGTCCTTGATGAAGGGCTGCTCGAGCAGGCACTGCTCGCTGAAGAACTTCTCGAGCTTGCCCTCCACGATCTTGTCGACCACCTGGGGTGGCTTCTTCTGCTCGGCCAGCTGCGAGCGGTAGATCTCGCGCTCCTTCTCGAGCACCTCGCCCGGCACGTCCTCGCGGGCGACGTAGGTTGGGTTGGCGGCGGCCACCTGCATGGCGAGGTCTCGGACGAGCTCCTGGAACGCGTCGGTCTTGGCCACGAAGTCCGTCTCGCAGTTGACCTCGATGAGCACGCCGAGCTTGGCGCCGGCGTGGATGTAGGCGTGCACGAGGCCGTCCTTGGCGTCGCGGTGCTCGCGCTTCTTGGCATCGGCGAGCCCCTTCTTGCGCAGGAACTCGACGGCCTCGTCGAGGCTGCCGTTGGCGGCCTGCAGGGCGGCCTTGCAGTCCATCACGCCGGCGCCCGTGCGCTCGCGGAGCTCCATCACCGTCTTGGCGTCGGCCGCCATCAGGACACCTCCGCCTCGGCGGCGGCCCCCGCCATCTCGCCCTCGGCCCCGGTCTCGGTCCCCTCCGTCTCGGCCTCGTCCTTGGCCAGCGTGCCGCGGCCCTCGAGGATCGCGTCGGCCACGCGCGAGGTGATCAGCCGCACGGCCCGGATCGCGTCGTCGTTACCGGGGATCGGGTAGTCGATGCCGCTGGGGTCGCAGTTCGTGTCCACGATGGCCACGATGGGAATCCCCAGGCGCTGCGCCTCGGCGACGGCGATCTTCTCCTTCCGCGGGTCGATGATGAACACGGCGGACGGCAGGGAGTCCATCACCTTGATGCCGATCAGCGCCTTCTCGAGCTTCTCCCGCTCCCGGTCCAGCTCGAGCGCCTCCTTCTTGGACACCCGGTCGAACTCGCCCGTCTCCTTCATCTCCTCGAGCTTCTTGAGCCGCGCGATGGACTTGCGGATCGTCGCGAAGTTCGTGAGGGTCCCGCCCAGCCAGCGCTGGTTCACGTAGAACATCGCGCAGCGGCTGGCCTCCTCGAACACGGTCTCCTGGGCCTGCTTCTTGGTGCCGATGAACAGCACCGTGCCGCCGCCGGCCGCGAGGTCGCGCACGAAGGCGTAGGCTTCGCGGAACTTCTTGAGCGTCTTCTGGAGGTCGATGATGTAGATCCCGTTGCGCTCGCCGAAGATGTACTTCTGCATCTTCGGGTTCCACCGCTTCGTCTGATGGCCGAAATGCACTCCGGCCTCGAGCAGCTCCTTCATCGTCAGGGCAGCCATGCGTCCTCCTTCGGTTTGCCTCCGCCGCGCTCAGGGATCAGCGTTCGCACCGTCCCCACCGAATGTGCACGGCGTGTGTGATGTGTTACGTCGTGTACTTGCCGTTGAGCCGCACGTACTCCTCGCTCAGGTCGCTGGTCCACACGCGGTCTTCGCCACGCCCGAGACCGAGGTCGATCGTGAGCTCGTACTCCGACCCTCCCATGATCTCGCGGATGCGCTCCAGGCGCACGCCTTCTCTGAGCACGCCGCGCTCGACGAGGGCCTCCTCGCCCACGGCGATCCCCACCTTGTCCTGGTCGATCCGGGCCGCCGACTTGCCGAGCGCCATCATGATCCGCCCCCAGTTGGGATCGGCCCCGTTGAGGGCGCACTTGACCAGCGGCGAGTTGGCCACGCTGCGGGCGGCGACGAGGGCGTCGCGCCGGCTGGCCGCGCCGCGCACCGCCACCATCACCAGCTTGGTGGCGCCCTCGCCGTCGGCGACCAGCATCCGCGCGAGCTTCGTCATCAGCGCCTCCATCCCGGCCGCGAACTGGCGCAGGCCGCGCCCGCCCGCCTCGAGCGGACGGTTCTCGGCCAGGCCGTTGGCGAGGACGGCGACGGTGTCGCTGGTGGACTGGTCGGAATCGACGGTGATGCGGTTGAAGGAGCGCTCGACCGCGCGCCGCACGACCCCGCTCAGCGCGCCGCGCGCCACGGCGGCGTCGGTGGCCACGAAGCAGAACATCGTGGCCAGGTGCGGCTCGAGCATGGCCACGCCCTTGGCGATGCCGCCCAGCGTCACCACGCGCCCGTTGACCTCCACGCGGAGCGCGGCCTCCTTGGGCCGCGTGTCGGTGGTCATGATCGCCTCGGCGGCGCCGCGACCGCCCTGGGGGGACAGCGCCTTCACCAGCTTGGGCAGGGCCACGCGGATCTTGTCCATCGGCAGCGGCACGCCGATGACGCCGGTGGCCGCGATGAGCACGTGCGTCGGCGGGATCCGCAGCAGGTCGGCGACGGTCTTCGTCATCTCGCGGGCGTCTTTCACCCCGCGCTCGCCGGTGCACACGTTGGCGCACCCGCTCGAGGCGAGGATCGCCTGGGCCGCGCCGCTGCGCGCGTGCTCCATCGAGACGAGCACCGGGGCGCCCTTGACCTGGTTGGACGTGAAGACGGCGGCCGAGCGTGCCGGCGTCGGCGAGTGGATCAGCGCCAGGTCCCTCCGGCCGGAGGGTTTGATGCCGGCGGTGACGCCGCCCGCGAGGATGCCGGGGACGGCGGTGATGCCGCCCTCCAGCCATTCGAGCTCGGCCATCCGG